>RFQR01000001.1 GCA_009924895.1 bacterium
CCACAAAATTTCTCCGCTCGGGCCTGCGCACGCGACCCATTCTGCTGAACGGGTGGCCCCGTGCTTCCTTCGAATCCCTCCCTCTTTCCTGCAAAAATATAGTCGCCCGAAGCTGCGCTTCGGTCTCGTTATTTTTGCGGTGCAGGTGGGTTAAGTGCCCACCGCTATCAACCAGTGTAAGGGTTTTTGAGCGATTTCTCCACTCGCCATTTTGAGGCATCTGGGTCGGAGTGCTGTTTTTGGAATGTGACAAAAGTGACACATTTCTCGCGTTTTACCGTGTCACTTTTTACGGAAGCTCGATACCGTGCTCCTTCATCACCCTCTTCAAGAGGCGTAATCCAGTGAGAGCAACTGGATGACAGCGTCGCAAGTGATCGCGCCTCGGACAGGTGCAGAGGGTATGTCCCTTTATGTCCGACTTCTGGAGCAAGAGCGGCTTAACTATTTTCCAAAATTGAACCTCACGCGCGATCCTCTGCACGCATTCCTCCGCCTTGGCCGGGGTCGGGTTCCTTGAAAAGGCCTCAATTGTTCCCAAACCACCGTGCGCGTAATCAAACCAAGGCCAGTGCCCCTCGCGGGAGAAGTACAGTTGCCCGTAGAGGAACGGGACGACTAATTCCTTGAAGTACCGTTGAAAATCGAACTGGCGTTCTAGGAACTCGTCCTCTTCGAGAGGGTTGCATACGCAAGCGCTGAAGTCGAATTGATTGAAATGGCGATCCGGTATCGCGTCGATGCCTTCGACAGTGAGTGCTGGGAGCCGCAAATCGCGGAAGACCGTACGCGCAACGACAGTAATGCGAAATTTTCCAGACAGTCGCAACCCACCTACGCCGTCCACGATATCAGGCTCGATTTGCAGGAATCGACCAGACTCTTTGTTATAAGTTGCGGTGAACTCTACCTCCCCGGTGATCTTGTCGTCCGACTCTACTGAAAGGCCGGGATGATATCGCGCCAGCCACTGCTTATCGCTCTCTGTCAGCATGGCCCGAGTGTGGAGAATGTGGCGCGAAGCCGGTGTTCGGAGCTGTGCGTGGCATCGTTGGATTGATAAGCCCGGAGGTCGAACGCGCTACGGGTTGCACCAAGCCCTCCACTGCTCCCTCTTTGAGCTTGGTCTCGCCTTTGTATGTCGCACGCTCCTCAGCCGCTTCATCTGCCCAAGTACCGAGGTTGTTGCGGCCATCATCGTTTACCCAATCGTACGTCTTGCAGACTGAGGAAAGCGGCTGGCCGTTGGCAAGATATATGTTGTCGAGCGGATTTACACCCTGCGTATCGGTCTTACGCTCTTCGTCTTTGACGTTATGAATGTAGAGGCCAATGATTGCATTGCCGCACTCCCAGCTGGTCCGGATTTCGTAATCGACCCATGGGCGCTGTGCAGTTTCCGCGCCGATGAGCACGACCGTGACCGACGTGCCTTCAAGCTGTTCCTTAATCCAGTTTTCTATTGCCGCATCGCCCTTGCGCTTTATTTCCTCCCACGCGGCGGCGTCAATGAAACCGAACTCGTCCTCATTGGGGAGAAGGTCGCTGTTGCGTACCTGGCCAGCTCGCCAGGCATCTCGCTCGTAATGGAAACTGAAAAATATTTTTCGAGTCATAATTTTAGATGAGAATAAAGATAATAATGTGCGCTGCTGCCAACCCTCCGTAAAACAGCCGCATCGTTTCCGAGAACGCGCATCCACCGACAGTTACCTCCTTCTCAAATGGCTTCGTGCTCATGGAGAAATCTGTACTGTCACTTTCCGATGTGCTTACGCGCTCGTAGAGTTTGATGAATAAACGTTCTCGGGAAAGGTAGTAGCTATCAAGTCGCCAAAAAAGAACGAGGACTACCAATGAGATTAGGAGGTACAACGGATCCACCTCCTTGAAAGTCAGTGCGAACAGAGCACCGACGAGTGTGACTGCCCAACCCTTTAACAAAAAAGAATTACCGGCCATCCGGTTGATGGTCGACTGAATGAATTCAAGGTGTTTGAGTTTTGTTTCCATGTGTTTAGCCGCGTGGCGGAAATGGATCGTTACCGTAGCTGTTACGCTCCTGGATCTTGCCGTCTTTACCGTGGATAAAATGTTCGACACTTCTATCCTTCGCGACGTGCTCTCCCGCGTCGAGTGCGTTGTCTTTCGTGCGATGCGATGAGAGCGGTGTATCATTTCCTTCGCGCTTGTTCTCCCATCGCTCACGATCAGAGTTGTAAACGGTGTGTATATTTTTTGCCATACTTAGTAAAGATTAGCGGGAAGCGTTGCGGCAACGACTCCCTGAATAATAAATTCGTCCGAAAGAACGATCGGTTTATGTGACGAATCAGTTGAATTTGGCTTGAGTACAATCACCCCCTCTTCGTGATGGAGGTGCTTGATCGTAGCTTCGTCGTTAATGAGAGCAACCACTTTCTCACCATCGTTCGCACTCGACTGTTGTCGTACTAACACTAGATCACCATCATTGATACCGGACTTGTTCATGGATGTTCCAACAGCACGGAGAAGGAAGTGCATATGCCCAGGCCGCGCGATACGCGTAGAAATTGGAATTAGCGCTTCAGCGTCTTGTTCAGCCAGTGACGGTAGCCCACACGCAACAGAACCAACAAGCGGCACACTCACCGTCTGCTCTGACATGGTTGGAGTCTTTCGTGGAGAGAGCTTAATAACCCCGTCTTCATACTTGAGGAGTCCTCGACCTTCAAGTCGCTTAAGCATGAGTTGTACCGAGCGAGGTGAGACATACCCGATAGCCCGACCAATTTCGCGCAGGGATGGTGTAACGCCGGTATGAATAATTTGATTGCGGAGGAAAGAGTAGCCCTCCAAATCCTTTTTTTCTGTTCGGTTCATTACCCCAATGGTACACCCCTGTCCACATCTGTCAACTAGTGCTAATATACTCCATATGAGCCAGTTTTCCCGACACGCCATAGCCGAATACTTGCCTGAAATTAAAGGCATTTGTGCTTCCATCGAAGTTGAGCTGTCAAAGCATGATTTAGATAGGTTGACCGAACTGCAACCCCTCCCCGCTATCGAGCAATACGGCCGCTCCAAAATCGTCTACGCGATGATGCTCGTCCACGAATGGCTCAATGGCTCGGCATTCACCACTCGCCACTTTTACCTACAGAAAAAAGACAAGTCCGCCAAGTGGGCAGACATGATCGCCATTCTCAACGCAAAAATTCTTGAGTATCAAAACGATACTCCCGTCATCGTGCTCTCTGTATCTCGAAGTGGCCGCATTGCGCGCACTATTGATGGCACTATCTTGGAGCACGAGTTTGAGAGCGGTGGATTTAAAAAAGATATTTTGTTCATGCTCCACGAGCACGACGGGTACGCACCGACGCAAGATATTCAGAAACGTCTTGAGTCAAAAAGCACCGCCGCGGTCTCAAAAACCATCGCCACCATCAACACTGTGCTTCGTGCAAAACTCCAGCTACCAAAGAAGCAAGATGTGATCGAAAGCAAGCGCGGGTCGGGGTATCGTCTCAACCCTTTATACAACGTAGTCATCACAAACTAATACTTCCCACATCCGGAGTGGAAAAGTCTTTCAAATGCGTTGCAAACGCGAGCCGTTTTAAGTTGTGCATTCTAGATGCATTCCATGTAAATATTTCGGCGTTTAAGTCATTGTTAATACATGACTACAAAACTTTCATGGCGCACGGTAGAGAGAAAAGTCAGTGCCCTCACACCTAATTTAAAAAATCCGAGGACAATGTCGCCGAAGCAGGTCGACGACCTCAAACGCTCTCTCAAGAAATTCGACTTGGTCGAGCTACCGGTGATAGACGTCGACAACAAAGTCATAGCGGGGCATCAGAGATTAATGGTTTTGAAGCTCTTGGGTCGCGAAAGCGAGATGATTCCGGTGCGCTTGCCAAACCGCAAGCTCACGCAAAAGGAATACGACCAATATTTGCTCGGCAGTAACCGCATTCATGGCGATTGGGACTGGCAGGCACTCGCAGACAACTTTGACATCGAGACGTTGCTTTCTTCGGGCTTTGACGATACCGACATGACGCATATCTTCGACGATCTTGAAGTTGAGGACGACGAGTTTGATGTTGAGAAGGAGCTAGAGAAAATCAAGAAACCGGTCACCAAACCAGGCGAAATGTTCCAGCTCGGCAATCATCGCATCATCTGCGGCGACAGCACCGATCCTGCCGTTATCAAAAAACTCATGGGCGGCAAGAAAGCCAATTCTATTCTCCAAGACCCGCCGTACAACATCTCGCTCGACTACAACAAAGGCATCGGAGGCAAGCGCAACTACGGCGGCACGGTCGACGATGCGAAGCCGGATAAGGAATACAAGAAATTCCTCAAGGCAGCACTCACGAACGCGATCAATGTGCTTGAAAAAGACGCTCATGTCTTCACATATTGTGACCAGAAGTACATCTGGCTTTTGCAGACGTTGTATGCAGAGCTGAGTATCGTAAACAAGCGTGTGTGTCTGTGGATAAAAAACAATTCGACACCGACACCGCAGATCGCCTTCAACAAGCAGTACGAGCCGTGTGTGTACGGTACGGTTGGCAAGCCATACCTCAGCGAGAAAGTCCTTAACCTTTCAGAGGTACTCAACAAAGAGATTGGCACCGGCAACCGCACACTCGAGGATATCTACGACATGATCGACATATGGATGGTCAAGAGATTGAACGGTACTGACTACCAGCACCCAACCGAGAAGCCGCCCATGCTCCACGAGAAAGCTCTGCGCCGCTGCACGAAGCCCGGCGACATCGTGCTGGACTGCTTTGGAGGCTCAGGCAGTTTGCTCGTGGCATGTGAGCAGTTAAAGCGCTCCGCGTACTTGGTCGAACGCGAGCCCATATTCGTTGATTTGGTAATACGCCGCTATGAAAAACTCACTGGACAAAAAGCAAAAAAGCTCCGCTAGTATCTGGCAGCTTGGAGATCACCGGCTCGCACAAGGCGATTGCCGTGATGCAAAGCTTCTCAAGAAGCTCCTTGGCGACGAGCGCATCAAAGTGCTCTGCACAGATCCTCCGTACGGTGTTGCGGTCGCTGAGTCCAAGCGCAACTTCCGCACGCTCACCAAAGACAAAGATATCGTTGGTGACCAGTTGCAGTCAGATGGCGAGTATCGACAGTTCAGCAAAGAATGGCTGGAGGCACTCGTGCCATATCTCGCAAAGAAAAACAGCGCGTACATTTTCAACGCCGACAAGATGGTGTGGTCTCTGCGCAATGGGATGGCGGACTCGGGATTCAAGATCGCGCAGCTCTTGGTCTGGGTGAAGCAGCAATCGGTCATTGGCCGCCTCGACTACGCCCCGCAGCACGAACTCATCGTGTACGGCTGGCACGGTACGCATCACTTCAGGCGCTCCAAGGACAAGTCGGTACTGTTCTACCCGCGCCCCAACAAGAGCAAGCTGCATCCAACGACCAAGCCCATCGGACTGGTGCGCCGTCTTGTCTTCAACAGCACGAATATGGGTGACGTTGTATTTGACGGTTTCTTGGGGAGCGGCACGACGCTCCTAGCGTGTGAGCAGACAAAGCGTCGTTGCTTGGGTATCGAACTCGACCCTGAATACTGCCAGACCATCATCAAACGCTGGGAAAAGATGACGGGGCACAAAGCAAAACGAATATGAAAAAGACAGATCAAACAAAAGAGGCTCTCTTGGAGCAGTTGAAGAAGACACCCATTGTGCAGATTGCGTGCGAAAAGCTTGGCATCAGCCGCTGGACTTTCTACCGATGGAAAAAGGAGGATGCAGAGTTTGCCAAGAAAGTGGACGAAGCCATTTTTGACGGCCGATTGCTGGTGAACGATTTAGCGGAAAGTCAGCTGATTGGTGCAGTTAAAGATCGTAACTTTGCCGCAATTATGTATTGGCTCAAGCACCATCACCCCTCATACAGAACCAAAATTCAAATCGAGGGCGAACTGGAAATAATCGAAGAAATGGATTCAGAGCAAAAAAAGTTAGTGCTTAGGGCACTTGAGCTGGCAAAGTTTACCCTCAACAACCATGGAAAACTTAGTACAGGATAAAGAACTGTTTGAAAAGATAACGAAAGATCGCACCGTGCGACGAGCAATTACCCGTGAGAGTCATCTCATGTTCTTCTATGTGTACTTCTCGCACTACGTAACATACGAGATCGCAGAATTCCAAAAGGACATCTTCCGCATCACCGAGGATCAGAGCAATCCGCTTGCGGTTATCGTTGCTTTTCGTGGATCGGGCAAATCAACACTTGTTACATTTTCGTATTCTCTCTGGGCAATGCTCGGCGTGCATCAAAAGAAATTTGTTCTCATTATCGGTCAGACACAGACACAAGCAAAACAATATCTCATTAATCTGAAGCGCGAGTTGGAGAGCAACTCTCTGTTGCGTAACGATCTTGGACCCTTTCAGGAAGAGAGCGGTGAATGGGGTGCATCGGCCTTGGTATTTCCACAACTCAAAGCAAAAATCATGGCCGTTTCGAGCGAGCAGAGCATTCGAGGACTTCGCCACAACCAACATCGTCCGGATCTCATTATTTGCGACGACCTAGAGGATATGGCATCCGTCAAAACATATGAGAATCGACAAAAGATTTATAACTGGCTTTGTGGCGAGGTGATGCCGCTTGGTGATCGCAATACTCGATTTGTTGTTGTCGGCAATTTACTCCACGAAGATTCATTAGTCATGCGGTTAAGGCGGGACATCGACGAGGGGCAGCGTAAGGGGATCTTCAAAATGTTCCCGTTACTAACGAGTGGAGGAACGGTTGCCTGGCCGGGTAAGTATCCAACGCAGGAGACAATTGCTGAAGAGAAAATGAAAAGTGGTAATGAATACGCGTGGCAACGAGAGTACCTCCTGCGTATCGTTCCCGACGAAGATCAGGTAATTCATTTATCGTGGATTCAGTATTACGACGCACTCCCCAAACGGAGAGATACGTACCACGGTGTATTCATGGGAGTCGATCTCGCCATTTCTCAAAAGGAAACGGCTGACTATACCGCCATGGTGAGTGCGCTCATTAGCCATGAAGAGAGTTTCTGTGTGTACATTCTTCCTAACATTATCAACAGGCGCATGAATTTTCCCGACACGATTAAGCAGATAAAGGCAGTGAGCGATGCAAACAAGAAGTTGTATTCATCACACATTCTTGTCGAGGAGGTTGGCTATCAAAAAGCCGTTATCGACCAGTTGACGCATGATTCTTTGGATGTCGAGGGTGTGAAGATTTCCTCCGATAAACGATCACGCCTCATATCGATTTCGGCGATGATTCAAAGTGGCAAGATTAAGTTCCCTAGGCATGGTGCCGAGGCACTCATTCAGCAAATTGTCGGGTTTGGCGTCGAACGGCACGACGACCTTGTCGATGCATTTACCATCGTTGCACATCATGCAATTCAGTTTGATCACGGAGCTCCGCAGTTTCTAGTCATCAATCTTGGGCCCGATCGATGGGACGATGGAGAGGGTTGGTACCCATTAAACTGGAATACACGCTTTTGAGTTGCCCACTCGGCGATATCACGACTTTGTGTCATCAGTGAGGTTATGAGATCGGACGATATTGAGAATCTTAAATACGTGCAGAAACTGCTAGGTGTTTGTATACAGTTGCTGCGAAAGATTGAGAAAGGATCCACAAAGAGCCACAATCAACCATCGTTACCGTTTCGGAAGAGCAAAAAACCGAAAACCTAGAAGCCGGTAGTCGCTGATGAGATATCCGTACCGTACCCAAGATCTTTGAATATGAGCGTGTAGCCGCTAGAGCCAATGGGTATTTCATAGACCAGATCACCAGAAACAGTAGAATGGGGAGCAAGGGTGAATTGGGGCATCTTTGCGTCGCTTATAGACGACCACGTATACATGGCTCCGGCACCATCTTTGAGAGAGAAGAAGAATTCACTGCACTGAGTTTCTCCGCCATCTAGCGCATGACATGCTAGTGGTTTGTCACCGTTGTTGGTGATTGAGACATTGATACGGACTCGCTCGTGACCCTCCTCTACCGAGGTTTGATATTGCTCTACGTATGGCCGCTTGAAGTTAGTGACGGTGAGAGAAATGTTCTGAAAGTTCTTTATCTGTGAGATGACGTTGGTAATGTTCGAACGGAAGCACCAGCCGGAGCCTGATTTTTCAAGCGTCATAAGCTGGGCCTCACTTTTTCCGTCCGAAGTATTTTCTACCAGCTGAACGGTCGCACCGTTATCTTCTTCCAGAACGCTTTTAATTTCAAAGCTCGTTAGGCGTGTTGCACCCCATACATTTGTGAGCGCTTTTACATATTCAGTTTTTGTTGCTCCAGACCTGTCTTGTGAACAAACAAGATCGTACAGTTTTGCGAAATCGCGCTGCTGCGTGTACCGCTCTACTTTTGTGGCAAATGCGGAAGCGGACGATTGCTCAGCGGCAGTTAGCTCGCCTGTCTGTAAGCTCTCGCGAGAAGCCGAAGTATCGCCACTTCTGGCCCCACTCGCGGGAATTTCAGATCCATTGGCGTCAGTGATCTGATTGGTATAAGAGTTGCTGAGCCACCAATACGCACCTCCGCAAATGAAAACAACTGCTACAATTCCTACTACTACCCATCGTGTTGTGTCCATACTTTTAAGGGTCTAATAAACGGACCCTTGTGTTCCTAACTTAGTTATCGGGTCTTGCGAAGGGGGGTTACCAACAGGGCCCTTTTATGGGCACCCATAGGATATCACAAATATCCCATTTTGGGATATCCTGATTTAGGATAGAGGCTTAAGGGATGGACAAGTCCATCCACTCCAATGAATACAGAGTAGTTTTACAGCGTTTGAAGAGAGCGCGTATGGAAGCGGGGCTCACGCAGGTGCAGGTCGCCGACAAGCTCGGTCATCACCAGTCCTATATTTCTAAGATCGAGAGTGGCGAACGTCGTGTAGATGTTGTCGAGTTGAATCGGATCGCCAAACTCTACGGAAAGAAAGTCAGCTACTTCCTCTAAATACAAAAGCCGCGATAATCTCGCGGCTTTTGTTATTTTGAAGCGCAGGACGCTTACTATACGCCTGAGGTGTGTTACTGATCTGTTACTTTCTGCACTCGCTTCAACCATTTTTCCAATTTTGGCATATCGTGATGTCGGAAATGGTAGAACACTGACGGCGTGAAAATAAGCGAGACGATGGTCGAGCTTATCAAGCCACCAAAGATAACAACCGCGAGTGGGTGCAGCAACTCCTTCCCAGGTTCTTCTGCGCCAATGAGAAGTGGTACGAGCGCAAGTGCCGTCACAAGTGATGTCATGAGAACCGGCACAACACGATCAAGCGTAGCTCGTAGCACAACTTCCTTCGAGATGCCGTTACCATTTTCTTTTCCAACCAAGTCCAGTGTATGACTGATAAGAATGATTCCATTTCTTGAAACAATTCCCGCAAGTGAGATAAAACCAACCAAGTGTGCAAGGTTTATCTCTCCGCCAGTAAGCCACACGGCGACCATGCCACCGAATATAGCCGAAGGAATGTTCAGCATGATCTGTAGCGCGATGGGAATTGATTTGAAGGTCTGGTACAACACCCACAAGATCAGAATAAGTCCTACGGCAAACAATATGCCGAGACGCTGGCTATTTTCTTTCTGACTTTTATAGGTGCCTTCGTACGAGATAGACTGCCCCGACGGCAATTTTTCTTTGTCCATGGTTTGTTTAACTGCTTCCACCGCACCCACGATATTTCCGCCATCGTAGTTTGCACTCACAACCAAGACGCGCTTACCCCCTTCGTGACTGAACTTGTTGCGACCTGCGTCGAGACGCAGATCTGCTGCATTGCCGAGAGCTTCTACATTCTCAAACGGAAGAGACAGATCTCGTATGCCGTCGCTATTACCACGCCACGAAGGGTCGTATCGCAGCACTACAGCAGTTCGTGCTGACCCTTCCTGAACTTGCCCTATACGCACGCCGAGCAAGCCCTCTTCGAGCTCTTCAGCAACTTGTCCGCTTGATAATCCATAATCCGCAAGGCGGTTACGGTCAGGGTAGATGCGTAACTCGGGAAGCAAAACTTCTTTTTGAACTTGAGGATTTTTAACGCCCTCTTGCTTTGCCAGTTCCGCGCGAATTCTCTCTGCCGTCTGTTTGAGACCTGAAAGGTCATCCCCGTACACTTTAATGACGATAGGCGCTCGTATACCAGACAGCAACTCTTCCACACGGTGAGTTATCGGCTGCCCGATGGAGAAGTCTGCTGCTGGGAAACGTTCAACCACTTTCTGTATTTCTGCAAACAGTCGTTCGCGCTCACCTTCGAGTCCTTGCTCGAAAGTAACTTGAATCTCGCTCGTGTTTGCTCCACTGTCGTGAGGGTCGGCTCCGGCTCGGCCAGTAATGTGTCCTACACGCACAACCCCTTCAATTTTTCCTATCTCTTTTTCCACTCGGGAGGCAAAGGCATTCGAAGTACCGAGATCTGTCCCCACTGGGAGAATCGCAGAAATGGTGGCCGACCCTTCGTTGAAGGGTGGTATGCCTTCTTTTCCTGCAAAGACGTACATGCCCACAGTGATGACAATGCCAACAACTGTGGCAATCATCAGGGGCTTTACATGCTCAATGCCCCACATAATTGCGGGGGTCATTTTGGTTTTCACGAAGCGCACGAATTTTGTATCACCCTCATGCCCGGTAAGGTGCTTTGGTGACAGAAGGAGTGCACACAAAACTGGGATTATGGTGACTGACACTACGAGTGATGACAAGAGAGCTATGAGGTAAGCACTTCCAAGCGACGCGAGGAGTCGTCCCTCTACTCCGGGGATAAAGAAGACTGGTAAGAAGACAATCATGACGAGAATGGTCGCAATGACGATGGAGTTCAATACCTCCCGCGTGCCTTCAAACACTACGGTGTGTATTGGCTCTAATGAGCCAGAAGCTTTCCATTCTCGTAATCTCCTGAACACGTTTTCAACACCCACTATGGCGTTATCCACCAGCTCGCCCACAGCTACTGCAATACCACCCAAGGTCATCACATTCACTGAAAATCCGAGGAGCTTAAATACAATTGCGGTTACCACGATGCTGAGCGGAATTGATACCAGCGTGATGAACGTGACTCTCCGATGCATGAGGAATAATGCGAGAATGATTGCAACCACTACGATACCCTCAAGAAGAGCTCTGTATACGTTGTTGAGACCAGCGTCGATAAACCACTCTTGACGAAAAAGATCGTTCTTGAGAGTGACTCCATCTGGAAGGGATTGGCGGATGCTTTCAAGCGCTCCGTCGACGGTAGCAGTAACCGTTAGAGTCTCTGCTTCCGGCTGCTTGGCAATACGCAGAATGACTCCTGGCTTCCCATCTATCGTGGCACCTCCACGAACAGGGCTCACACCCGCAACAACCGTGCCGATGTCAGCCAGCCGCACGCCACGACCATTCCAGGTGGTAATCCCAACTTCTTCTATTTCAGTAATATCTTGTGGCGCTACCAATATACGCAGAGGATATTCTTTTCCTCCCTGCACCAAGAGCCCGCCGCTTTTATTCGTAAGTACTGATGATAGTTTTTCCTCTACGTCAGCAATAGTAAGATCATAGCGTCGCATTGCTTCGGGATTGAGATTGACCTGCCATTCCTTGACGTCACCACCGAGCACGATAATGTCGCTTACTCCAGGAATTCGCAGAAGAGCAGGGCGGACCGTCCAGTCTGCGAGCGTGCGTAATTCTTTGCCGTCGAGCGTGGTTTCTTCTGAGGTGAGCCCGACCCACATAATTTCTCCCATGATTGAACTCACAGGACCGAGTACCGGTCGAACATTCTCTGGGAGATCAAGACGAGAGATTCGCTCTTGAATAATTTGCCTGTTGCGGTAAATATCCGAACCCCAATCAAACTCTGCCTGTACGATGGCGAGTCCGAATGATGCCGTGCCCCGCACACGCGTAACACCTGGTGCCCCGGCAACCGCATTCTCAACTGGAGCGAGCACAAGTCGCTCGACCTCCTCCGGAGCCAGACCCTCAGCTTCGGTAAACACAGCAACGGTTGGTTTATTGATGTCGGGCAACACATCCACTTTCATCGTGAGGAAGCTCCAGATGCCGAGTCCACTGATGGCGATAAATACTGCAACGATCCTCCACTGATGTTTCAGCGAAAAAGATATGATTCTGTTCAACATATATTATTCGTCGTGAGCGTGTCCGTGCCCATCTCCTTCGGGTGCAGATTCACTCGCGGGTGTGCTAGGTTGCTCGACTTGCATGCCTTCAGTAATAGATTCAGTTGCTTGAAGTAGGTAGATGTCTCCGATTGCAAGACCTCTAAGAATTTCTACTGCGTCTCCAAACGTGCGTCCCGTAGTGACTTCGCGCGATTGCACAGTGCCTTCTGCAGTGACAGTCCATACATGCGGATGGTTCTCTTCATCCCAAAATACAGCGTCGAAAGGAACGGCGATTGTTTGAGTAGTTTTCGCGTTTGGAATAACCCGAACAGAAAGGTGTGCTGGCCAGTCAATACTTCCATCAATTCGAGCGTCAGCCATGAACGCGCCATTGCCATCGAGTGCAGTGCCAACTCCGGAAATCGTTGCAGTTCTCACGTCTTTAGCAAAACCCGGACGGACAATCTTCACCACATCACCTTTCTTAGGTACTTCAACATTGCTTGGAATACGGAAGCGAACGATTTTATTAGTCTTTACTCCTGAGCTGATAGATGCAACGGCTCTACCGGGGGCTACGAATTCACCAATCTGGCTGACGATTGCCGATACATAGCCGCTTTTTGGTGCGATGATTGCACTGCCACCAGTGATAGCACCTGAGACTGCTCGATAGGACGCTTCGGCTGCTTCAAGTTCTCCTTGTGCAATTATTTTCTCTCGATCAAGTTCGGTCGATTTTTGAGAGGTGTCGCGAGAACGTTCAGCGTATTCCTTTTCTTTTTCAGACACATTGAGTACTGCATCGCGATATTTCTCTACAGCTTCGTTGAAGGAAGTTTGGTCATCCGCAATATCCTTGCGTAAATCGTTTAGGTTTGTTTGGGTGAATGATTCTCCGCTCGCAATACTAGCGGAAGCAAGTTGAGTCGCTGCCAAGAAGTAGCTCACACCGACCTGTTGAGGGACAGCATCTTTTTCGAGCGCATCGAGCGCGGCCATTGTAGCGGTAAGATACTTATCTCTGAGGCTGGAGTTTATGGCACCGAACCACCATGGGAGACTAGAGGTGTAGAGATTATTCGTCGACGATAAAATATCTCGATTGTTTCCTGAAAACGTGGAGTATTCTGAAACAATAGATTGTCGCAATGTGGATCGAATACTCTCCTTTGTCGCAATAACAGATTGCTTCGCTTCCTCAATAGATTGGAGAGCGGTATCGCTAGTCGTGAACGTACTTAATTGCGTTTTTGTTTGTCCAACATAGGCATCCGTTGAAGCGGCACGTGCCCTTGCCTGAGCGAGGGCTGCTGCCTGTTCGGCAAGCGTAGTCGCTAACTCAGGAGTGAGAGCAGTGGCAGACAAACGACCAAGGACTTGTCCTGCGTTCACGTAATCACCAATGGAAACATCCCAAGAGATAATTGCGCCCTCTCGTGGAGGCTGAACGTCCGCATCATTTGGTGAAATGATTTCGCCAGGCCACGATGCGGCAGTCGAAAACGCCTCGCTTTCTGCGCCCACTGTCTGTGTGGCGAAGCTGATTGTAGTCTGAACTTGCGAAGTCGTTTCAACTTTTTGCTTTGGTAGTAACGCGATTGTTCCAAGAGTGCCGAGTAATATTATGAATACCACAGAGGCGATACGGACAGCCAGTTCCTGCTTGAGAAACAGACTCCACATGCCCGTGAGGGCATTGGGTATAAAGGTTTTCATATCTGAGAATATGATTAATCCTGGTGAGGAGCTGTCCCAGTATCATCGTGGGGCGCAACCTCATTTCCATGCGGCGCTTTTCCTGTGTCGTCATGTGGTAATGCTTCTGCGTGTTGTGCCTCTGTGTGCCCATCTCCGACAGTATGAGCCGCGTCATTTTTTGAACCGCCAAGAACCATGTATCCAATGATTCCAGCTATAATTACTATCCCTGCAATAAGTACTAAGAGTGTTTTGTTCATAGAAGTTGATTAGTTACAATAAATAAACTGCCCCAAAGGAAGCAGTAAAAAACAAACTTCTATGGTCTAGACCTGGAGAGTAATATTATGCGTGAGTGTTATTGGTTTTCTTGAAAACCCTTTGTCTGTGTGTAGCGAAACGAATGTTTGAGAAAATTCTAAAATAGGTACGAAGACTTGCGCTATGGGGCAATCAAGCAGGTTGTCATGATACTCAGTATCAGTACGATGACTGAACGTTTTATGCATTTCATCCGCACATGAAAAATGATCACTCTGCTGACTCTCGTGCGACTGAGCGTGATGGTCTATTGGAATCTGAGCGTCGCCAAAATTTGAAGCAGCAAGCACAACATTCATATGCATCGCCGAAAAAGCGAGCAACGACAGCATCAGTATTCCTACTCTCTTTTTTTGTTTATTTAGCATGGTTGCTCTGTGGGGAATTCATCTCTGAATTTCTACTTTACCTCAAACTTCATCATCATTCCAGCCTCCAAATGTTCTGCAATGTGGCAGTGTGCCATCCAGACACCCGGGTTGGATGTATCGAGCACAATATCAACTGTTTCCCCAGCTTTCACTAACACCGTGTCTTTCCATACAAGGTTTGTCTGTGGCACGCCATCGCGAGTAACTACTAAGAATCGCTGACCATGGAAGTGGATGGGGTGTTGCATCGGATGCGCCGACTTCGGATCGTTGAAGATTCGGATTTTGACCGGCTCGCCGAGCTTGAACGTCCAATCGATGTCCATATTTTTCTTACCGGTATCTTGGTCAACAATATTCCAATCAACCATATCGACATTCGACATCTGATTCATCATTTGCATATCAGCGTCGTCCCACTCAATGCCGCCCGCCGGTATACTTTCCCCCCCGCTCATCATTTGTCCACCCGGCATCATATGACCGCCTGCGTTACTCATCATGCCTCCCATCATATCGACGGTGAGATTGATGCGTTTGTCGGGGGGTTTGCTGAATATAGACCTGAGAGGGTCGATGCTTGTGATTGTCTCTTTGTGCAAACGAAGTATCTCGAAGTCTGTCGCGTATGATTGTGAGATTTGTTCGTCCGAAACGACGATCTTTCCAAGCTTGGAGATTTTCTCGGGTGTTTGATTCTGCATCACATAAGTCCCTGGGGATTCAAAAAGAATTTCAATAATCGCTCGCTCCGAGGGCCCCAATACGACACTATCTGCCCAACTCTCTTTTTCGTATGCGCCCCCGTCCGCACCCACGAGCTTCATTCGCGCGCCCTCTACACGGAAGTTGAACGGACGCGTATTGGCCGCGTTGGTCACGTAGAGCCGAATGGCCTCACCTTTCTTGGTATCGAGCTTGTAGTCATCTTCGCCATTCACGAGCATCACATTGCCGAACCGGCCCATGAGCGTCCGGTCGACCCCTTTTGTACTTAGATTGATCTGTCCATTCTCGATCAATATATCGTCGAGAAACAAGGTGATCTCACGGTTCACCGGCGACCAATAGTCTCCACTCTCTGGAACAACAAAGTAATTGCCGTACAGCCCTAATTCTTGTTGGAGGTCTTCGCGGACATGCGGATGATACCAGTACACGCCGGCGTCGGGGAATTTCAGCTTATACGAGAATGCCTCGCCCGGCCCCATTTCTTCTTGTGTTGTCTGTGAACCGTCGAACGCATTGTCCATGCGCACACCATGCGAATGGAGTAGTGTTTTCATGCCCGTGTCGTTAGTGAAATTTATTGTCACCTCTGCGCCCTGCGCGATCTTGATTAGCGGTCCCGGAATTGAACCGTTATAGGCAAGCATGGTATATGTCTTTCCACCAATTTCTTTTTTAACTGGAGAAGCTACGAGATCATAGGTATCGCCGTTTTTGAGTTCAACAATTTTGCTTTGCGCGACAGGCGGTATCTCTGGCCCTGGCTTAACCGAGGCGATAGTTACAATAGCGGCAAGAACCACCACGATCGCGCCCCCGATGTATAGTCGTTTATTATTCATGGTGTTTTATCTTAACCGCAGTAGTCTATTAAATAATCTCGCCGCTTTTCTCAAGTATCATGTGGTGAATAGTCGCCACTTGAGTCCATATAGCTATGAGGACTAGAATGGCGCTGCAAGCGAGTGCATCGACTTTTGTAATGCTGAAGGTGGAGTCCGCGCTCCCGAATACAGCAATGAGGAAAACGGAGACTCCTATAAAACCCGTGATTACACTCGCAACATGCATTAATTTTGATAGTTTCATATATTTTTTAGTTTTAGCTAACCTTAATTTGAAAGTTATACATTCCCATTCCGCACACCCCCTGCACTTTGTCTCCAGATTTTGGAGTGCCTAAGTCAATTATTTCTTCACCTGTTGGTTGCAGTATTTTTTGGAAACCAACAGAGCGGATTACAAGTGACGCCGTACAATCATATGTATCATCTGTCTTCACAACCAACTTGGTGGGTAATCCACCCTTGATTTGAGTAATGCGCGGGGAGTAGCCACCTTTTGCGGTAATAGTCACGTACTGTACGCCATCTCTAATTTCTACATTCTGCGATTGCGCAACTTCACCATTAGGGGATGCCGACCTATCAGAAATAAAATATAGAGTCCCTCCAATGAGGGCAACGCTGATGATAATGGATATGATTGTGTTTTTTTGCATAGATTAACTAATAAGATTATATGTTAAATAAAGGGTCGATAATGCCGAGTCCCGCTAGTCCCGCTAGAAGTGCAAAGGCTCCAAGACCAATCACTAAAACCCCAGCAGATTTAAAGAAAAGCGAAGCGTGCTTTGATTGAGCGAATGATGCAGAACCGAACGATAGTAATGCGAGCATTGGCAGTGTACCTAATGCAAAGGCTGTCATAATCAGAAATCCTGATAGAAATGAGCCACTTGAAAGTGCCGCAACCTGCATCGCTTGAGTAAATCCGCACGGCAGAAAAAATGTGCCGACACCAACCAAGAATGGGGCTATTGTCTTGTGCTCCACCTTGCGGAAGAAACTGAAAACTCCCGAAGGTAGAGCAATCATATTTTTCTCAAAAACTCCCACCAGGTTAAGCCCAAGTACAATCATCACGATTGACGCAATAATTCCGAGTATTGCGGTAACGGTAAAACTTATACCAATTGCACTACCGATAGCACCGAGAACACCGCCAAGTATTGCAAAACTGATTAGTCTTCCACCGTGGAAAAGCATCATGGGTTTGACGTCGCTTATTTTGTCCTGAGACACTGTTGCAGAAAGAGAAAGGACAAGTCCTCCAACAACCGCAAGACAACTTGAGACAGATGCTACCAAACCAATGATAAAACTTGTAACTGGCGTTACGGTTCCTCCTAAACCAAAGTTCAATACCCCTGACTTTTGAATAAAGAAGAAAAGAGCGAGAAAGGCAAGTCCGATAGGAAGTGCTTGAAAGAATACTCCATTATCCTTTTTCTCTTTCGTTTTTCGCTCTACAGAAAGAGTGTACCCATTGTGCTTAATTTTCTCAGTTAATATTTCCGCAAGTTTATGTTGACTCTCATCAAGAGTAGTATCGATAGTTACTGTTTCTTGCTTCAGATCAACACTTATACGATCGATACCAATCTGCTCACTTAGAGTATCCTCGATGAAGATTTTACATGAAGGACAATGGGTACCTGAAACGTGGAATGTGTAGGTTTTCATAAGTCTTTTGTTATTGTTCTAAGACGACCCCATTCTTTCCAGAAAAAATAAGCAATAACCGGAAATGCGAGAGATGTTATGAGCCCTGGATAATATCCGCCAGCAAGAACTGCTTTGACGATGTGGTGAAGCTCAAAGATATACACAACTCCTATAACCCCCAACAAATAAAATCGCCACCGTTCGCCTAATAGAAGCACTAGCGAGACAAGGAGCAGCAACCAGAACATGAGTTGGAAGGTTACAAACATGACACCGTGCAGTGAGAGCTGTGCGAACGGCTGAAAAAGATATGCATCCCATGCGTCCATTTCATAAAACCCCGTGAATATCTCTTCAATCCCGTGCGCAATAAAAAACGGAATTGAGAGCGCAAATATGTATTTTATTTTTTTCGATATCATAGTTATATTTTCATTGCCTTAAGACGAAGCGCATTCCCGACCACTGAAACGCTTGAAAGTGCCATTGCGAGTCCGGCGAATACAGGAGATAAGAGCCAACCGAATATCGGATAGAAGAGTCCTGCAGCGAGCGGAATCCCCACAATGTTGTAGACGAATGCAAAGAATAGATTTTGCTTTATTCCTCGCATAGTCATCTTTGAGAGTTTGATAGCCTTAACAAGCTTCGAGATATCTCCATGGAGGAGTGTGATACCCGCCGACTCAATCGCAACATCAGTGCCTGTCGCCATTGCGATACCCACATCTGCCTGTGCAAGTGCTGGTGCATCATTTACACCATCACCTGCCATTGCGACTATCTTGCCTTGCGATTGCAGTTCTTTAATTTTCTTTAGTTTGTCTTCGGGCAGTACCTGAGCGACTACCTCGTCGATGCCGACCTGCTGTGCGATATAAGCGGCAGTATTTTTGTCATCCCCCGTCAGCATGACGGTTCTGATGCCGAGCTTGTGCAGATTCCGTACGGCTTCAATCGCTTCAGGCTTAATCGCGTCTGAAACGAGAACTGCCGCGAGTATCCTTTCTTTAGTTGCAAGAATGACGGGCGTCCTCCCGTTTTTCGTTTCTGTTTCAAGCGAGGCGGCATCAAAAGACAGCTGCAAGTCTCTTGCTAGAGCAAGATTTCCTGCAAAATACTCAACACCATCTATTACTCCTCTAAGTCCTTTGCCTTTGATGATCTCGAAGCGTTGCGCGCTTTGTATCGTCAGTTTCTTCTCTTTCGCATACGCCACAATAGCGTGAGCAATGGGGTGCTCTGATTTGTTTTCGAGCGTCGCGAGAATTGAAGCTATTTCGTCCTCTTTCATATCTGTATAGTTTTGGATTGAGATCAATTCCGGCTTTCCTTTGGTGATCGTCCCGGTCTTATCAACTACGACAACATTCACTTTGTGGAGCTTTTCGAGCGTCGCGGCATCTTTAATGAGAATGCCTTCTTTTGCGCCCTTACCTACACCCACAATGATTGCGACTGGGGTGGCGAGCCCAAGAGCACATGGGCACGCAATCACGAGTATCCCAACGAATGAGACAAGCCCGAATGACAAGGCCTGTGCAAAGCCGAAGTATCCAGTCCCAAGAACAAGCCATGCGCCAAGCGTGACCACCGCAAGAACGAGAACCGTCGGAACAAAAACACTTGAAATCTTGTCTGCAAGCGCTTGGATGGGAGCTCTACTCCCTTGGGCTTCTTCCACCATCTTAACGATTTGAGAGAGCATAGTCTCAGAGCCAACTTTTGTCGCCCTGAACGTGAATGCGCCAGTTGTGTTGATGGTTCCCGCAACGACAGTGTCTCCAGTATTTTTCTCAATAGGAATCGGCTCACCACTTATCATGGCTTCATCTACAAAGGACGACCCTTCCGTAAGCACCCCATCGACAGGAATTTTCCCGGCTGGCTTTACTAGAATCAGATCGCCATGCACCACTTGATTCACTGGAATTTCTTGCTCTTTTCCGTCACGAATAACTAAAGCTGTTTTTGCTTGAAGGTTGAGAAGCTTTTCAATAGCATCTCCCGTTTTTATCTTTGATCGTGCCTCTAAATATTTACCGAACGTAATGAAAGCAATAACCACTATCGTCACATCGTAGTAGGTGTACTCAACATTGATAAATTGGCGTAGTGGCTCCTCAAGTGCGGTGACCGCGATGCTGTAAACATACGCGGCGGTCGTACCGATGCCAATGAGTGTATCCATATTTGCTTTCCCGTAGCGGAAGAAACGATACATGCCCATGAGATAGGGCTTACCAACGACAAAGAGCACGTAGGTCGCCATGAGTGGCAGGAGATGATGGAAAAATTCAGACCAAACGTACGGCACGGCCGGGAGTACCTCAAATTGGGCGAGCATATCCCAACCCATCACGAAAATACTGAAAATAGTGAGTGGAATCACGGAGAGTACCTTTGTCTTCATTTCCTCAACTTCTTTCAGTTTTACTTCCTTTGATTGCTTCAATCCGAGATGAGCGGCATGTTCATCAGGTGACATGCCCATTTCTGCTGCGGACATTGTGGAATGATCTACAGTGGGAAGGATGAGAGAGTAACCGAGCGTCTCAATTTTCTTTGAGAGCTCATGGGGATTCGTTTTTTGCTCATCAAAAGATACTTTTGCGGTTTCAGTACCATAGTTCACTTCAGCTGAATGAACGCCATCCGTTTTCTTAAAGGTCTTTTCGATCATTGAGGAACATGAAGCGCAGTGCATTCCTTTTACTCTGTACGTTTGTGTGTGCATACTATTTTCTTTTCAGCTTATACACCTTAAGAATTTCTTCCTTTGCCTTACTGGTCTGCCCGGATTTTATTTGATTCAAAATGCAGCCGCCGAGATGGTTTTCGAGCAGAAGATCCTCAACGTTTGAAAGACCCTGCTTGACAGCTGAGGTTTGCGTAATTACATCGATGCAATAAGTATCGTTTTCGACCATCTTTTGAAGCCCGCGCACCTGACCCTCAAGAAGCTTGAGTCGTCGAATGATTCGACCCTTACTTTTATCTTCCATGTATTTCATATATAGATACTATACCCCCTAGGGGGTATACGTGTAAAGTACTCGCTTCCGAGTTACCAACACTCGGGCATTTGGGGCGCTCTGGACTCCTAGGGAGGGTTGCGTCATTCCTTGTGTTGTATGGAAAAAACAACAACATCAAGGACTAACCTCGGCGTGAGGCAGGTTGAGCCAGCTCCTGTAATTAAATACTGCCTCTACGCAAGAAAGTCGACTGAAAGCGAGGAACGACAAATCCTCTCTATCGATAGTCAGATTAAAGAGATGATTCAACTCGCAGAACGCGAGGGTCTTGAGATAGTCGAAATCAAGCGAGAGTCACACTCCGCAAAAGAGACAGGACAAAGACCTGTCTTCAACGAAATTATCGAAGAGATACGGCAAGGAAAATTCACAGGAATACTGACGTGGGCACCAGATCGCATCAGCAGAAATGCTGGAGACCTCGGAAAGATAGTGGACCTGATGGATGCAAAGCTTCTCGTCGAGATTCGCACATTCGGACAAAGATTCACCAATAGCCCAAGTGAGAAATTCCTGTTGATGATTCTCGGAAGTCAGGCGAAGCTTGAGAACGATAACCGAGGTATCAACGTGAAGCGTGGACTGCGAACTAGAGTGGAGATGGGGCTATGGCCTGGAGTGGCACCGCTTGGATATCTGAATCAAAAACTGATGGACAAGAAGTGTCAGATTGCCGTTGATACAGCACGTGCTCCAATAGTTAAGAAAATGTTCGAAAAAGTTGCATACGAACATTACTCGGGCAGAAAGATTTACAACTGGCTGAAGTTTGAACTGAACTTTCATACGCGCGGAAACAAACCACTGACGCTAAGTGGTGTGTATCGCATGCTCGACAATCCGTTCTACTACGGACCATTCGAGTATCCGAGAGAAAGTGGCAACTGGTATCAGGGCAAACACACGCCGCTTATCACTCAAGAATTATTTGAGAAAGCACAAGCACAACTGAAGCGTGACCAGATAGTGAGGGAGAACAAGGAGTTCGCCTTCACCAAATTATTCACCTGCGGATACTGCCAGAGCGGTATATCAGCCGAAGAAAAGTGGAAACCACTCAAAGATGGAACATCAGCACACTACATTTACTACGGATGCAGTCGAGCGAGAGACAGAAACTGCAAGAACAAATACATACGTGAGGAAGAACTGATAGACGAGCTACTGAAAATAATTGACGTGGTAAACATAAACGAGCTGGGCATGAGGCAAAAGCTGGAAGATGAGATACGACGATTCAATAAACTACAAAAGATAGTAAATGGGAGAAGTGGACACGGATTGGTGGAAGAAGATGATGTGAACATCAGACAATACGCAAAATACCTTCTCAAAGAAGGAAGTACATCAGACAAGAGAGAACTGCTCGCGAACCTACGAAGCAGACTGAACTACAAGGACAAAAAGATAACGATGATGGAGGAGTAGAGCAAACAAAAAAGAACGACCGAAATCGTTCTTTTTTGTTACAACTTTTTGGGCACTCGGGTCACAGCTTGCTCGCTATCACTCGGGTCATGCCGATAAAAAGTTGTCCTGGCGGAGAGGGAGGGATTCGAACCCTCGATGCCTTGCGACATGGCGCTTTTCGAGAGCGCTCGTTTCAACCACTCACGCACCTCTCCGTAGGCAGAAGAGTACTTTATTTTGTCTTCTTTTCAAAACAGGCACTCAGCGCCTCTTTCTGAGATTGAGCGAAGCGAGTGTCAGTGCAGAGATTGCCTGCGAATCAGTAATAGCACCCTTCAGAATCATGTCACTTGTTTTTGAAAGTGGTAGAATCTTCATTTCTGTAATCCCATCGGCTTCCTGTTTGTTTTTTCCAGTCTGGGTGAGTCCTGTTGCAAGGAATATGTGGGTAACTTCACTCAAAAGTCCGTTTGCAGATTGAATTGTTCCGAGCTTTTTCCACTTTTTTGCGCTTAGCCCTGTCTCTTCCCAGAGCTCGCGTTTAGCAGCTTGCAAGGGATTTTCTCCAGTATCAACGCTCCCGCCAGGCACTTCGAGCGACATTCTGTCAGTAGCATATCGGTGCACTCGCACCAACGTAACGCGCCGTTGTTTGTCGAGCGCAATAATGACCACACACGGAGGTGTATCAACAACAAAATACTCGCCCTCGGTTTGCTCTGGGGTGGTCACTCTGTCGTGTCGCACGGTGTACCACGGATTTTTATGTACCACTTTCGCCGAAAGTTGCTTCCACTGCCTTTCATACAATGAATATACCCGAGTATATGCTGCTCGAGAAGCAAGGAACACGGTGTGTTACACTCGCTCTCACGCAGTGTGGGTGAGTCCTGCATGCTGTAGGATAGATTCAAAATGGAGAGATGGGTGAGTGGTTTAAACCAGCGGTTTACTAAACCGTCGCTCATTAACTTGAGCCGCGAGTTCGAATCTCGCTCTCTCCGCAGTTTGAACGCAGTGAAAACTGCGGAGAGAAAAAACGTGCCTGCGCACGTTTTGTGCGGATTCGAAAAGCGGAGTCATGTTTTTGTAGAAACAAAAACGGACGAGCTAGGGTCGTGAAATTTTTCTTGTGACGACAAGAAAAATATTCCTGACCGAATCTCACTCTCTCCGCACAGTTAGATGATGTGAGTTTTGGAACATCACATTGAAGGGAGAACGCATTGAAAACGTTAGCTTTTCTGCGTTCAGCGTGCAGTTCTGAAGGTCACGGGATATTTTCTGGCTTTATGCACCCTACTGATACTGAATAAACGACGGTGCTGGAGTAAGCTCGAGCACTTCTTTTGGAGTCATGAGGCGTGTTGATGGTGGCTTCATGTCATTCTTGTAGAAAATTTTAAACCCGGTGAACTGCACAGGCTCGTCCATAATAACGCGCTCGTAGGTACCGACTTTTCGTGCGCCATAGCCCCACCCATCCATATCCATTACTATCTGCACTTCAGGCAATGGTTTGATGTTGCGGTATCCGGTGACCATCTCCTCGGTAAAGCGGTGAACGATAAGAATTTTTGGCGGCAGATTATGTTTCTGAACTAATCCTTGCAAATACTGTGCAGCGTAGTTGATGTCGGCGGAACTAAATGTGCCAATTTCATCTCCCGGTGCTCCTTTGTGTTTCATTGAGAATTCAGGGTCGAGAGCAAGGTGGACCTGTGGCATCGACAAGTATTTTTCGAGCGAAGGTAAGTCTCGTTGGAGAGTGCTAAATCCTATCTGCATTTCTAATATGACAATCCCGTTTACCTGCCGCGCCATCTCAAGCGCTTTGTCGATTTGGTTGTCAGGCATTTGAATACGATATTTTCCATCTTTGCCAGGCCTGTCTTGGGCAGCGACGGCAATATAGTCAATCGCGTGAATAACAGGCGTGGACGGGTCGGCCTCTGACCACTCTGCCGCAGCTTTTTGTAACTTAGCAAGCGTACTTGATGCATCTGCTTCGCCTAAAATGCCCATACCTTTCGAATAAAAGTTGCCGTAATACGCGACAATACGGTTAAAAGGGAGTAGCGCTCCCGCATTTGGATAGGTAGAGCGTGTTGGCCATTGTCGTATGGTGCTGCTCGCAAGAGAGCTCTCAGTAAAAGAAGAAAGGGTACGATCACCAGGGGTGGGTGCGAGAACTAGTTTTGAAATAGTCGTTGTCGATACGTGCGCAAGCGCGAGCATTTTGCGGTCATAGGCAAGCTTATCGAGCTGGGGAACTTGTTTGGGGGCGCTTTCAGGCGTTTTGTGAGCACAGTACAAAACTTGACGAGACAGAGTCAGGTAAACGAGCGCAGTAAGCAGGATAGTACCTGCTGTAAAAAAAGTGAGTAGAGAGATGTGCCGTAGTGACATACGCGCCCCCTAGTATACCCTTAGGCTCGCCGAAGAGTTAGTCCATATCAGCGTGTACTGACACCAGGGTAACGCTCCCCCTCGATGTGATTGATGTCTTTCATACTATACTGACACTATGAACTCGCCTTATGACGAGCCGACCACTCTGGTCATATTTGGCGCAACGGGGGACCTCTCTTCGAGAAAAATATTTCCTTCGCTTTTTTACTTGTATCAACAGGGGCGTTTGCCAGAGCGTGCGGCAATCATCGGGTATTCGCGCCGAGAGCTCCCCAACGAGGATTTTCGTACCATGGTGAAAGAGTCCCTCGTAGGTAAGATGAATATGCCAGAAAATATCGATGCGTTTCTCTCACTCTTCTCATACCATCGTGGCACGTTTGACGAAGCGACAGCATTTGAGTCACTGGCACAGACCATTGAAAGCAAGGAAAAAGCCTGGGGACAGTGCGGAAACAAGCTTTTCTATCTCTCAGTGCCACCCGAATCGTATCCGCCTATTTTTCAAAATCTTGCACATACGAAATTAAATATTCCTTGTGGTGGCAAGCTGGGGTGGAGTCGAGTGCTCATCGAGAAGCCGTTTGGTTCTGACGGAAAAACTGCCCACGAACTTCAAACGCTTCTGAGCACCTATTTTACCGAAGACCAACTCTACCGTATCGACCACTATCTCTTTAAGGAAATAGTGCAAGGTATAGAGCATTTTCGTTTCTCAAACAATCTGTTTGAGAATCGATGGGGGAACGACACAGTGGCTCAAATAGACATTCGACTTCTTGAATCAATCGGCGTGGAATCGCGTGGAGCATTTTATGACAAAGTCGGTGCCTTTCGTGATGTGGGACAAAATCATCTTCTCGCCATGCTCGCTGCGATTACTGCGCAGTATCCAGCAGGAAGTGGTGTTGAAGAAATACAGGGCGAGCGTGCAAAGGCACTGAGCGCGCTTGCGCCGTGGACCGATGAGAGTATCGCACAATCCACTTATCGAGCACAGTACCAAGGGTATCAATCAATAAAGGGCGTCGAACCGGGTTCAACGACAGAAACATATGTTGCACTCAAAACTGAATTACAGCTTCCGCAATGGAATGGTGTTCCAATCTTCCTCGAGGCGGGAAAGCGCACAGGAGAACCGCTCAAAGAAATGGTGATAACGCTGCGTCATCCCAAAAAATGTCTCTTGTGTACGGTAGGTTCACATGGAGCAAATACAATTACCTTTCGTCTCGAGCCAAACGATGAGATTGTCATAAAGTTTTGGACAAAAAAGCCCGGATTTGAACGTGTGCTCGAAGAACGCGCATTCTCATTCTTTTTGTACGAAAAAGAAACGAAAGTCCAGTATGTTGAAGAGTATTCAAAGATACTGAATGCAGCGATGGTGGGGGACCGTGCGCTCTTTGTCGGCCCTGATGAAATTAAAGCAATGTGGAAGTTTACTGATTTGGTGGTGGAGGCGTGGCAACGCAACGTGGTGCCACTCGATACATATCCCCCCGATACGCGACCGCTCCCCACGTTTAGATAGAACATACGTACAAAAACCACTCCGCAAAGGAGTGGTTTTTGTATATATTTTTTACTTCTGTCCGTGCATTTTCTTTACTTCTGAAATCCCGTCTTTAACACCTTTTGCAACTTGCTTACTAAAAACTGAGAGTTCATCCGCAAGTTTTTTCATGCCGAGTTTGGCAAGGCGCAATTCTTCTTTTGCCTTTGCTTGCGCAGGCTTACTATCGTTCCACGCATCAGCAGCTTTCTTCTTGGTCTTTACTGCCGCGTCTTTTGCAGCCACTTTGAGTGCGTCTGCTTTTTTTGCGGTGTTGATAATTGCGTCGCGAACGAGTGCGGCGATGTTCTGCTGGTCTGCCATAGAAATATGATTATTTGATATGAGGAAAGTATAGCAGGTCATTGTACGCTACAATAATTAGATGTTTCCCAACATCAAAACCTTCTCTGCCTCTACTCGCACCGCACAAGAGGCGGCGGATCAAATAGGCTGCGCGCTTGGCGCTATCGGTAAGTCACTTATTTTTCGAAGTGGGGACGATATGATTTTAATAATTACGAGTGGTACGAATCGCGTTGATACGGAGCGTGTGGGCAAAGAACTTGGGGTGACACTTGGCAAAGCAGATGCTGATTTTGTGAAAGCAAAAACTGGCTTTTCTATCGGCGGTGTCGCGCCATGGGGATATGAGCGCCCCGCGTACGTAGTTATTGATGCTGATTTAGAGCAGTACCCCGAAATATGGGCCGCCGCAGGAACGCCACACTCAGTTTTTCCCACAACCTTCGGAGAATTACAAGAAAAGACTAGGGGTGTTGTTATGAAAGTCGCTTCGGGTGCATAAGTACGGTACACTCGCGGTATGAGCATTTCTTTGCTTCTTATCGCGATTGCAGAGGGCCTCACCGAGTTTCTGCCAGTTTCTTCAACAGCACACCTGATTTTGATAGGGAAAATTGCCACGGTTAATCTAACAGACCCGTACGTCAAGTTTTATATTCTGTTTATTCAGTTGGGAGCGCTCGTTGCCGGAGTGATGCTGTTTAGCAAACGCATCCTTACCGACAAAAGTTTGATCGTGAATATTAGTGCGAGTTTTCTCCCGACCGCGGTGATTGGTTTTACGCTCTACAAGCTATTTAAGCACCTACTTGAAGGTAATCTCATTCTCATGGCAGTGGCACTCGTACTTGGCGGCGTACTCCTTATCTCTATTGAAAAGCTCATTGCACAGCGTGCAGCAATTGAGGACTACGGCCGTGACACTATCACTATCAAGGATGCTTTTTTGATCGGGTGTGCACAAGCATTTGCAATGGTGCCGGGCGTGTCTCGTTCGGGAGCGACAATTATTGCAGGAATTTTTATGAATATCCGCAAGGCAGTCATTGTCGAATATACGTTTTTGCTCGCACTTCCGACGCTTGGGGCGGCGGTGTTGTATGACGGATATAAATCGCTCGACATGCTCTCGAATATCGCATCATGGAATGAGCTTCTGCTCGGGTTTCTGATTGCTGCTATTACTGCGTTCGTAACCCTCATAGTGCTGCGCAAATATCTTCCCACTATTTCCCTTGCGTGGTTTGGGTGGTATCGCATCATTCTCGCTACGCTAATTCTTATTACGCTTTGGTAGCTGTATGCTTCAATCGGAGGCGCTTTCGGTATTAAAAACAGGAGTCAACGTTTTTCTCACCGGTGAACCAGGGAGTGGCAAGACACATACGATCAATGCATATGTCGAGTATGCGCGCTCCTGTGGCATCGAGCCTTCGATTACCGCTTCGACAGGGATTGCTGCAACGCATGTTGGTGGCATGACTATTCATGCGTGGAGTGGCATTGGGGTACGCAAGGATTTATCTGCATACGACCTTGACGCGATTGCGGGCAATAAAAATGTCCACAGCCGGGTCCGACATGCGCAGATACTCATTATTGATGAAATTTCTATGCTTTCCGCACGGACACTTGATATGGTAGATACGGTCTGCAGGGAAGTACGCGGGAATCAGAGCCCGTTTGGCGGCCTTCAAGTCATTCTGGTAGGAGATTTTTTCCAATTGCCACCGGTCTCGCGCGCAGAAGCGGACGACGAAGGACAGATACGGATAGCTGAAGAAAGACGAGAAAAGTTTGCCTACGAATCGCGTGCGTGGGCAGACCTTAATCCGCTGGTCTGCTATTTGTCAGAGCAGCATCGCCAAGTAGATGGTCCGTTTCTTGAAATCCTCTCAACGCTTCGTCGTGCGACTTTCGGCGAAGATCAGAAAAAGATTTTGCGCACACGCTATGCGCGCGTAGCGCCAGAGGGAGTCACGCAATTGTACGCGCACAATGCGAATGTGGACGTGATAAACATGAAAGAACTCGAGAAGCTGTCGGGAAAGGTGGTTGAATTTGGTATGCACGGGAAAGGCCCCGAGAAGGTAGTTAACTCTTTGAGGCGCAGTTGTTTGTCGCCCGAAAAGCTGCTTCTCAAAGTCGGGGCGCGCGTCATGTTTACTAAAAACGATCTCGCCCCACAAAAATATGTAAATGGAACTCTCGGTACTGTGACAGGCTTTGCCGATAGTGGTTTTCCTGTGGTAGAGACTCGAGCGGGGACGGTGATTGCAGAACCAGATGAATGGCACGTGGAAGATGGAGGGCGCATCATAGCGCGGATTATGCAGGTACCCCTTCGTCTCGCATGGGCAATAACGGTACATAAAAGTCAGGGAATGTCACTCGATGCAGTACATATGGACCTCTCGAGCACGTTTGAATACGGACAAGGATATGTGGCGCTTTCGCGTGCGCGCACGCTCGCAGGTCTTTCGATTGCCGGACTCAATCAACGTGCAACCGAAGTCCATCCTGATGTGTTGCAAGAAGATGAGAAGTTTCGCGAAAAGTCAGAAAAAGTACAAAAGCATTTTCAAAGCGTGTCCGTGGCAGAAATAGAAACTCTGCACGCAAATTTTATTCGCGCTTGTGGTGGCAAGTTCGGTGCGGGAAGGAATGTGAAAGAAAAGCAGCAGCCCGGTTCCTCGCTCGAAATCACTCTCAAATTAATTAAAGCAGGGAATGGTATTGCAGAAATCGCCAAAGAGCGAGAACTGAAAGTAGCTACCATTATTGACCATCTAGAACAGCTCAAAGATTTGAGAAGGCTTGATATGGCTCGTGATTGTGCGCACCTTACTAAACCAAAACACCTCGAAAAGATGCAGGAAGCATTGCTCGCTACTGCCGATGAATCTGGAAACATGCCACTCTCGCCCGCCCGTGCATTTTTAGGTGAACGCTATTCATTTGACGACCTTCGTCTCGCCAGACTTTTTTTTAAGGAGTAGGCAGTCTAGCTTTATCGAGTCCCTCAATAGTGAATACACTATGTACCATAATATGTCCGACCGGACATCACATGGTACACTAAGAATATGGAAGGTTTAGAAAAAAGAACAGCTAAGAAAGTGAGGCGTAGAAAGATTCAAGATGGAATAATGGCGGTACTGTTGGGGATGACTGCGATAGGACTTATGTTTACTGCACCAAATGCACTCCGATTGCTCAAAAAGTTTGATCCGGATCTGGGGCGCAAACGAAACCCCGGAACGCGCGTTCGTCAGGCGATGAAAAGACTAGAAGGGCGAGGGTTGGTTGTAGGAATAGAAGAAAACGGTACGACTCGCTTTGTTTTGACCGAGAAGGGAAAGAGGTATGCCGAGCGGCTTGCTGAAGCAGAGTCACTGCATATCCCTATACCAAAAAGGTGGGATGGAAGGTGGCGTGTGGTGATTTTCGACATCTGGGAACGCCGAAGGGAAGTAAGAAGACAATTTAGAAACATGTTGAAGAAGATAGGATTTGTTCTGGTGCAAGATAGTGTTTGGGTGTACCCCTACGATTGCGAAGAGGTTATTGCATTTATTCGCACGCATTTGCGACTTGGAAAGGGTGCTCTGTATATGATTGCCGATGGAATAGAAGGAGACAAGAAGTTACGTGAACATTTTAACCTTTCATAGGTTATTTGTGAGAGGATTTATCATACTTTTCGTATTTTGCTCTATTGTTCTAACTGTACCATAGCATGTCCGACCGGACATACTATGGTACATAGTTTAGGTGTGTGAGGAATGAAGGGTATGCTATATTCATGAGATGATACCGACACGAGAAGAGGCGCAGAAGCTTTTGTTTGAACACGTGAAAGACGAATATCAGCGTCACCACGCGCTCATGGTAGGTACCGCACTTGGTGAGTATGGAAAAAAGTTTGGCGAAAATGCAGATCTCTGGTTTATGACCGGTTATTTGCACGATATTGATTTTGAAGAGCATCCAACAGAGCATCCAGCGCGGTCATTGCAGTGGTTTAAGGAATGGGGGTACCCAGTAGAACTTATTCAAGCAGTTGAAGTGCATGCACTTGGGTACAATGGTTTTACGACCGAGCCACAGAGCAAACTCGATGCTGCGATTATTGCGTGTGATGAGGTTTGCGGCATCTTCTACGCGTACTCAAAAGTAAATCCATGCAAATACGGCGACATGAAAGCATCTTCGATTTTGAAGCGTATTCGCGAAGTAAACTTCGCTCCAAAGATAAGTAGGGGAGATATTCACTATGGCTGCGAGAAGTTAGGTGTGACGATTGACGAGCACGTCAACAATTTGATTGGATTTTTTAAGGAGTCAGGAATCTAGGCCCTCGCAAGGGCAATCAAAGTAACTTCCGCACCTGCTTTTTTGAGCGGCGTCGCTGCGTTTACGAGAGTGGCGCCCGTGGTTGTGACATCGTCGATGAGAATTATCTGAGCCCCTTTCACTACCTCAGGACTGGTAACATCAAAAGCACCAGCAACGTTAGAAAGTCTTTCTTGTCGCGAGAGTTTTGTTTGCTGCTTTGTATCACGAGAGCGATGAAGGACCTCTGTGGCAAGAGTTGAGTAGGTGCCATTTTGAAATTCTTGTGACAGCTGTTTCAGCACTTTTTCTATCTGATTAAATCCACGTGATTGTATACGGTTACGGTGGAGGGGGAGGGGCACGAGCAAGATAGGCTTTTTTGAAAAAAATCGCAGTGTAGTAATTTCTTCACGCAGATATTCGCCCAGCATCTGGGCGAGGAGTCTCGCTGCGTGGTCTGATTGTTCATACTTAAGGGCTCGAATGCAGTCATCAACAGCAGGCGACTTGTAGGAGAAAAGCGTGGTGATAGTAGAGCCGAGAAGTGTATGTTTCTCAGGGGTTAACAGAAAATCGTCGACACTGCGTGATTGTGTACGTGCCGCATGCTCTTTGCGGGGAAGAATAAAGTCGAGGAGTGTCTCGACGTAGTTCCACATGATAGAATTGTCGCATGAGTTTATCGCAACAACACTGTGTTCCGTGCGAGGGTGGGGTAGAACCTCTGAATACAGAGGAAGTGTCAAAGCTCATTTCGCAAGTATCAGATTGGGAACTTTCCAGTACTAACACTGTAATCTCAAAGCAATTCAAGTTTCCTGACTTTAAAAGCGCCCTCTCGTTTGTAAACAAAGTGGGTGACATTGCAGAGTCAGAAGGCCATCATCCTGACATAACTTTGAGTTGGGGAAAGGTAGAAATCGCACTCACTACCCATGCGATTAAGGGGCTTTCTACGAACGACTTTGTTCTCGCGTCGAAAATTGATGCACTTATTTGAGAAGCATCCCGTCGCCGAATGAGAAAAATTTAAAGCCTTTTTGTTTTGCAAACGCGTAGAGTGCGAGGAGCTTTTCACGTCCGATGAGTGCTGAAACGAGCATAAGGAGTGATGATTTTGGTACATGAAAGTTAGTGATCATACCGTCGATGATGCGCCAGGTGTATCCTTCGCGGATAAACAGGTTGGTGGTTCCGACAGCTTTCACCGCTCTTTTCTGGTATGCGGATTCAAGGGTGCGTGTTGCGGTGGTGCCCACGGTGATTACAGGCCAGCCTTCACGCTTTGCCCGAGCAATTTTCTTCTGGGTTTCCTTTGGGATCTCATACCACTCGGTATGGAGGGTTCCAGTTTTGAGATGTTCTTCAGTGAGTGGGGCAAACGTTCCGAGTCCTACATGGAGGGTGATGTATCCGATGTCATGACCCGCAGCACGCAGTTTTTTCATAAGACGCCTGGTGAAGTGGAGCGATGCAGTTGGTGCGGCCACCGATCCTGCCCGTTTTGCAAAAATTGTTTGATATTTCTCTCGTAGTTCATGCTCGGTGAGCGTTGTGTGTTTGAGGTACGGCGGAATCGGGGTAGAGCCATGGTGCGATAGAAGGTTTTCAAACGAATGACCGGAAAAAGAAAGTGTGTAGATAGAATCTTCTTTTTTGATGACAGTTACACCTGCGTGTTTTGTGGCGGCAAGTGTTTGTCCTACTTCAAGGTTGCGCGGGGAAAGAGCAGTGAGAGTTTTGGTTTTCTTGTCATAGGAAAGGCAGAGGATTTCTACCTTGCCACCAGTAGGGAGAAAAACCGAGAGGCGAGCTGGAATGACTTTAGTGTCATTAAAGATGAGAAGTGATTTTTCGGGGAGATATTTTTCGAGATGAAGAAAGGTGTCGGTTACGACTTCACCACTTTCCCGGTCATACACCAAAAGCTTTGCGCTGTCCCTTGGCGATGCGGGCACTTCAGCAATATCCTCCTTGGGGAGAAGGAAACCATAGAGAGAAAGGGTTTCTTCGAGGTTCATCGCAAGGTACTGTAGCAAACTCAAAATAAAGTATTGTATTGACAATATTCAGTATACACATTATAATATTAATTGAAAATGTCGCTCAACTTGAGAGGAACAGGTCATGCGCACTTGGCTTTTCTACAAGACGAAATTAATCGACGGGGCGTACGAAGTCGACATTCGGAGAGTGGATTACCAAGGAATCTCCGAGTCGTTCCCGGCTGCGTTGAAGCGTGCAGCAGTATGCGCTAACGAACTCAATCTCGAACGCGCTATCGAAATGATGGTGCGGGCAGCAGGATGGGTAGGTGAACCGCCCCGGTCCGCCGATCATCTACAACTCCCCGTTCTTGATCTGTTTTCGGATATGCTTCGCAAGCGCATTGAAATAATACAGATTATGCATGGTGGCAAGTTTCATTCCCGTGAGTTCATGTGTGCGCAACAGGTTTGAAATATAAGAACGAGTATACGTTTTACAGACCGGGCATGAGCACTTCGGGTCAATTGGTTTGAAATCTTGTGTCATCATCGCTTTTTTAAGGTCGAGTTTGCCTTTACTGGTGAAGGCAGTGCCGTGGCGCGCATAGTGCGTCGGAGCGATACAGTCAAAGGTATCGATGCCAGCGCGCGCAGTGTAGGCAAAATCTTCTGGATGCCCGACGCCGAGAAGGTGGCGCGGCAAATTTTTTGGCAGCGCATCAGTGACTGCGCCGACTACTTTTTCCATCGCTTTTTTGTCATAGCCGAATTCGCCTCCGATGCCAAAGCCATCAAAGCCCATACCGCCAATAATGCGTGCACTCTCAAGGCGCAGGTGAGTAAAACCTCCACCCTGTACGATTCCGTAGAGACCTTGCTTGGTCTTTTTTGCGTCGAGGCACATTTGTGCCCAGCGGTGTGTCTTTTCGAGCGACTGCTTCATGTACTCCTCGTTTGCAAGTGGTGACGGACACTCGTCAAAAGCAAACATGATATCAGCGCCGATTGCTTCCTGGATTTTTATTGATTCTCGGGGGCTCAAGAACAGTTTGTCGCCATTAATAGGAGAGCGAAACTCGACACCATCTTCACCGATTTTAATCTGTGATGGTTGCTGTTTAGTTTCGATGCTTTTTTCTTTTTCTTCTTTCAAAATTTTACCGACGCCATGGTCGCGTCCAAAACCAAATGAAAATACTTGAAAGCCACCACTATCAGTCATTACGGGTTTTTTCCAGTCCATATAGCCGTGCACACCGCCTGCCTTTTTTACGATTTTCTCGCCCGGGGTGAGGTGGAGGTGGAAGGTGTTTGAAATGAGCATTTGACTCCCGAGTGCTTCTATTTCGCGCGTGTCGAGCATGCGCACTGAGGCGCGCGTCGCGACCGGAATAAACGCCGGCGTCTCCACTTCACCATGGGGTGTTTTCAAAATACCAAGACGCGCCCGGGACTTTTTTGATTGCTTGAGTAGTCTAAAGCTTACTGACATGTGCACCACCTTACTATCATTCAGCCTTTCGCTCAACCGTCTCACGAAGTATGATGATGCTATGAATGACACGACCTATATTTATGGCAAGCACACCGTAGAGGAAGCAATCAAGATGCACCCGCATCGTATCGAGTGTGTGTATGTCGGACCACATGAAAAAGAAATCATAGGGCTTGCGCGTAAGAAAAATGTCCGTATCGAATCACTCGATATGCGCGCGCTTTCAAATTTTGAGGACGTGAATCACCAACATGTTGTTGCTCTGGTAGAAGTACCCGCTCCACTTACTCTCGAAGCTTTTCTTCATGACCGAGAAATTACCGCACATACTGCGCTCGTTCTTCTCGCTGAAATCCAAGACCCGCACAATGTGGGTGCAATCATCCGTAGTGCAGCGGCTTTTGGCGTCTCTGGTATTCTTATTCCTGAGCGAAGACAGTCGCCAATAACGGGAACTGTCGCCAAAGTATCAGCGGGCATGGTATTTGCGGTCCCCACGATTGCAATCGGAAACATTAATCAAACACTCGGCGCCTTAAAGAAACATGGTTTTTGGATCTATGGCCTTGCCGGTGAGGGACGTAATCCTTTGCCCGCCGAGAGATTCGACGCTCCGGCAGTGTTTGTGATTGGGAACGAAGGGGAGGGATTACGCGAAAAAACCCAAGAGCACTGTGATATCGTGCTTTCCATACCGATGCATCCGCAGTGCGAATCTTTGAACGCCTCTGCCTCTGCCGCTGCAGTGTTATATGCGTGGAGTGCCCAACACCCCCAAGCTCTTGCAAAATAATAGTTTCGTGAGCTGATATTTTACCCACCCCTATTTTTTGGCTTAATCTCCCTTAGCGGCTGAGGATCATGTTTTTGTGACTTGCATGAAAATGCCAAAAGCACACGATTATAGTGTTATTAGTTTAAACGAACACTACTATGTTCAATCCGCCTCAGAAGGGTGGTCCCCAGAAGGGAGGCCCTGCAAAGTAACTGCCTGAACTCATGCCGCGGCGTGAGGAATGGAAGAGGCGGCGACGGCCGCCTCTTGTGTTAGGATAAACTTATGCTGCATACGCCATTTTACGACCCGACAAAGACTTACTACGATAATCTGCACCATGGTCCATTTGGTGCGTTTGCTGACACCGACATAGTTGAGATAGGGGAGCCTCGATTTGATTTTTGCGGTCAAAAGATTTCGTACCCGCTCGGGATTCCTGCAGGGCCACTTCTCGACAGCAAATTTGTCTCGGCAGCGTTTCAAAAGGGCTTTGATGTGCCAGTGTATAAAACAGTACGTTCACGAGAATTTCCCTGTCACTCGTTTCCAAATGTGTTGTCAGTACGCGTTGACGGAGATCTTACTTTAGAAAAAGCGACGACACCACTTGTCGCGGATGCAAATTATGGCGAACCTCTTTCAATCACTAACTCTTTTGGTGTACCGTCACGTCCGACAGATGAGTGGAAAGCTGATGCAAAAAAGGCTGTTAACGCTGCACGAAAAGGCCAGGTTATGGTGATGAGTTTTATGGGTACGGTTCAGGAAGGACAGACACCAGATCAGTTCGTTGCTGATTATGGAGAAGCTGCAAAACAATCACTCGAGACCGGTGCAAAAATACTCGAGACAAATCTTTCGTGTCCAAATATTGGAAATGAAGGACTGGTCTGTTACAACCTTGACATGACAGCAAAAGTAGCGAAAGCGATACGCGATACAATCGGTTCGATACCGCTTATTTTGAAGGTGGGATATTATCGAGATGGTGCTCAGGTGCGTGAGCTTGCTGCAATCACAAACGAATACGCCGATGGTATTTCTTTAATCAATACTATTCAAGCAACGATTGTAGATGAAAAAGGGAATCAGGCCCTTCCGGGAAAGATGCGCGCTAAAAGTGGTGTCTGTGGTGCGACCATAAAGTGGGCGGGTCTTGAAATGACCGAGAAGTTGATCCAAGCGCGCGATGCGCTCGGTGCAAAATTTGCCGTGATTGGCTGTGGAGGGGTTACGGTGCCTGCTGATTTTAAAGAATATCGCAAGCGTGGCGCAGATGTTGTGATGAGCGCGACAGGTGCGATGTGGAATCCATTTCTTGCTGCTGAGATTCGTGCTCTGTACCCACACGCATAAAATATATGAACCGAAAATCACGACTTTTTCTCGATGCCACCCTCATTGTAGTGGGAATAGCATGTGCTTTTTTTATCGGAAGTTCTGATTTTGGTGAGCACCTTGGAGCGCTTGATACGTTGCAATTGTATGTGGGGAGCTTTGTTGCGGGTATATTTTTCACCTCGTTTATAACGATTGCCCCAGCTTCTGTTGCGTTTGCGGAACTTGCGCCTCATGCTTCGACTCTCGAAATCTCATTTTTTGGAGCACTCGGCGCTGTTATTGGAGACCTTACTATTTTTCTTTTTATTCGCGATCGATTGGTAGAGGATGTGATGCACTTTATCTTGATTCCGCAAGGAAAACGGTGGCGAGCGCTGTTGCGTCGCAAACACTTACGCTACCTCATGGCGTTTCTCGGTGCGCTCATAGTGGCATCACCGCTTCCTGATGAGATTGGTCTTGCGATGATGGGTATCTCTCGAATGAAAACCTCTCTTCTTGTTCCTATTGCGTTTGTGACTAATTATATTGGAATTGCTGCGCTTATCACACTGGTTCATGCGATTGCGGCCTAAAGTACTGCCACGTGCCAAAGAGGCTATCGCTCGAAACATTTTTCCCGGATGTGTCATTGGCTCTCTGTGTAATGGGGTACGAGAAGTAGAAGCGTTCGGGTCGCTTTGTCAGGATACAGAGGAGGTACAGCCCAACACGGTGTATGATTGCGCATCAATTACGAAATCGGTCGTGACAGCTACACTGGCGCATCAGTTATTGGACGAAGGAAGAATTAGTCTTGATACCAGGCTCATTGAACACGTGCCGGAGTATGCCGCACGATGGCGCGATGAAATCACGGTGTGGCACTTACTCACGCATACGGTAGGTGGCTACGCACTGTCGCAGTGGAAGGAAAAGAGTGCAAAAGAAATAGAGCAGCTCGTGATGACGACGGATTTTGCGTGGCGACCGGGGGAGCGATATGCGTACGGTAATGTTTCCTCACTTCTCCTCGGTCTCCTACTAGAGAGGGTGCTCGGAAAGTCGCTTCTTGATTCTGCCCGTACTTGTATCTTTAAACCATACGATATGAAACAAAGCTCCATGATTTCAACATCGTATTCATGCGCCCCGGCTGAGATTGTTGACAGTACTGAAGTGTGCGGAGTTGTGCATGACGAGAGTGCTCGTATGTTTGCTCGCGAAAGGAGGGCGGTGGGACACGCCGGACTTTTTTCTACCGCAGATGACCTCCTTACGTTTGCTGAAGCTTTTATGAAAGGCGAAATCGTATCGAACGGAATTATATCTGTGCTCCAAAAAAATCAGATTGAACATCTCGGGTCTTCGACCGGATTAGGATGGGAATTACATCAAGAATGGATGGGTAATTACACCAACGCTATTGGGAAAACTGGTTTTACCGGTACGAGTATTCTTATTGACCGCGCGCAACAAAAAGCATGCGTGATTCTTTCGAACCGAACGTATCCTCGGCGGCCTACTGATAGCAGGACCATAACTGCGTTTCGCAAAGCGGTGCACTGTTCTTTCTAAATCAAAAGAGGCTCTGAAGAGTCTCTTGAGAAAAGTGCTGATGGCCTCGCGCCACACCCGTCCAAGACAGGCCACCAGCTAGGCGTCTCGGCGGGTAACTAAATCTATACAGAGTATAGCACAACGCTACGCGCGTTCAACGTACTCACCGGTTTGTGTGTTGATGCGAACGACGTCGCCCATCTCTACAAACATGGGGGTGTTTACCGTGGCGCCAGTCTCCAGCGTGACTACTTTGTTGCCACCTTGTGCGGTATTACCTTTAATATTCGGTGGTGCTTCAACGACTTTCAATTCGACTTTTGCCGGGAGTTGAACGGCAACAGGATTATCCTCAAACGTAAGTATGGTGACCTGGGTGTTTGCCTTTAGCCACTGGAGCTGCTCACCGACAACGTCTTGGGGAAGAGAAAAGCGCGATGATTTGTCACCAACGTAATGGAACCAGACTTCACCTTTGCCTGTAAATATGTAGATCGCCTCTTTTTTAGCAACATCAGCTTCTTCGAGTTTGTCAGATTGTTGAAATGAGTACTCGATGGTATTTCCTTTTAAGAGGTGGCGAAGCTTGGTTTGATTGACGGGGCGGCGCTGCTGTTTTTGCATGATATTGTTCCACACCACCACATATGGTTCACCCTCGACTAATACAATTACCCCTGGCTTTGCATCGTTATAGTTCAACATGCGGCGTATTGTAGGCGTATTTTGTCATTTGTCCACCACGTGTAAGCTACATCTTCTCCAAGTCTTCGGTCCACGAATCGCCCAAATATGTCTTGAGTGATGATTTTAACTTTTGAAACGCATCGTCATCGAGAAGGGTTTTTGATAGTGTGAGCGCTGTTTTGAGTGGAAACGTGGACCCGATTTCTCCTCGAATGATACTATCAGCACGTCTGGTTATCTCCTCAAGGTTTCCCTGTACGATTGCGGGATTTTTCGCATGTGCAATCAGTTCTCGAATTGTTTTTGGAGATTTGTCTTCGGATTCTCCCCCTGGTTTTGTTCATCAAGTGCCATATTTATTCATCTGATGACTCTCCGCCGCCTTTTGCAGTAAGTCCACCTTCATTAAGTCCCTTTCTGATAAGTTTGAGGAGCTCGTTGAGAATGGGTTTGTTTTCGTGGAGGAAGGTGCGTGCAGCGTCATATCCGCGACCAAGCTTGTGCTCACCGTACTGATACACACCGCCAGAGGATTTGGAGATCAGTCCCATCTTTTCGCCGAGGGCCAAAACCTCGCCTTCTTTTGAGATACCTTCGCCGTAAAGCATATCAAATTCTACTTGTCGGAAGGGGGCGGCGACTTTATTCTTCACGACTTTCACACGGTGTCTACCACCCATAACCTCGTCACCTTTCTTGATTTGGGCGATACGACGCACATCGATACGAACTGAAGTATAGAATTTGAGCGCCTTGCCACCCGGAGTGGTTTCAGGGTTACCAAACATCACGCCAATTTGCATGCGGATTTGGTTGATGAAGATGACAACGGTTTTAGTCTTTGCACAAATTGCCGTAAGCTTACGGAGTGCTTGCGACATAAGCCGTGCTTGTTTGCCCACATGCTGTGAACCCATATCGCCCTCGATTTCATCTTTGGGAGTGAGCGCTGCAACTGAGTCAACAACGATGACATCTATCTTTCCACTGCGGACGAGTGATTCGACAATCTCAAGTGCTTGTTCACCGTTATCTGGTTGGGAAACGAGAAGGGAACTGATGTCGACGCCAAGTTTCTTTGCATATTCAGGATCGAGTGCGTGCTCTGCGTCGATAAATGCACAGATGCCACCCTTTTTTTGTGCTTCGGCAACAGCGTGAAGACAGAGTGTTGTTTTACCCGAACTTTCGGGGCCAAAAATTTCAATGATGCGTCCGCGGGGTAAGCCGCCGATGCCGAGCGCCCAGTCGATGCCGATAGAGCCGGTTGGGATTGCGTCAATATCGACTTTTGGCGTCTCACCAAGCTTCATGATTGAATCGTCTCCAAACTTCGTCTTAATTTCTGAGAGCGCTCGCTCGATGTCCTTGTCAGAACCAGTACCTACTTCTTTCGGAGGAGCCTTTTCTTTCTTTGCTTTCATATGATGTATTTCAGGTTAGGCTAATAGGAGCAGTGTACGTCCTTACGGCGCGGGGGCAAGTAGCGGTGTGGACGATGAAATAGGGGCGATGACCAGGGGTTCATACTGCACCTCTATTATTTTTTCTGTTCGGGTACCGTATTTATCGACTGCCGAAAGAAGAATTTGATTGTATCCTACATATAACACGTACGGAGATTGGAACGATCCGTCTTCTGCGACTGAAATTTGCTTTCCATTCATAAAAAGAGATGCGATGTTCTCGGCTTTTCCTTTGACAACAATAAGGGGATCGTGAACAAGGGTTTGTTTGGCGGGAACGGTAATCGAAGGCCCGTAGAGGAGGGCACGCGCCTCAAAATAGGCATATCCAACAAGGCATATAAAAAAGAGGGTAAGTATCGCAGTCGAAAATCGGGTTTCTCGATACGGGAGCATAGCTACGTTTTTGCGATCTCCTCGCTCTCTGTTTCAGAGTCTGTTTCGGACGATTCTTGCGCCAATTCATCAGCATTACCGGCGCCAATCACTTCACGAGGCTTAGCTCCGTCGCCGGGGCCAATGACACCCCGATCTTCAAGAATGTCTATGAGGCGTGCGGCACGTGAATAGCCCACCTTTAATTTACGCTGAAGGTAGGATGTCGATGCCTTACCAGCCTCAAGAACTGCCGCCCTTGCTTCTCCATACAGTTCATCTTCCTCATCGTCATCCACGATTGATGAGAAGATGGCGTCGGTACCGCTGCCCACTTTTCCTGCTTCTTCAAAATTAATCTCACTCGGTAGCTGCCCTTCGGCAAGTTTAGCAAGGTGTGCGGCAACCCTCTTTACTTCTGATTCAGAAATGTATGGTGCCTGGATGCGCACCGGCTTCGACATGTCACCCGAGAGGAAGAGCATGTCACCGGCACCCAACAGTTTTTCAGCGCCGCTCATATCAAGAATAGTACGTGAGTCTATTTGCGATGATACCTGCAACGCGACTCGCGCGGGCACGTTGGCTTTAATGAGACCAGTGATGACTTTGACCGATGGTCGCTGAGTGGAGAGCACCAAGTGAATACCAACGGCACGGCTCATTTGAGCGAGACGAACGATACCTGCTTCCAGTTCGCGCGGATATGCTTGCATGATGTCGGCGAGCTCGTCGATGATGACCACTATATAGGGCATGGCTTCCGGCAACTTTTCTCCTTCTTCTCCGGTTGCTGTGTCCAAAGCAGGCTTCACGATGTTAGCGTGGTACGAACCTATGTCGCGCACTTTTTCTGTTTCAAGAATCCCATACCGTCTATCCATTTCTTTTGCGAGCCACTTGAGCGCGAGGATTGCTTTCTTTGCATCCGTTATAACCGGGGTAAGAAGGTGGGGAATGGCGTTATAGAGCGTGAGCTCGACGCGCTTAGGATCAACCATGATAAAGCGAAGTTTGTCAGGTCCACAGCGATAGAGAAGAGAGACAATAAAGTCATGAATGGTTACGGACTTACCGGCGCCGGTAGCACCCGCAACGAGCATGTGAGGCATCTTTGCAAGATCGGCAAAGTGAGGAGTCCCCGTGATGGAGCGACCGAGAGCAATAAGAAGCGGTTTCTCTGATTGTGTGAACTGCGGGTCAGTAAAAATCGGAGCAAGGCCGAGCGTGGTGCGGGCGATATTTGGTACCTCGATACCAACAAGCGATTTGCCGGGAATGGGTGCTTCGATGCGTACCGGAGAAGCAGCGAGGGCGAGTTCAAGGTTTGATTGTAAGGCAACGATTTTTGCAAGGCGCACCCCCTCTGCTGGTTTCATCGAATAGCGGGTAACGGTAGGACCAATTGATGCTTCATCCATCTCGACCGTGATGCCAAAATTTTGCAGTGTGCGTTTGATGATGTTCATATTACCTTTTACATCACCAACCTCGGGCTTGCCTTTATTTTTTGAAAGCAGGGAAACGGGCGGTGCTTCATACTCGCCGGCACTCGCCGCAAAAATTGGAAAGCCAGCAGACTCTTCCGAGTCATTCATCGTAATCCTTGCCTTCTTCTCTTTCGGCAGCGGCTCTTCTCCTACCTCATCTTCTTGGGGAGGCGGCACGCTCTCTGCATTTTCTTCAGGCTCAGTTTCACCCAAAGGAACGTTCACCGTTGCCTCTTCAACATCGCGTTTACCAAACTCTTCTTCCTCGCGTACGGGAAAGAGCATGGTGTAGAGTCGGCCGAACAAATGTCCTATATGCGTATCAAACGAGATGATAAGTGAAGCGATGATAAAGGACACCAAAAAAATGACGGTTGCTGCGGTGTCAACAAACGGTACGAGTGTCGATGAGATGAGATATCCGAGGAGTCCGCCTTGACCCGGGAGTGCTATCTCCACGAGCCCGAGTGATGTGAGGAGAAAGAGCAGCATGCACAATGCCTGCACCCACCCAAAGTGCCGTTCAAAGGTACGAATGAGAGCGATTGCAAGAAGTACCAATGAAATGGGGAGGAGTAAGTAGCCAACACCAAGAAGATACGAAACCCCCGCATACACAAGCACTCCGAAACTACCGCCCCCCTGGAAATCTGCAAGCACCAAAAAGCCGGCAATCGCAAGAGAGAACACGGCAGCAACACCGCGAAGTGCATCAGAACTAATGCTGCGTAGACGCTCTTCCTCATCAAGCTTTTGTCGTTTTACAGTTCGTTTTGCCACAGACGAATCATACCACCCAATGAACGTAAAAAAGCGGGGTAATCAAAGGACGATTAACGGACAGGTTACTTGCATAAAGTGAAAAACAAGGATATAACAAAAGACGTAATAAAGGACTTCAAAAGTCAAAAATAGAAGTCCTTAAAAAACAATGGACAATATAAAGACATATTCACAAAGAATATCAGACGTACAGTCGATAATTGACGATGTCCGTATCCGTTCAAATCCGTTTAGCTCGGACCCAGTGAAAGAGCGTTTTATGAATAGATGTGAGCGAATAATTCTTGCTCTTGGTCTTGTTACGAACAATATTCCTTTATCCGATACTGTTCGTGATTTAGTCCGAAATTCGTCTAATACGCTCATGCAAAAAGCCCTGCTTATAGACAATCAGCGTGACAGTGTTGCATCAGATCATGCCCGAGGTCTGATAGCGACTATACGGTACCTCATCACGATTGTCCGTTTACTCCTTACCGCGGGATATGTGTCATCTTTGAATGCGCGTGCACTTGTTGAGGCGCTCGATGAGCTTGCGCTATCGGCGCAAGTGATATCAACGGGAGATTATACGTTCGGTAGATCTGATTTTTTTCCTCGCGAGGAAATGCTGATGCAGTCGCGGGAGCCTCAAAAAGATAGTAAAACAGTACTATCAAAAACAGAAAAGGACGTAACGAAATATGAGGTTATTAAAAGTACAAATTATGGACAATCTAAAAAAGACATGTCTGACCGTGCTCAGAATATACTTGCATGTCTTTCAAACGGTGCGCTTTTGAGCATAAAGGAAATCCGCATTCGTGTACCACAATACAGTGAGAAAATGATACAACGTGAGCTTGCGCTTCTTGTCTCTGATGGTCGCGTGCGTAAGGTGGGTGAAAAGCGCTGGAGCCGCTACGTTCTTTCATTGTAGTCCTGTTCTTTGATTGTATCGATGAATGCTCCGCTGTCTGCAATGTTTAGGTGGAGTGCACGCCAGTTCTGAAGTGTATCGAGCTACTGCATACAACTTATAGAGAGCTCGCGATAGTGTGAAAGTTTTTTCGGACATATTCGTCTTAGGCTATGTGCCACAAGGTACTGTCAATTGACTGATAGGCTGTGGTCGGGGTATCTTTCTCTGGTAATCTGCTCAAGGCTTGCGCCCACAGGTTATCCACAAAATGAGCCAATAACTGGACGGAGGCTGCGCACTTACTTGCTATACTTTATGGTACGTGCGACGCCTCTTTGTAGGCGTGCTCGTTTGCAAGTCGAAATGTGTTTCACTTGCTGTTCTTTGAAAACTAAATAGCGTTCTAAAAATTCTGAAATTCAGATATCTGTTCCGTATTTGTCCGCATGACAGAAATTCAGTCCCGATTTTTGCTGCTACTCCCGCGCCCTCATCTATTAGTAAACGAGGGAAGGGTTAGCATGGGTTTAAAGCCCACGATTATTAGTTGTCTCGATGCAGTTAATCTCTGCCTCGGGATACAACATTACATATAACTCATATGAGTAAAGCATTAGCAACAAAAAATGTTGCGGCTGTGCTCTTGGGTCTTGCTTTGGTTCTCGGCTTCTCGTTTGCAGTTGCTACTCCAGCAAAGGCAGCGACCGCAGCTGAGCTCCAAGCACAGGTTCAAGCACTTCTCGCACAAATCTCTGCATTGCAGGGCGGTTCATCGTCTTCAATGTCAGCAATGTGCCACACGTTCACCCGCAATCACATGATGGGTCAGAAGGGTGGTGAAATTGCATCGATTCAGGAATATCTCAACATCACTCCTGCTGCAGGCAACTTCGGTCCTAAGACCAAGGCCGCTGTTGTAAAGTTCCAAAAGGACAACGACATCGCTCCTGCTTCTGGGTATTGGGGTCCTCTCACTCGCGCAAAAGCAAATGCTCTTTGTGCTGGTTCAGGAACAACTGGTGGCACGACTGGCGGTACAACGGGCGGCACTACGATGGGCACAGGTGTGACCATCGCAGCTGCAGCACAGCCGACGAACTCACTCGCTCCTAAGGGCGCAGTGCGCGTTCCATTCACGACCTTCACCTTGACGAACAACTCGGGCGCAGCAGTCACCATCAATGGTGTCACCGTACAGCGCACGGGTCTCGGTCAGGACGCAGCATTTGCTGGTATCGTCTTGGTTGACTCATCAAACGTACAGATTGGCAACGCAAAGACACTCAACTCAAACCACCAGGCAATCGTTGGTGACACGATGACCTTGAACCCGGGTGAGACTAAGACTCTCACTGTTGCGGGTAACTTGGCAGCATCACTCACGGCATACACTGGTCAGGTTGTTGGTCTCTCTGTTGTTGGCGTGAACACCACCGCAACGGTGAACGGTTCACTTCCAATCTCAGGTGCTCAGCACACGTTGAACGATACTCTTGCGGTTGGTACCCTCACCGGTAACATCTCAAGCTTTGATCCGAACGCAGCACAGTCAAAGAACATTGGCGACACTGCAGTGAAGTTCACTGGCGTTCGTTTGACTGCTGGTTCAGCTGAAGACGTTAAGCTCTACTCAATCCGCTTCCGCCAGGTTGGTTCTGCTTCAGGCAGTGACCTCGCAAACGTGGTTGTAGTAGTAGATGGCGTTTCGTACCCAACAATGATGTCATCAGATGGTAAGTACTTCGTCGCAAGCATCCCTGGTGGTGTCTTGATCCAGAAGGGCTTCTCAAAGGATGCATACATCCAGGGTGATATCGTTGGCAACAACGTATCAGGCCGAAACGTTCAGTTTGACATCGACAAGACGTCTGACGTCTTTGCTGTTGGTCAGCTCTATGGCTACGGCATCGCTCCTGCTGTTGGCGCAAGCTCAGTTTCGAGTGCTGCTACCCACGGTTCTGCTATCACGGCTTCACAGCCTTGGTTCCAGGGTTCAACCTTCACGATCACTGGCGCGTCGGTAACGACGATTGCTAAGGCGACTGAAGTTCCTGCTCAGAACATCGCAGTCAACGTTCCTAACCAGCCACTCGGTGGCTATGTGCTCGACTTGAAGGGTGAAAACCTCTCAGTTCAGTCACAGGTCTTCTACTTCAACTACTCAACTCTCAGCGCTTCATCAAACCTCCTCACCAGTGTTTCATTGGTTGACGAGAATGGTGCGGTTGTCGCTGGCCCGGTAGATGCAGTAAACGTTGGTGGTGTTGCTCAGAAGGTCACATTCACAGACACGGTAACCTACAAGACTGGTCGACACGTCTACTCATTGAAGGGTAAACTCCCATCAACGGTTACGAACAACCAGACCATTACTGCTTCAACCACTCCTTCAGCGGACTGGACGAACGTAACGGGTGCTACAACGGGTAACGTTGTTTCTCTCTCAACGCTCTCATCGGCGGTAACGATGAACACAATGACGGTTCGCACAGCGCAACTTGCTGTTGCTATCTCGCCTACTCCAGCTGCTCAGACTATCGTTTCAGGTGGCCAGGGTACGACGTTTGCCAACATCCAGTTTGACGCTTCGCAGTCAGGTGAAGACGTTCGTTTCTCATCATTCTCGGTACAGTTCAACACGACTGCTACTTTGAGTGGTACAAACATCCTCTCATCATGTCAGGTATTCGACGGTGCTACCGCTCTCAACACGGGCTCAAACACCTTGAACCCTACACTCTCAACATCTGCTGGTGCTGCTAACGGTTCATTCACTCTTGATAACTCACTCGTTGTCACGAAGGGAACTGTTAAGACAGCAACAGTCAAGTGTAATGTTGCTTCAGGTGCTACTGGTGCTCTCCAGGTCGGTATGACTGGTACACAAATTGCAGCTGTTTCAGCAACTGGCGTAACTTCATCGAACTCAGTCACTCCAACCGGCTCAACAAATGCTGGTCAGGTCATGACGCTTGCTTCAGGTGGTACGCTCACAATGTCGAACTCTCCTTCAACACCTTCTTACATGGTTGTTGCTGGTGGTTCAACGGACGTAACGTCGGCAGTCTACAAGCTCCGCGCTACGAACGAAGACGTGAACATGACAGAAATCGCTCTGAAGCTCACCTCTGGTAACCCAGCGGATGTCTTCTCTGCAACGATTTTGAAGGGTACGACGCAGCTCGGTACAGTAACCTTCACGGGTTCTGCAACAGTTGCTTCAACGACCCTCTCATCTCCTGTTGCAATCACGAAGGATGTCGACACCGACATCACAGTTAAAGTAACCTACGGCGCTATCGGCTCTAACCAGCCTGCTGCACCGGGTGCTACTATCGCTATCGATCTCGACCGCATGAAGGGCACAGGCGCTTCTTCAGGTAACACGATCTACAGCTCAGGCTCGACCTCAGTTGCAGGTGTACGAAACCAGAAGTCGTACCCAACCCTCGCACTCGACGCTGGCGCACTCTCTTCAACGGGTGTTGCTGACGGTAACCTCATGAAGTTCAAGGCAACTGCAAACTCAGCTGGTGCTATCGGCATCGCTCAGTTCAAGTTCACTCTTGCAACCTCATCAGCAAACGTCACAGCAGTATCGCTCTACGGCTATACTGATGCTGCGTACTCAAACGCTGTTCCAGGCTTCTCAGGTGGCGTGATTAACGCTGCTGCAGTTGCTCCGGTTTCAGGTGGTGTAGTAACAGTAGTTGCTAACAACACTAACGGCGTACAGGTTCCAGCTGGTTCAACCTACTACTTCCTCTTGAAGGGTACAGTAGCAGGCACCGCTTCAACCTACTCAGTCTCAACCACACTTAACGGTGACTCGTCTGCTGCAGCTCTTGCTGCTTCAAGTTCAGTCTCTGGTAACTTGGTATGGACTCCAAACTCGACTTCAACGTCAGTTGGCTTGTCTAACGACTGGACTAACGGCTACGGCCTCACTGGTCTCCCAGCTGTTGGTATCTCAACCTCACGTAACAACTAATTCCGCAAGGACTTAGTTCTCAGTGAAAGAGAGCAAAAACCCCCGCGAAAGCGGGGGTTTTTGTGTTACTGATTTTTTTCGGTACAATAGTGGAATATGAAAAACTATCTACTCCCCGCATTCGCAGCAATTCTTATTGTTGCCGGTTTTGCCTTTTGGTATCGAGGGTATATGCCTGCTAACTCACCAGCGGAGCAAGGAACTGTGCCAGAGAATCCAATTGTGATTGATCCAAATGCAACATCAACAACGGTAGACGGCTACACGATAGAGCGAGTGCAGGAGAATGTAGAGACATCGTATCCTTCGCTCACCCGCGCGCTCCCTGCTTCAACGAACGGTATGTCAGATGAGGCGCATGCAAAGATTTTGCGTTCTCTTTCAGAAACGGTCCAAAAGCTTGGAAAGAATCCGAATGATACCGAAAGCTGGATGATACTCGGAACATACCGCCAGATACTCAGCGATTATGAGGGTGCAAAAGAGGCATGGATTTTCGTTGCAGAAAAAACCCAATTTGCCCAAGCGTATGAAAATCTTGGGAACTTGTATGCGGGATACTTGAAAGATGCAGTGAAAGCTGAGGCAAACTACAAAAAAGCGATTGCACGCGATCCGATCATGCCGCAGTACTACCGCACGCTCGCGGAATGGTACACGAATGCGTCACGCGCCGCTGACGCGGAAAACACGCTTCGCACTGGAATAAAGGCGGTCCCGAAAGCGCTCGATCTGTACGTCTTGCTTGCACGGCAACTTGTCGCAAATGATAAAACGAAAGAAGCAAAGGCGCTCTATGCACAGGCAATAGAGTCTGCAAAAGCACAAAACAACACCGATGCGGTAGTGCAAATTACCGCAGAAATGAACAAATTGTAGACGAGGGGAGCGAAAAGTGATGATACACTAGAGAGACGATGGACGGACCTGTCAACTCATTTTTTCGCTTCGTTGCTGGATTTTTCACGTTTATTAGCGTGAGTTTTGGTGTTACATACCTCGCACAATCCATGATTGTTGCTCGGGCACAGGCAGAGAATACCGCCGCTGCCGCGCGAGCCATGCTTGAGAAAAATTGATTTTTTGTATCGCGCGTGGCATACTCCCTCTGTCAGGCCACAGACAGCGAGAAGCGCTGAGTCTGTTACAAAACCTGCTTTCGAGCCGAGAAGTCGCCATTTTTGAGCGAGGCGCAAGTCGGAGACCGAACAATACCCCGAGGTATTCTGAGGTCGAGACGAAGCGTCGCAGCCAAAAATCGCGACTCGCAGCGCCGAAATTGAGGTTTTGTAATAGACTCTACATGCTTTCATGAACTTTTGAGTTCTCTTGCCGAGGTCGAATCTAATCTCCTTGTGAGAGCCTGGCAATTATTAGTTTCAGGCTCTTTGTCCATGAAAACAAAAGCAGAAAAAGCTCAGATTATTGAGCAATTGCAAACCGCATTCAAGACTGCGGCTTCAACCGTGTTCGTTCACTTCCGTGGAATCACGGTAGGAGAGGAGACGGTGATGCGTAAGAGTTTGCGTGATGAAGGAGTGAAATACTCTGTTGCACGTAAGACCCTTATCCAGCGCGCTCTCACTGGTGCTGGCCTCTCTGAGGCGCAGCTCGACGGTGAAATTGCAGTGGTAACTGGTGGAGCAGACGCATCTGTTGCAGCTCGTTCTATCCATGCGTTTGGAAAAACGTTTGGTGCTGAGCGCTTCAGTATCGTTGGTGGTATCTTTGAAGGACTTCTTAAAACCGGTCCTGAGATGCAAGAAATTGCAACCATCCCAGCCCTTCCCGTACTTCGCGGTATGTTTGCGCAAGTTATCAACTCTCCGCGCCAGCGCTTTGCGGTGGTGTTGAGTGAGGTAGCGAAAACAAAAAATTAATTAACTTAGTAGTTACACTATTATGACAAACGATCAAATCATTGAGGCAGTAGAAAAGATGACCGTGCTCGAGCTCAACACGCTCGTCAAGGCAATCGAAGAGAAGTGGGGAGTCTCAGCTGCAGCAGTTGCTGTTGCGGCAGGTCCTGCATCAGCTGCAGAAGAGAAGACTGAGTTCGGTGTTGAACTCACTGCAACTGGTGAGCAGAAGGTAGCTGTTATCAAGGTGATCAAGGAAGCACTTGCCTTGGGCCTCGCTGAAGCAAAGGCATTCACTGAATCAGCTCCAAAGCTCATCAAGGAAGGCATGAAGAAGGAAGATGCAGAAGCTCTCAAGAAGAAGCTTGAGGAAGCGGGGGCAAAAGTAACTTTGAAGTAATCTTCAAAGTGATAAACCCGAAGCGGGCGGCCCATGGGCTGCCCGCTTCTGTGTATAAGTAGGTGCCTGGACGTTTTGGGCTGGTCGATTAGTATTAGGAAAGCGAGGCGAATCTGTTACTGATAAAGCGCCTCGTTTTTCTGTTATGAAACACGACTATCTGCTCGATGTGTTTGGTTCTCCCACAAAGATTCAATTGCTTCAGTCACTCATGAAAGCGAAAGAGGATGGCGTTCCTGTTACTTCGCTTACCCGTACGACGCACGGTACCCAAAAAAAAATCAGATCTGAACTGCGACTTTTAAAAAAGAAAAAAATAGTTGTATCGGCGGGTACGCGTGATCGTGAAGTATGGATGGTAAACAAAAGTCATGCCCACTACGCATCGTTACTGCAGTTCATGAATTCCGTTTCGCCAACGCAGCATCATGACGTTGCCACCGTTCTCAAGAAGGCGGGCAAGGTGTCACTCGTCATTCTCTCAGGCGCTTTTACGGGCGATACAACTCGTCCCGTTGACATGGTGCTTGCGGGGGACGCGGTTAACGAGCATAAGCTTGAAAAGACAGTTACAAAACTTGAGGAGGAGTGGGGTCATGAGATCCGGTATGCCGTCTTTCCACCTGAGGAAATCCGGTACCGTCTCACCGTACAAGATCGTTTGTTGCGGGAGGTACTTGATTTTCCGCACCAAGTGCTGCTCGATAGCAAGCGGCTTTTAGCCTAAAACGAGTATCCACACGTGAGTGCCTCTTGAGCAGGGTCTGTTGTCGTGGTGCGGTATGATTATGGTAAAGAACTGGTCGAACAGTTTTTAACAACCTTAATTATTGTTATATGATCGTTTCAGAATCCGCGAGTGTACTCCAGGCGTCGTTCTCAGACCTCTGGTTCACCGTGGTCTCATATGTTCCTGCTATTTTGGCAGCGGCAGTTATTTTTGTACTTGGATGGATTGTGGCCGTTGTATTGTTTCGTATTGTGGTACAAGTTACCGATGCGCTCAAGATTGATGAAGCGCTCAAATCTACCGGATTGCATGATGGTGTAAAGGCAGCTGGGTTTAATCTCCATGTCGGCTATTTCCTCGGAGAATTAGTAAAGTGGTTTGTGGTCATTGGTTCACTCGTTGCAGCACTTGATGTGCTCGGTTTGCAGCAGGTTAACGCATTCTTGCAAACCGCAGTATTGCAGTACATTCCTCAGGTTATCGTGGCAACGCTGATGATTATTGTTGCTGCAATCGTTGCGGAAATCGTGCGCAACGTGGTCGCGGGTTCGGCACGCGCAGCAGGGGTCTCTGCTGCAAATTTTGCTGGCGCTGTTGCAAAGTGGGCTATCTGGATTTTTGGTGTTGGCGCAGCCTTGACCCAGCTCGGGGTCGCAGCAGTTCTTCTGCAGACGCTCTTTTTGGGTGTTGTTTTCGGTTTTTCTCTCGCGTTCGGTCTTGCTTTCGGTCTCGGTGGCAAAGAGGCGGCAGCTCGGTTTATTGAAAAAGTTCGATCAGAAATCGCTCATCACTAGAGTTTTGTGTAGTGGCGAAGCAGCGGGCGGCGCTTTGCGCCGCCCGCTGTCTTTGCTAGCATTCACGTATGCAAGCAATAATTTTGGCAGCAGGTAAAGGAACAAGAATGAAAGAGCTCACCGCTGAGACGCCAAAACCCATGCTTTTAGTGGCGGGGAAGCCAGTCCTTGAATACGTGGTCGAGTCCTTGCCTGAACCAATTACTGAAATTATTTTTGTGGTGGGATATTTGCAAGAAAAAATTCGAATGCACTTTGGTAATGAGTGGCATGGGAAAAAGATTATATATATTGAACAGAATGAGCTTAATGGAACCGGCGGTGCGCTCTGGTGCTGTAAAGATATACTCTCCGGAGCATTTCTTGTTTTAAATGGTGACGATATTTGTGAAGCGCGTGATATTGCTGCCTGTGCTGCTTCACCCGACTGGGCGCTTTTGGTTCAACAGGTCGACGAAGTCGGAAGTGCTGGAAAAGTGGTCCTAAACGCAGGTGGTACCATTGCAGATATACAAGAAAAAGAAGTCCATGGCGGCGGGTCGGGGCTTGCAAACACTGCCAATATGTTCAAACTGGATGTGCGCGTATTTTCTTACAAGCCAGTCTATCGTCCAGGAAGTACTACTGAATTTGGGCTTCCTCAGACGGTAGTCCAGGCATCAAAAATAGTCCCCATTTACCCGATCAAAGCGCATTCTATCGTGCGTCTTACTGACCCACAGGATATCCCCAGGGCAGAAGCTGTTCTGGCCGGAAGAAAAGCTTGACAGTACCCAGATACTTCGTCTATACTCACGCCCACGTATGGTTACTAATTTAGGCACTAAAAGCAGGCGAGAGTAGCCGATTTTTTGTCGACTGCCCGCGCCGCTTCCAAGCGGCCTTTTTACTACCCGTACGAGCCTGACTCTTTATTCTCAAGAACTCATTGGGCAACTGATAAGAACAAGAGAAAAAGAAAACAGAGTGACGCAAGTTATTCATGTTTGAAAAAGCGTCAGGCGAGACTGTTCGTTGACAACTGAAGAGCGACCCACATACTTGAAACCAGGTATGTGGAATCGAAAGAATCAATTAAACATTGCATAAGGAATGGTCTTCCTTATGCGGTGCAGGAAAAACCCTAATCCCAGAAATGGGACGGGTAAAATGTATTTTCACTTATGTGAAAATAGCCCAGTAGGTAATCCTGCTGGATTAAAAGTCTCATCTGTTTGTAGCAGATGAGTGTTGTTGGTGTAAAACCCGACAATATGAATCCGCACAAAATTTTGCTCTGCAAAATTTTAGGCGGATGAACACGCGGTTCTCAGAATTCCGTAACGGGAGTCTGAGAAAGGGCGTGCGGTGGATGCCTAGACTGAAAAAGGCGATGAAAGACGCGGCATGGCGGCGATACGCTTCGGGGAGGTGCTCAGCAACCTTTGATCCGGAGATTTCTGAATGGGGAAACCCCATCAAGTAACCCTTGATGACTCTCTTATTAACGTAAGAGTAGAGCAGACCTTGGGAAGTGAAACATCTCAGTACCAAGTGGAAAAGAAAACAAATGTTATTCCCTTAGTAGCGGCGAGCGAAACGGGAGGAGCCCAAACTCAGCCACATAGAGAGGGACTAGTAATGTTAGCCACTAGCGACTAGTGAAATGCAGCAATGCATCCACTAATCTCTATACCCTAACACCTAGTCACTGTCTATGAGGATGGGGGTTATAAGGCTACAGCGCTAGTAATAGGTAGAGTCACAAATTGCTTAGTTAGTGGAATTGTCTGGAAAGACAAGCCCCAGCGGGTAATAGCCCCGTACACGAAAACAAAGCAACTCTATGGCTGTAGTTCTTGAGTAACTCGAGACACGAATAGCTCGGGTGAATTCGCCAGAACTAACTGGTAAGGCTACATACTTTTTCAGATCGATAGTGAACTAGTACCGTGAGGGAAAGGTGAAAAGAACCCCGGTAAGGGGAGTGAAATAGAACTGAAACCGCATGTCTACAAGGAGTCGAAGAGGGTGCAAATCCTCGACGGCGTGCCTATTGAAGAATGAGCCAACGAGTTAATGCATACGGTTTGGTTAAGGGGTAATCCCCCCGAGCCGCAGCGAAAGCGAGTGTGAATAGCGCGTTTATCGTATGTATTAGACCCGAAGCTAGGTGAGCTACCCATGGACAGGCTGAACCTTCTAGAAATAGGAGGGGAGGGCCGAACTCGTAGATAGTGCAAAATCTTGGGATGATCTGTGGGTTGGAGTGAAAAGCTTATCGAACCTAGTAATAGCTGGTTCTCTCCGAAAGAGCTTTCGGGCTTGCGTCGTATGTTTCTGCAGGGGGTAGAGCACTGGAAGAAGCGGATAGGTCGAAAGACCACTGCCTCTATCAAACTCCGAATACCTGCAGCCACAGTACGGCAGTTAGTCGGTGGGGGCGAAGCTCCACTCGACAAAAGGGAAACAGCCCAGACCGCCATTTAAGGTCCCAAAATCTACGCTCAGTGCAAAACAAGGAGGTGGAATTTCATAGACAGTCAGGATGTTGGCTTAGAAGCAGCCACCATTCAAAGAAAGCGTAACAGCTCACTGACTTAGAGATTCTGCGCCACAAATGATCGGGGCTTAAGCGTAGTACCGAAGATGCGGATTTGTACTTTACTGTACAAGTGGTAGGAGAGCGTTTTGATTGCGATGAAGGTAAAGGGGTGACCCATGCTGGAGCGATCGGAAGTGAAAATGTTGGCACGAGTAACCGCAATGCATGTGAGATTCATGCACGCCGAAAGATCAAGGTTTCCTTCGCACTGGAGATCAGCGAAGGGTTAGTCGGTCCTAAGCCATTGGCGACAGCCGCAGGCGATGGATATACGGTTAATATTCCGTGACTTGATTATGGTGCGATGGAGTGACGGAGTGAAATAGTTCAAGCGTGCAATTGGATGTGCGCTGCTTTGTAACAGACGCTGCCTAGGCAAATCCGGGCAGCATACATCTGGTACAAGGCAAGACGGGGAGGCTTCGGCCGAACTTAATTTGAGCGAAGACGCTTCCAAGAAAAACTTCTAAGCATAACCATAACCAATCCGTACCAAAACCGACACAGGTGATCAGGTCGAGTAGACCAAGGCGAACGAGTGAGAGGTCCTCAAGGAACTCGGCAAAAAAGCGGCCGTAACTTCGGGATAAGGCCTGCCTTTCGCAAGAAAGGCCGCAGTTAATGATTCCCAGGCAACTGTTTACCAAAAACACAGCTCCCTGCAAACTCGCAAGAGGAAGTATAGGGGGTGATGCCTGACCAATGCCGGAAGGTCAAATACGGGCGTTGCCCAGCTCTAATTTTTTGAACCAGTTTTGCTGGTCAAGCACTGAATAGCTCACTTAATCACATTAAGTTGAGAGTAGGTGTTTCGAGAAATTAGGGCTGGGTGGTGACTTGTATAAGCCCCGGTCAATGTCGGCGATAACTATAATCGTCCTAAGGTAGCGAAATTCCTAGAAGACTGGGACTTGTACCTGTAAGGGTGCAAGCAAATTCTGCTATATGCGGGAAAGTCCGGTAGTATCTGGAGCTACTTATGTACAGTCAAACGATGCCAATTTAGCATTGTCTGGTAAAATAAGTACATGAGTAAAAATGCTTCCAGTGGTTCCGACCAAACTAAAATTGAATCGGAAGCCGGATAATCCGCAGGAAACGTTGAATGAAAACTTTTACTATTCAGGATTCTTTGCAGCCGAGATGACGTGTTCCGTCATCAAAGCGGCAAATTACAATCCGGTAGGACATTACTACTTTGCCGTTGATATCACTGTGACTAATGCTGATAAGGCATTGCTGCAGGAAGTCAACCAAGTTGTGATGAAAGGAGGAGGGATAATCAGTTCGGTGAAAGGAGCGTATAACCTAAGTGTGCGAGGTAAAAATCGCGTGCATGTTGTACTCGACTTCTTGCAACGGTACCCGATTATCATTGGTGATCTCGCAAAAAATCGCGTTGCGCTTTTGAGAGAAGCATTCAGCTATCTCGAAGAACATCGCGGTGCAGGCGAGCACCAGAAAAAGATTGAAGTTATGGATGGAATACGAAAGAAACTACGATTGATCAAAGAAATCGGCATAGTTGATACTTCGTACCCATTAGAGAAACTTGACAGAGATGTGATTGGACATTTCTTGGCTGGAATTCTCGACGGTGAGGGTTCGTTCGGATTCAAAACGAGCGGTACTCACCAAGAACCATTCTTTGCAGTAGCTATGAAAGATCGAAAGATTATCAAGTTATGCAGAGATTTTCTTCAGTACGGCAACGTACGAAAGAGAAAAGATGGTGTGCACCATTACGAAATCAATCGAAAACAAATCCTTCAGAAAGTTTGCAAAATATTTCTCACACAGTATCCGCTCAAACATGCGCGGCAACAAGAGAGATTGCGAATAGTTCAACGGCTCCTCAACGACTACACGCAGAATCACCACAAACGTGGTGAGTGATATAGTCTGATCTGTATGGCGACATACAGAGTGTGGCTCGCGCCACACCGCTTTGCTAACATTTTAGCGAAGTCAAACTTTTGCACCAGCAAAAGTTAAAGTAACAGAATGTGTCTGGTAAGTTCAGACGCGCACGAATGGTATAATGACTTGGGAACTGTCTCGAGGACTTGCTCGGTGAAAATACAAGGGCGGTGAAGATGCCGCCTTCCTGCAGCTAGACGAAAAGACCCCAGAAGCTTTACTGTAGTTTGGTATTGGGATTACGGGTGCACCGCGTAGCGTAAGTGGGAGACTTTGAAGCAGAGGTTTCGGCCTCTGTGGAGTCGTCAATGCAACACCACTCCTTGTTTCTGTAATTTCTAACTTCTCAAGAGAAACTTGAGAAAGACAGTACTTGATGGGCAGTTTCGGTGGGGCGCTGTCCTCCTAAAAAGTAACGGAGGAGCATATTAAGGTCATCTAGCCGCGAATGGAAACCGTGGCGATAGTGCATTGGCATAAGATGGCTTAACTGCGAGTCGTACGTGACAAGCAGGCGCGAAAGCGGATCAAAGTGAACCGACAGTTCGCATTAGATGCGACTGAAGATTAACGGATAAAAGTTACTCTGGGGATAACAGGCTGGTTTCGCCTAAGAGTCCAAATCGACGGCGAAGTTCGGCACCTCGATGTCGGCTCATCTCAGCGCGGGGCTGGAGAAGGTCCCAAGCGTATGGCTGTTCGCCATTTAAAGAGGTACGTGAGCTGGGTTCAAACCGTCGTGAGACAGGTTGGTCTTAATCTGCTGTAGGCGTTGATTCTTGAGGAGATTTGTTTCTAGTACGAGAGGACCGAAATGAACTGACCTCTGGTCTGGGGGCTGTTACGCCAGTAGCACCGCCCCGTAGCTATGTCGGGATTGGATAACCGCTGAAAGCATCTAAGCGGGAAGCCGACTCCAAGATTAGGAATCGTTATAGATTCGTGAGAGATGATCACGTTGATAGGCACTAGGTGTACGCACAGTAATGTGTTCAGCCGAGGTGTACTAATGAATCGACAGAACTCCCGTTCTGGATTGTGAGAATACGTGTTCTATTTTTTCCTGAATTTGTGCTTTCGATTAGTCCGACAAAAATGTGTACCATTTTCGTCGGATATGTCGCCCAACAAAACTTTTTTAAAGTTTGGTCGGGCATGCTCTTCAGTTGCCAGCGAACAGTGCTGCGACCGATTTTTCATACTCGTAGAGTATAGAAAAATGGAAGTGCCCTCGTGGTGCAATTGTTCTTTGTAAAGCATTTGGAATGTGGGTGCCCGTAGCTCAGGGGTAGAGCACCAGGTTGCAAACCTGGTTGTCGGTGGTTTAAATCCGCCCGGACGCTCCACAATTTTTTGGACTCACATTTCAGATGCTTTGCAGTTAATTTAAAGATTTTGTTCTGGTGTTTTATCGGAGGGGTCACACCCGTTCTCATTCCGAACACGGCAGTTAAGCCCTCTTGAGCCGATGGTAGTCGTAAGGCAAGAGTAGGTAGACGCCAGAACAAAGTTTTTAAAAAAGTTCTACACCCGGTCACACATAATTTTCTGCTGAAAATTTGCGCGACCCCGCCTCAGCCTCGACAGGCTTCCGACCTTGAAACGGTCCAAGTATTCCCGTCTCAACTCATTCCAAACACGGAAGTTAAGCCGAGTTGAAGCGATGGTAGTCGTAAGGCGAGAGTAGCTAGTCGCCAGAACAAAGTTTTTAATTCAGCCAAAGACCACCGAGAGGCGGTCTTTGATGTTCTTTGAGTACAAATTTTCCCCCTATACCCTAAACCCTAGTCGCTATATACTTACCCCTATGTCTTGGGCAGCACGGCGGCGTTTTCTTTATCTTCTTGGTCTTGCCATAATTGTTGGTGCGCTTACACTCATTCCAACCTATATCCATTTTAAGCAGCCACCGACATGCTTTGATGGGAAGCAGAATCAAGGTGAGACACAGGTAGATAAGGGTGGTCCGTGCTCCGTTCTTGACGAGAATGCGCTAATTCCATTAGCAGTGCAATGGGCGCGTGCGTTTCCAACGCAAGAAGGTTTGTACAACGCCGTGGCGTATATAGAAAATGCAAACGAGGGTGCGGGAGTGCGCGAGCTGCGGTATGAAATGAAGCTCTACGATTCGCGTAACGTCCTCGTCGCGGTGCGTGCTGGAAAGACCTTTATCATGCCCGGATCGGTAAATCCGATATTTGAAGCCCGTATTGAAGCAGGTAACCGAGTAGTCACCCGGGCGTTTCTCGATGTAACACCGCAGCCGCAATGGGAACGAGCAGAAGATCGGGCGCGTATGATGGTGATTGAAAATGTGCGTCCGTCTTCTGAAACCACTGCTCCGCGCATTGATGCAACCGTCCACTCAGTACGCGCTGTATCAACCACGGATGTTAAAGTCGTTGCGGTCGCTTTTGATACCGCAGGAAATGCATTTGCAGGTTCACGCACCGCACTTGATATCATGCAACCGGATGAACGAAAAGAGGTGTCTTTTACCTGGCCGCAGCCCTGGATTTTCACCGTCGGAAGAATTGATGTTCTTCCCGTGGTAGAACCTGAATGGACGCGCTAGCATGAAGCGTCTCACCGCACACATCGACTGGTTTGTATTCCTTTCTGCGCTCTGCATTTCGCTCGCGGGTCTTGTGACGATGCGCTCGTTTTCGGTGGAAAATACCTTTTTTGATAAGCAAGTAGTTTGGATTATTGTCGGGTGTGTTGTTTTTTTCTGTGCAAGTATTCCCGAGTATCGATTTCTGCGCAGAACACCTATTGTGATGACGCTCTTTGGTGCGATCGCGCTTCTCCTTGTTGCGGTCTTTGCCGTAGGGGTTGTCTCAAAAGGAGCACAAAGCTGGTTTCGATTTGGGTTTTTAGGTTTACAGCCTGCCGAACTTGCAAAGCTTGTGTTAATTATTACGCTCGCAAAGTATTTTGCTCGTCGGCACGTTGAAATTGCAGATTTTAAACACATTCTTGTTTCAGGCGGATATGCGCTCATATTGTGTCTCCTTATTTTTCTCCAGCCAGATTTTGGTTCCGCAATGATTGTTGCGAGCATTTGGTTTGGTATGGTCTTGATTGCAGGGCTCTCATGGCGGCATTTGTTTGCGCTCCTTTTTTTGGGTGCGATGGTCGGCGGCGGGTTATGGACGTTTGTATTTAAGGAATATCAAAAACAGCGCATCATAAACTTTTTACATCCTCTTGCTGATATTCGGGGAACAGGATACAACGCCTATCAGTCTACTGTTGCAGTCGGTTCAGGCGGTGTATGGGGAAAGGGAATAGGGTATGGAACGCAGTCCAAACTCCAGTTTCTTCCGGAATACCAAACAGACTTTATCTTTGCAGCATTTGCTGAAGAGTGGGGTTTTATCGGTGTCTTGTTTCTCTTTGGGCTATACGGCATTTTAATAACAAGAGTGGTAATCATTTCAAGCAAAGGAGCTGATACGTTTGTAATGCTCTTTGGTGCTGGGGTTGCGGTGCTGTTTATCACTCATTTTACGGTGCACATTGGCATGAATATCGGTCTCTTGCCCGTAACAGGGGTCACGGTTCCGTTTATGAGTTATGGCGGATCACATTTGTTAGTTGAATACTTGATGCTCGGTATTTTAATGGGATTGCGTCGCGATACGCGCCCGGTTGCACTTTTGCGCGAGCGCGTCGAATTTGTCGGCCCGGTGTGATTACTGGTAGAGAGATACCGTTTCTCGATACGAGACGTCAGGATCAAACAGTGCTCTAACCCGCTGAAATAAGGTCTCCACGCTCTCTGCAGACGGACGGTGGGTGAGTGCGTGCTCGAGAGCCGAACTATCAGCGGGGGGTAGTAGCACCGCATGCGAACCAGTAATTTCTCGTATACCAGGCAGGTCGGAGGCAAGAATGGGAATGCGCGCCTGCGCCGCCTCAATGACTGCATAGGGGAGGCCTTCTTTGATTGAAGGGAGGCAAAAGATATCGAACGCTTTGAGAAACGCTCGTGCGTTTTCTCGTGCCCCAAGAAGGTGAATGCGATCGCTCGCACCCGCAGCATCTATTCGTGCCTGCAAAGCCACTTTTTCTTCACCATCCCCAATAATGTAACAGTGCATTGAAGTGCGAGCCAGAGCGTCAATGAGATACTGGAGTCCTTTGTTGCGGTGAAGTTCTGCTATGGAACCAACGCACTGCACTGATTCGGGGATACCGAGTGCGCGACGCGCTTCTGAGCGGTCGAGGAGCGGGAACTCTGCTACTCCATTGTAGATAAATACCACGCGGCGATTCATTCCAAACCACCCCTGCACACGATAAAAATTTTCTCGCGAAACACAGATGACACGATGAGATATCATGCACGTGAAGTAGGTAATGAAGGCTATGATTTGTCTTGAAAACCATGAGCGATCCTCGTCTTGCGGCAACCCGTGGATGGTGAAGATAATGCGCGGCACGCGCGCAGCGCGTGCCGCAAGTGCGCCGAGCGCACCGGCTTTTGAACTATTGAGATGCACAACAGTCGGGCGTTCTCTACGGAAGATGCGATACAGTTCGTACCATGCTGGAATATCAGAGAGTGAGACATCTCTTCCGAGAGAAGGAGACTCGATAACGGATATGCCTTCTGCGGCACATGCACTGGCTAGTGTCCCCTGGCTTCCCACGACAACCCCTACGTCCCACGTAGTGTGAGCGCGGGTCGCAAGGTCATAGACATACCGCTGGGCCCCGCCCCAGGTGCCCTTGGTGATGCAGAACAGAAGACGTGGCTTTTCTTGATTCATACATCGGTAAATGTCATGATACAACCAATGATACTGGTTCCCAAAAGAGAGTACCTTCTCCTACTTGCCGGAGACCTCGTCGTCTTTGTTATTTCACTCTACGCGACATTGGCTTTGCGGTACTTGACACTTCCATCAACTACCGATTTTATCCAGCATTTCTGGGCTTTTATACCTGTCTTTTGTCTCTGGATCATCGTTTTTTTTCTGGCAGGTCTTTATGGAAAACATACCCGGCTGTTTCGTTCGCGGCTGTCAGCAACCATACTCTATACCCAGGTTATCAACGTCGCTCTTGCTGGGCTCTTTTTCTTTTTGATCCCGTTTTTTGGTCTGGCACCCAAAACTATTTTGGCAATATATCTCGCAGTATCATTTGTACTCATTTTTTTCTGGAGACGTCTGGTGTATACGAACGCGCGTAGAGGAAAAGCACTTAAGGGTGTTCTTTTGGCGTCTGGTCCTGACGCGGAAATGCTTGCCAAAGAAATTATGGGTGACCACCGATATCCGTTTACGTTTGCACACGTGATCGACACCTCACACGCTCCAACGCATGAAATTGTACAGCGTGCGTGCCGCCTCGCAGGAGAAGAAGATGTACAGTTTCTCGTTGCCGACTTTTATGACAAAGCGGTATCTGCTGCGCTCCCCATTATTTATGATGCGACATTTCGAAAAAACAGGTTTGCACTCGTATCCCTCGCAGATTTGTACCAAGAAGTATTTGATAGAGCTCCACTCTCACTTGTTCATTATGAATGGATACTGTCGCATGTCAGTTCTTCTCCGGTATACGATAGTGCAAAGCGCGCCATGGATTTTGTAGGTGGTCTTGTTATTGGTTTTCTGACCTTACCAATCTATCCACTTGTTGCGCTCCTTATCAAACTCGATGACGGTGGTCCGGTATTTATAACGCAAGAGCGCACGGGTAAATTTCAGCGACCGATTTTTGTCCGAAAATTCCGCAGCATGTCGGGATCGGATACAGGTGAAGAGGTTATGAAAAGTAAGCATGTAATTACCCGGGTAGGGAAATGGCTGCGTGTCTTGCGTGTTGATGAGCTCCCTCAGATTTGGAATGTCGTGCGTGGCGACCTCTCACTCGTTGGTCCTCGTCCAGAACTTCCTGCACTCTCTGCGCATTACAGTGCGCGTATTCCGTACTACAACGCGCGATTTCTGATCCCGCCGGGCCTTACGGGATGGGCGCAAATTACGCATGACCGCCATCCGCACCACGGCGCTGATGTTGCGGAAACCAAGGAAAAATTGTCGTACGATCTTTACTACCTCAAACACCGGTCACTCCTTTTAGACGTCTTCATTCTCCTCCAGACAATCCGTATTGTGGTAACCGCAAAGGGAGCGTAGTATAGAGAGATGACACGAAACGTTTTGGTGACGGGGGGAGCTGGGTTTATTGGCTCGCATATCGTCGACGCGCTTCTTGTGCGAGGCGATAGTGTGCGTGTGATTGATGATGAAAGCTCTGGAAAGAAGCAAAACTTGAAACATACAATTGATAAGATTGAGTACATAAACGGATCTATCACTGATCGCGATCTTCTCAAGCGGGTAATGAATGGTGTAGATATCGTATTCCACCTTGCAGCAATCGGCTCGGTCCCGCGCTCGGTGGATGCTCCTGAACCATCTCACGATGCGAACATCACCGGTACCTTAAATGTACTCTGGGCCGCGAAGCAGGCAGGAGCGAAGCGTGTTGTGCATTCCTCCTCGAGCTCAGTCTATGGTAACAATCCAACTCTTCCCAAACGAGAAGAGGATCTCGGCACCGTACTCTCACCCTATGCACTCCAGAAAAAGGCGGCTGAGGAATACACGCTTTTGTTTTACCGGCTTTACGGACTCGAGACGGTAGTACTTCGCTATTTCAACGTGTATGGTCCGCGCCAAGATCCGAATTCTCAGTATGCCGCTCTTATTCCAAAATTTATCGCAGCTATGAAAGCAGGAAAGCAGCCAACGATAAACGGCGACGGATCAGCATCGCGCTCATTTACCTATGTTTCTGATGTGGTCGATGCAAATCTTGCCGCGGCAGAAAGTGAATCGGCTGTAGGGGAGGCGATGAATATTGGCGGTGCAGTCCGTACAACGGTCAATGAATTTGTCACCGCACTCAATACCGTGCTTGGTACTGCGATTACTCCCATCTATGGGCCTGTTCGCGCAGGAGATATTCCTCACAGCATGGCTGATTTAAGTAAGGCAAGTAAGCTCATCGGCTATCAACCAAAAATTTCGTTCGAAGAAGGTTTGAAAAAAACAGTTGCGTCATTTACATGATTATCGATGGGAAAAAAATAGCGGACGATATCTATCGTTCTTTAGTGCTTCCACGTTCTCTCACGCTGGGTATTGTGGTATGTGGTACAGATCCAGTCATCGAATCGTTTGTAAAAATTAAAGAGCGCACGGCGCAACGACTTCGTGTCCGGCTCGAACGCGCGGTGCTACCTGAAAGTGCAACGACTAAAGAGGTGCTCAAAGCCCTTCTGTCTCTCAAAGAGTGTGATGGGGTTATCGTGCAGCTCCCTCTTCCTCAACAGGTGAATGTGAGTGCTGTCCTTGAAATGATTCCCGCCCACCAAGATGTAGATGGCGTCTCGTCTCATCCTTATGTGCTTGCGCCCGTTGCGGGGGCGGTTGCGCAGATACTCGCACATTCGCATGTGAGTATACAAGGCAAAAAGGCGGTGGTTGTGGGAGACGGAAGGCTCGTGGGAAGGCCAGTTGCAGAATTGTTGCGGAAAGAAGGTGCTATCGTAACAACGCTCACAAAAGAGCGAGGCTCGCTCAAAGAATTACGAGCCACAGATATTATCGTTCTTGGCGCAGGAGAGCCAGGTCTTGTGGTGCCGGAGATGATTTCTGGAGGCGCTGTTCTCATTGATGCAGGAACAAGCGAGCAGGGAGGAAGAGTAGCGGGGGATGCTGATCCTGCATGTGCTAAAAAATGCTCGGTCTTTACGCCGGTGCCAGGCGGCGTGGGTCCAGTTGCTGTCGCAATGATTTTCAAAAATCTCTCTACTTTAGCAGAAAGGTAATTTTAAAATTTCTAGCTTTCTAATGTGTTGCTATTTATTCACGACCGTGAATTAATAGCAACATGCATTTTTTGAGCGTGCGGTAGAAATAAAAAAGGCACGCGGAAGTTATCCGCGCGCCTTTACACTCATGTCATGATGCATCGCTTTTCAAGAGCGTCCGTTTCGTTCTGATGAGCGAGATACCATGCAACATCGTTGATACTGAGCGGGATGTGCACAAACGAAACCAAGGCGAATCGATCCTCTGCGCCGGGTACTATGCGAGCGTGTTCTTTCACGCCATGCGGTGTCCCGAAGCCAAAAACCCCGCGGGTTACCGCAGCAAACTTTTTTCCGGGGAAGATGGCAATGGTATCGTCCGCTGTTTCTTTTGCTTCGTGCACTTCGCGATTTGGATCGAAGATGCGAAGCCCCTGCCGAGTCGATTTCCAGTGCACGGTACATGCTGAGCGATCAATGTGTACCGTTGCGTCATCCGCAGTTTCTGCTCGCGGCAGATAGCGTAATACTCGAGTGACACACTTACCTGTGTTTACGCGAGGACCGAGAGCACCGCTCGGAGATGCAAGAGGATGCTTGCGATCAAACTCATCAGCCCATAGCTGTACAACAGCTCGCGCTGCGGCGCATGTATCGTTAAGGGTGCGCAGAAACTTCTCAAAGAAGATAATCGGCGCATCGGTCTTGAAGAGGTTGCGCATGGTTTCGCCACGATCGAGATAATAGAAAAACCACTTTTGCTCTCGAACGTTTCGACGCCACAAACCGCTATCGTATTCCCATCCGGGGACATCATCAGGCCCAAGACTACTTGATTGAAATAGTGCTGCGAGATCGTTATTTTCTGTCATCCCGGTCATGCCGCATGTGACGTGCTGCATGGCAGATGCGAGAAACGTTGGTGTGATAGAACATTCCAAAAACCCGCGTTTTTGCATGTGCGCTATTGGGTCGTGAGGCAGTGACTCAGTGAGGTGATGGAGTGTCTGTGCGTGGTTCATTAGCAGCTCCTTCTGTTTTCAAGAACCTGCGAGCACTATACATTCTCAAAAATAGAGCTCTCAGAATGCAGTAGAAACAAAATGTGGGAATGGTGTGGATAATGCTGTGGAAAACGCAGAGGGTGGAAAGCCTACGGCTTTCCACCCCTTTGTCTGCGCTTCAGTTCTGCTCGCACCCGAATACAGATTCCTATCGTAAGGACTGCACATGCAGTCACGAGTCCTACAGTGTATGCGCTTTCTCGAGCATAGCCGACCCTAAGCGCCATGATTTCAGTACTTACCAGGGAAGCGACGGTTGCATACAGCAGGAGCGCAGCATATACGAGGTGTCTCATGGTCTTGTTTCTCCAAGCAGGCTCAAGGCCAAGAAGGTCAGTACAAATGCGATAACCCCGATCACGAGGAGTAGCGCCATGTTCGTTGTTGCAAGGCAGGCGAGCCCCGCCCATATGAGTGCATTGAAAAACGAAAGAACCGCTACGAGAACTGCTCGTGGCAGTTTTAGAAGTAACGCATACATGATATCCTCCGCTTTTTTGAGTCCCGCTGAATTAAAAATACAACAGAGCAGTAGAAAGTCAATGTTCGCAGAAGGCGCAAAAAAGCATATACTGCCCGCGATGTGGGAAAAACGAGCATATGCACTGGTGGTATTTTTTGTAGGCGCTGGCCTTGCGTATTTTGTATACAGCGCACAGACGCACGAGTGGCGCCCGTTTCGTCTGGGTCTTGATCTCTCGGGCGGTACGCAGCTCGTCTATCGAGCAAAAACAGAAAACCTCTCTTCGACCGACACGGCGGATGCAATGGCATCCCTGCGCGACACCATTGAACGTCGCGTAAATCTTTTTGGTGTCTCCGAGCCAATTGTGCAAACGCAAACAGGTGGCACGTTTGCTGGCTCACTTGAGCAGCGTCTCCTTGTGGAATTGCCGGGCGTGACGGATACGCAAAAAGCAATCGAGCTCATCGGACAAACACCTGTACTTGAATTTCGTCTTCTTAAAAAAGACAAGGAGAATAGTCTTGCGGAAATGACAGCAACCACAACTGACAAATACTTTGAACCCACTGTTCTGTCAGGCAAAAATCTAAAGAGTGCACAGCTACAATTTCAGCAGCAGGTAGGCGGTGTACCGAATGAGCCGGTTGTCGTACTGAATTTTGATGCAACCGGTGGGAAGCTTTTTGCAAAGCTTACACGCGAAAATGTCGGTCGCAGTTTCGGTATTTTCCTCGATGGTCTGCCGATATCGGTGCCGGTCATTCGTGAGGCAATTACCGGTGGTAGTGCGGTGATTTCAGGAAACTTTACACCTGCAGGCGCAAAAGAACTTGCTCGCAACTTAAACTATGGTGCATTGCCCGTTGGGATTGAACTGCTCTCAACTGAAAGTGTTTCGGGTACTTTGGGAGGTGAAGCGGTAAACCGTGGTATTGCATCGGGTCTCTGGGGTGTCGGTGCAGTGATTGTCTTTATGATCCTCTTTTATCGCTTGCCAGGACTTGTTGCATCTCTCGCTCTTTTGTTCTATGTGTTTGCGGTACTCGCACTCTTTCAAATCATTCCGGTTACCTTGACCGCAGCGGGTATCGCTGCGTTTATTCTTTCGATCGGTATGGCAGTAGATGCAAATATTCTTATTTTTGAGCGTACAAAAGAAGAGCTTGCAGCAGGGAAGAGTGTGGCTGAGGCGACGCATGATGGCTTTGCACGTGCATGGAACTCAATTCGTGACTCAAACACTTCATCGCTGATTACTGCCGTTATTCTGTTTTGGCTCGGCACTTCGCTCGTGAAAGGTTTTGCTCTCGTGTTTGGAATCGGTGTTCTCGTGTCAATGCTCACGGCAATTTCAATTTCTCGTACGCTTTTGTTCGCTATCGGGATCGATCGTTCTAATCGCTTCACACGCTTCTTATTCGGCGGTTCGCTCAAACAACAGCAATAGTATGTTCATCGTCAACAATAAAAATCTATTCTTTGCGCTCAGTGGACTCATTGTCGCTGCTTCTCTTTTTGCCGTTTTTCATTTCGGGCTCAAGTTTGGTATCGACTTTACCGGAGGAACCTATATTAAGGTTCAATTCATAGGTGCTCGTCCCACCGTGACACAAATGAATGAAAAGCTTGCCGCAGAGGGATTGGTAGAATTTTCTGCTCGCGAAGCAGGTACTCAAGGATACGATGTGCGTGTAGCGGAAAGTGGTGCGGATGTGCAGCAGAAAGTCACGCAGGCTATTGCTACCTGGAATGCGTATCAAGGCCAAGTAACCGAAGTGAGCCAGATTGGCCCCACGATCGGCGCCGAGCTTCGCAACAAGTCATACGCTGCAATTGGTCTCGTATTGCTCTGTATTCTCTTGTTTATCGCATTTGTCTTTCGTAAAGTTTCAAACCCGGTCTCTTCATGGGTGTATGGCATGATTGCGCTCATCACCTTGGTGCACGATGTCGTCGTGCCGACGGGTTTCTATGCGCTTCTCGGTCACTATAGCAACGCTCAAATCGATACGCTGTTTGTAACAGCAATACTCACCGTGCTCGGATTCTCAATCCATGACACCATTGTCGTTTTTGATCGCGTGCGTGAAAATCTGCGCCGTAATCACGAGGCTGGTCGCAAGGAAGATTTCGCCGAGACGGCAGGTAAGTCTCTCGGACAAACGCTCATTCGCTCGACCAATACTTCCCTCACCGTCGTCATTACACTTGCGGCACTCTACTGGTTTGGTCCAGTTTCAACAGAATATTTTGCACTCACCCTTCTCGTAGGTATCATTGCTGGCACGTATTCATCGATATTCCTCGCAACACCACTTTTGGTGTGGTGGGCACAGCGCAAACAGCACTAACCTCTCGGTAGCGCGCGGCATTAGGTTTCTCAAAAGTAAGGTAGTACGTCTGTTCGAGACTTACTCTAACTCCCTGTAAAAATCCCATATCGCCACCGGACTTTCTACTGTTTCTTCTGCCAGCGCTGCCTGCTAGAATCGTTGTATGAATGTCCGTATCGAAGATAGTTGGAAAGAGCACCTCAAAGGTGAGTTTGAAAAGGAGTATTTTCAAGATCTTTCGAGATTTGTCCGAGAAGAGTATCAAAAAACCACTGTGTACCCAGCACCAAAAAACATGTTCCGTGCTTTTGATAGTTGCCCCTTTGATGAGGTTAAAGTAGTTATTCTCGGGCAGGATCCGTATCATGGGCCAGGACAAGCAAATGGACTCTGTTTCGCGGTGGGGCAGGGGGTGGCAACGCCGCCCTCGCTTCAAAACATTTTCAAAGAAATCGAGTCAGACTTAGGTGCTGCTCCTAACCGCGATGCTGATTTGGAGCGCTGGGCCAAGCAAGGTGTTTTACTTCTGAATGCAACCCTGACTGTTCGAGCATCTTCGCCAGGGTCTCATCAAGGAAAAGGGTGGGAACAGTTTACCGATGTGGTAGTCAAGACCCTCAACGACGAAAAAGAACACCTCGTGTTTCTCCTGTGGGGGAATTATGCAAAACAAAAAGGCGTACACATTGACCGTACCAAGCACCTCGTTCTCGAGTCTGCTCACCCGTCACCCTTCTCCGCCCACCCTGGTTTTTTTGGAAACAAACATTTTTCAAAAACAAATGAGTATTTGCAAGCAAACGGATTTTCCACAATTGATTGGTGATTGGGTTTGACAGCCGTTGGGGAGAAGAATAGTATGGACCCATGGTTCGTCCAGTGTTTATTACCTCGACTGCACTCCTTCTTCGAAGGGGTCTTTCGAGTTGCTAGCCATCAAACACGCTAGACACCGAAAGACCCCTCACAAGAGGGGTCTTTCATTTACCGGGTGTCAGGAATGGTCTTCTTGTGAAAGAACATCATTCCTGGAATCAGGTGGTTCCAGTGAAGCTCGCGCTTCAAGTTCTTTAGGAGAAACAACATGTCGAAGGGTGTTGAAGTCGGGAAAGAGCCGATTGGAATCGGTGATACAAAAGAGACCCTTGCGTCGACGCGGTATGATACCCCGCGAAAGCCGAAACCTGACGCTTCTTGCGATCAGGCAGAAAATCTCCGCTCGCCGTGTGGCGAACTAGAAGGATATGATTCCGACCCTGGTTTAGGCTACGAAAAACGGGCAGGACGACTTCGTAGCTGATGACTAGCGGACCATGGTCACAAACCATGGTCCGCGTCTAACCCCTATCTCGCAGCAGAGGAATGAGCAATGTCACACAAGAAAACCTCGATACAGCCCACCTTGAACTGTCAACAGATTGGACAGTTAGCTCTGGTTGTCTCTGAAGTGCTCCAAGCCAATCTTCAATTGGATTTTGGAGACGTTCTGTACTCAATTCGCGCAACGAAGAAACGCACGAAAAGACGCCCCTATGATGGCGAGCGCACAGTACCGACATCTACGTGATGTCTGTGTATAGACAAGCCCCAGAGCTACTCTGGGGCTTGCTCCTTTTATATCGAACTTGTATAACCTTCGTATGCGCGCGCTCTCAACTCTCGTCACTTTCGAAACTCCAGATCGATGTCTTTTACAAGGTGTATGGCTTGGCCCCGCGCAAGCATCAAATGTCTATATTTTTATTCACGGTCTTTACAGCAACTTGTTTTCTCAAATGGCAGTTGCTGAACTTTTGGTTCAAAAGAAAGGTGTTGGTGTTTTGGTGTTTAACAACCGCGGCCATGGATACGTTTCAAAAGTGAGAAAACAAGTAGGAAAAAAAGTGAAAACACTGATGGTGGGAGCGGCACACGAAGTTTTTTCTGAATCAAAGCATGATATTGCTGGCGCGGTTGCGTTTGCAAAGTTACGCGATGCAAAGCGGGTTGTGCTTGTTGGTCATTCGACCGGTTCACAAAAGAGCGTATGGTATTTAGCACACAAACCTGACTCTCTCGTTTACGGCGCGGTCTTACTCGCTCCTCTCAGTGACTATGCGGGAATGCGAAAAGAAATTTCGCTGGTTCAGTACCAAAAAACGGTTGCGGTCGCTCGAGCACTGATACATACAAAAAAACCACATGCGCTTTTGCCTGAAACTCTCTCGCCGATTCCTTGTGATGCACAGCGATGGTTGAGTTTATATACTCTTGAAAGTCAGGAAGAGATATTTACATACGCAAGTGGAAAAATCCCACGCACACTCAATACGGTAAAAGTGCCACTGCTTGCAGTCTTTTCTCGAAAAGACCAGTATGCAGATCGTCCGGCAGAAGAATTGGCTTCATGGTTTGCAGCACAAGAAACTGTTTGCGGTGTTGAAATAGTAGATGCGAGCGATCATGGATTTTCTGATGCTGCCGGTAAGGTGACAAAAATGATTCAAACGTTTACGAGCACTCTTTAAAAAAGAAAGAAGGGAGCCTCGGTTGCGAAGGCAACCGAGGCCGAAACTCACACGTCAATGCTCTCTGATCTCGAACTCGGAACGTCTTTAATCTGCGCCTCACGAAACCGTTTTCGCTCGAGCAGGTCCAACCTCACCATGCCGCGGTCACGGGCGGGTGAGTCAAACAGAGCGAGAAAGTCAGGATGGTTGGCATACTCTGGACCAAACAACTCTTCCGCCAACGTATCGAGTGCGTCTTTTTGTGCAGCAGCCATCACGAGCTCCTTATGTGCTGATTTGGGAAACCAAGATCCCTCCCGAAGGAGGGGGCTGGTGTGAGTGGTTTTACTTCATCACAACAATCCTCTCCCGCGGGAGGAATCTAAAATAAAACCAAACATAATTACGGGATTGCATGCAGGCATCGTAACAATAGTTTTGAAAGCAGTAAAGTCTAACCGTTGTTGACAGCGACGTTAGGACAAGGGTAGTATCGGTCGAGGAACGTGAATGTTCCCTAACCAGGAGAAAACAAATGGCTGTTCATAATGTCCACGCGAACGCTCTAACGGAAGCGCTTGCTAAGCTTGGACCCGACACGCTGTGCTGCGTCTTGTTTGTCCAGAACGGCGGGTACTTGACACTCAAGCTCATCCTCAGTGGGAATGAAATTGAGTGTGTTTTTTTTCTGATACCGAATGAGGTGATGGGCATTGTGGCGGGTTGGACCGAAAAGTACAATCGGCGCAACGTGCCCATGTTCCAGGAATTCAGTAACCCCGAAGGCTCGGAGCATTCTCGGCGCTGGTCGCTCGTGAGTGCGAGGACTTTGCAGGAAATTTGTCCGGAGAAAGCCATTCACTTTACCCCTATCTGAAGAGGGAACGAGAGGGCCTCGGCGCACAGCGCCGGGGCCCTCATTCTGTGCCACATATTCGTTTGACAAATATTAGGAAACCGTCTATCATGCCCCCACTCGCCGGTGGCGGTTTTTTTCTGGAAAGTAAGAAGCGAAAGCGACTATACTTTCCTGAACCCCGTTCTACTTTTGCTGGGCACAGCGAAGACGAGCTAAAACTTGTTTGTCGCGTTCGTTTGGATTGAAAACGTACTGTGGCATGCAAAAGTAGAACTGGGGTACTGCACGACGAGGTTCTTTGAAAACTGAATACACACAATAAACACACACAACGTCCGCACGCATTTATGTGTGGCGGACATGCAAGTAACACAAGAAAAGTAAGTAATAGCAATTCTGGAACAAATAGAGAGAACGTTTCCTAGGAGGAAATGTTCAACATTCTTTTGTTCCGTTCACACGAGCCCGAACTCGCAAGAGTTTAGGGCAAAACAGAATAGAACTCGTTTCTATTCTTGCTAAGAGTTTGATCCTAGCTCAGGGTGAATGCTGGCGGTATGGATAAGGCATGCAAGTCGAGTGGGTTTAGACCCACGGCAAACGAGGTAGTAACGCGTAGGAACGTCCCCCAAAGTCGGGCATAACCAGTCGAAAGATTGGATAATTCCCGATATGTCGCAAGATGAAAGATTTATCGCTTTGGGAGCGGCCTGCGTAATATCAGCTAGTTGGTGAGGTAATGGCTCACCAAGGCTATGACGTTTAGGGGAGCTGAGAGGCTGACCCCCACCGATGAGACTGAGACACGGCTCATACCCCTACGGGGGGCCGCAGCCGAGAATATTCGACAATGGGCGAAAGCCTGATCGAGCGATACCGCGTGATGGATGAAGTGCCTCGGCACGTAAACATCTTTTGTCAGGGACGAAGTAATTGACGGTACCTGAAGAATAAGGGGCTCCTAACTCTGTGCCAGCAGGAGCGGTAATACAGAGGCCCCAAGCATTACCCGGAATTACTGGGCGTAAAGGGTGTGTAGGTGGTTGTATTAGTCGTTTGTTAAAACCCAGGGCTCAACCCTGGACAGGCAGGCGAAACGGTACAACTCGAGGATGGGAGAGGTCTACGGAACTCTAGGTGTAGGGGTGAAATCCGTTGATATCTAGGGGAACACCGAATGCGAAGGCAGTAGGCTGGCCCATTCCTGACACTGAAACACGAAAGCGTGGGTAGCGAACCGGATTAGATACCCGGGTAGTCCACGCCCTAAACTATGATCGCTGGATTTGGGGAGTATCGACCCTCTCCGAGTCGAAGCTAACGCGTTAAGCGATCCGCCTGGGTAGTACGGCCGCAAGGCTAAAACTCAAAGGAATAGACGGGGACTTGCACAAGCGGTGGAGCGTGTGGCTTAATTCGTCGCTAACCGAAGAACCTTACCAGGGTTAGAAATCCTACTGCACGCCGAGCGAAAGCTCGGAAGCTTTCGAAGGTGTAGGACAGGTGATGCACGGCTGTCGTCAGTTCGTGGTTTGAATCGTTCCCTTCAGTGGGGTAACGAACGCAACCCTCGTTGCCTGTTATATATGTCAGGCGAGACTGCCCCCTCACGGGGGAGGAAGGTGAGGATGACGCCAAGTCAGCGTGTCCCTCTGATATCCTGGGCTGCACACGCGCTACAATCGCCGTTACAAAGGGGCGCAATGGGGTAACCCGGAGCAAATCCTTAAAAGCGGCGCCAGTTCGGATTGAGGTCTGCAACCCGACCTCATGAAGCCGGAATCGCTAGTAATCGTGGGTCAGCCACACCACGGTGAATACGTTCTCAAGTCTTGTACTCACCGCCCGTCAACTCAGGGAAGTTGGGAGTGCCCGAAGCACATGCTCGTCATGTATCAAGGCAAACTCAATGACAAAGAGTAAGTCGTAACAAGGCACGGCTAGCGGAAGCTGGTCGTGGAATCATTCCAAAATCGGATAGGCCGCCCTAAACCCTTCGGGGTCGGGTCAGGTCCACCGGTCGATTTGAGTGTCTCGATCGAGCACTCAAGAGAGAGACGTCCTTCTTTAACAGACGTCGGACAGATTGGCTAAAACATTTTGCCCTGCAAAATGTTCGCCCGGTCCGCTTTGCGGACTTAGGGAAAGACAATCAAAAGCCCTCTCTCAATCCTTATTGAGAAGAGGCACGTGGACGGAACAAAAGAGTGTAAAAAGTTTCCTGTGTTGTGATTTATTGAAAAGAAAACAGCGCGGAGCAGAAATGCTTCGCGCTGTTTGTAGTGAAATGCGCCACTCAAACAATCTCATCAATCAGTTTGAAAGCAAGAGCTTCTTCAGCGGTCATGAAACGTTCTTCTTTGCACGCAGCTTTTATTCTGGTAATTTTTTGTCCAGTCTTTTTCGCCAAGATAGCATAGAGACGCTGTTGGTCGCGTTCCATATCGGCAATAAGCGCATCACGAGCTTTCTTTTCTCTTAGTACATCGAGTTTTACACTCGAACTTGAAACATGGTGGATGAGCACAGCCCCATGCCTTGCACATTTGCGTTTCGTGCAGGCTTGTAAAATTACAGCAGCCATGGATGCTGCACGCGCAAGAACGATGCCCTCGACCTCGTTGTCATAAAGACGAATTAGGTCATAGATATCAAGCCCTGCCGAAACTGAACCTCCGCCAGAGTCAATTCTCAATTGTAGTGGAGGGCTTCCTCGAGAGATAAGTGTGCTCATGAAGTCGCGAACAGCGATGTACATATCTTGGTCTACTACGCCAAAGATATTGATAACTGGACGCGGCAGTTTCAAGAGATCTTGATGGACAACTTCCAATGGTGATGACACCTGCTTCTCTCCTCTGTTCCAGAGTGTTAAATTCTTGGAACATTATAACACATATTTTGTTTTTTCAAAATTGCAATGGTAGAGCCTTTTACATATAAAGAATCAAGGTTCATCAAAACTGGAGTATGTGCCATGAACAAATCCTATTACTACCGGATCCGTTATCGCCTAGTTCGCCCTGACGGTGAAATGGATGGTGGAGTGTACGTAAAGCAGTTCATTCAAGCAACTGAATGCAAAGACACGTTTGCTACCTCCTTTCATGAATGGCTGCGGCAGTGGCGCGGTAAGCATTACGATATCGTCGTTCTCGGCGTAGTGAGTGTGCTCAAATTGAAGCAATGGGAAGTGCCTGATTTTGCCTCGGCAAAGCAGGTAACTATTCCACATCAGTATCGCCGCGGTCAGAAATGACCGCGGTTACACATTGCACCGACGCCGCATCTCTTCGATATTGTTAAGTATCACAAATGCGGGAAAATTACCCGATCGACGCAAAGTATCTTCAACTGATTTACGCAAATAGAGTACATATACTTGTATATGGCGGTGTTTTAATTCACGCAGAAGCTCTGCGAGAATTTCGAGTCCGGTAATATCGATATAATTCATGCCTGAGGCGTCAATAGCGAAGTGTTTGACGCGGGTTTTTTCACGCTCTTCATGTACCCCGATAGCTTCTTCGCAGACATCGGCGATACGCTGCGCGTTTGCATAGTAAATGGACGTTCCTATTCTCGTAATGCATACGCCAGGAACTACTTTTGCATCGGGCTCGACGGCGATACCGCGGAGCACATTCCAGCGTTCATCAACGCCCATTTCAACGATCTTCATGCCCCAGACCGTTTGGTGAATGAAAAAGAACAATGCCACTAACACGCCAACAAAAATAGCGTCATCAGGCTTGAAGAGGAATGCGATCGTAAATGTAAGGAAAGCGACAATGCCATCTGACTTGGAAACGTGGTACATCGAGCGAAGTCGTGAAAAGTTGATGAGTGAGAATACAGACACGACGATAATAGCGCCGAGCACCGCGCGTGGTAGATAGTAGAAAAGAGGTGTAAAGAATAGGATCATCAGCGCGGTAATGAGTGCGGTAATGAGTGACGCGATACCGGTATGCGCTCCCGCTTCTACATTCACTGCTGTTCGTGTGAACGAACCTGACATCGGATAGCCGCGGAAGAAACCGGCAGCGATATTCGCAAGACCTTGTCCAACTAATTCTTGGTTGACGTCAATCTTCTGCTTTGTTTTTTCTGCGACTGATTTTGATATTGCATACGCTTCAACAAAGCCAACGAGTGCGATGATTGCTGCTTTTGGGAGAAGGGCGAAGAACGGGATAGCCCCTGACCAGGGGATAGTAAAGGTGGGTAAATCGGAAGGGATGGTTTTGACGAGCGCTACGCCCCACGACTCGAGTTGCAGAAAGTAACTTGCCATGATTCCGCTAACGAGCACAATGAGTGCGGCGGGGAACGTGCGCGGCAACCGTTTGCCCAAAACGAGGAATGCGATTGCGCTTATGCCGACAAGTAGTGTGATGAGTGAGGTGCCGGGTATATGCACAAACGTATCGAGAATATTTTGAAATACGAGGTCGTGCTGTTGTACACGGAGACCCAATAGTGTCGGAATTTGCGTCAAGATGATAATACTTGCCGCTGCAGAAGAAAAACCAACGATGACCGAGTGTGGTACGAGGTGCACAATAAAACCGAGCCGTGTAACGCCAAGCAGGAGATAGATGAGACCGACCATGAGAGCGAGCATGGTTGCATATTGGATGTATTCGGTTGTGCCTGGCTCGGCAAAAGGGAGAAGCGATGTAAGGGTAAGAAAGCTCACAATCGCGACAGGCCCAGTCGAAAGGTGCCGTGAAGAACCCCACAATGATGCAATAAAGCCAGGGAGAGAGGCATAGAGACCGTACACGGCAGGCAGTCCGGCGATTATGGCAAGAGCCATGCTTTGTGGGATTTGGATGACAGCGACCGTCATGCCGGCAATACAATCAGCGTGAAAGTCTTCCCATGAGTACTGGTGTCCAGATCGTAGGAAGGTGGGAGTGAATAGGCTGGGAGTACGAGCAATGAGTGAAGAAAAGTATTCGGTCATGCTTGAGTGTACACTATTTAAAAAGAGTGGAAAATATTGAGCATTTTTGGTACTATACCCCAGTAAACAAAAGTAAATGCGCGTTTAGCTCAGTGGTAGAGCATCTATCTGATAAGTAGAAGGTCGTAGGTTCGATCCCTACAACGCGCACTAATGACCCCTCGCGAAAAAAACTTACTCTGGGCGGCAAATATTTGGTATTTTGGCGAGGGTCTTCTGGGGCCACTCTTTGCGGTCTTTGCACAAAAGATTGGAGGAAATATTCTCGACATCACCTGGGCGTGGAGCGTGTTTCTCTTGGTGACAGGAATCTCTATTATTATCATCGGCAGATTTGCTGATAGTATGGTTCGGAATGGCGGAAGGGAAAAAATATTGATTGCCGGCTATGCGCTCAATGCTCTGTGCACGTTTGGATATCTCCTCGTATCTTCGCCGATGCAGTTGTTATTGGTGCAAGGGGGATTAGGTCTTGCAATTGCGCTCTCTGCTCCAACATGGCTTGCACTCTATAGCGAGAATTCACACGTCAAAAAGCATGATACCTATGCCTGGGCGTTAGAGAGTGGTACCCAGAGAATTGTCGTTGCGGTAGCAATACTTCTGGGTGGATACATTGTTTCCCACTATTCGTTTGCCACACTGTTCATCATTATGGGCTGTGTCCAGGTAGTGGCAACACTCTATCAGGCGCGTATACTAGTGCGTACATGAACTATCGCATCATCGGAGGTAAAAAGCTCTCCGGCACTGTACAGACCAACACGTCAAAAAACGCGGCAGTAGCCCTTTTGGCTGCGTCGCTTTTGAATAAAGGCATCACCACGCTCAAGCGCGTGGCGCGTATTGAGGAAGTGCGCCGCCTCGTTGAAGTTATGGTATCTATCGGCGTGAAAGTTGAGTGGAATGAAGAGACGGGAGATATGGTTATCACTCCGCCGAAGAAATTTTCAATTGAAACAATAGATACAATGGCGGCAGCGAAGACGCGCAGTATTTTTATGTTCATTGCGCCGCTGGCGCATCATCTCGGCTCGTTTAATTTGCCCGCACCGACTGGATGCGATTTGGGCAAGCGCTCGCTCGGCAGCCATATCGACGCTCTTGCTCGCCTTGGTATCATGATTACGGGTGCACCCGAAATCCAGGCCTATCGCGTCGAAGTGGGTGCCTTGAACCCGACCGACATCGTTATGTATGAAGCGTCTGATACCGGTGTCGAAAATGTACTTATGGCAGCAGCACTGGTGCCAGGAAAAACCGTCATTAAATTCGCGAGCGCAAACTACATGGTGCAGGATCTCTGTGTTTTTCTTGAAAGCTGTGGGGTGAAAATTGAGGGTATTGGTACCTCCACACTCATCGTGCACGGAGTTTCTGATATTAATAAAGCGGTGACTGGATATCCGAGCGAAGACCCCATCGAATCAATGTTCTTCATTTCTCTAGCCGCAACGACACAGTCACAACTCACTATCACGCGCTGCCCAATTGATTTTCTTGAACTTGAACTGTTTACGCTCGGTCACATGGGACTCAAGTACGATATTGGTGAACACTACACCGCTGAAAATGGAAGAACGGTTCTCGCTGATGTCACCATTTACCCATCAAAACTCGTAGCACCACCAGAGAAAATCGCACCGCGTCCGTACCCAGGAATCAATATGGACAACCTCCCGTTTTTTGTGCCGGTTGCCACACAGGCAGAAGGTAAGACACTGATTCACGATTGGGTCTATGACGGTCGTGCAAAATATTATCTCGAGCTTAACAAGCTCGGTGCTCGCATAGAACAGCTCGACCCGCACCGTGTCGTCGTACATGGCCCTACTGCTTTGTGTAATGGAGACGTTGATGCGCCGCCAGCCTTGCGTCCCGCTACACTCATCTTGATTGCCATGCTCGCCGCAGAAGGGGAATCAATGCTTCGCAACGTGTATCCAATTAACCGTGGATATGAAAATCTCCATGAACGATTGCAGAAATTGGGGGCAAGTGTTGAGGCAGTGGAGGGGTAGGTGCTAGCGACTAGGTAATAGTGTTTAGAAATGAGGTAGAATATCCACATGAAAGTTTTTAAGATCTTTCTTGATATCCTTGCCGTACTCTGGGTAGTACTAGTTGTGGTGATGCTTGCAGGATTTTCTCCTTTTTTGTCTGACAGTCCCAACGCTACACTAAGGTCAGCACTAGTCACGTGGGTGGAAGGGTTTGTCTTACTTGCAGAAGTGCCAACAGGATGGCTGTTACTTCGCTTCGCTAACAGACGTTTGGGACAGATGCAAACAAAAGACAAATAAGGCTACTTCACCTGCGCATACACGCTCACCGAGCGGCGTTTGTTTGCCTGCCCGTACTTGAGGTGTTTGTGTGATGGTGCGATTTTGTGAAGAATGAAATAGGGCTCGAGCAGCTCTGCAATTTCGTGTTCGGTAAAGACGTGCTCTTCAACGCCAATATCAGGATGAATGTATGATCCTTCTTCAGAACCGGGGTTGTCACGAAGTAGTCTTTTTGCGTTGCGGTCCTCATCCAAAAGGAATGTTTTAAAAAAGAGCCAGCCATCGGTACGCAGTACACGGACAATTTCTTTCAAAAAACTATCGCGCTCATATGATTTCAAAACATGCGAGACCATCATGTCTAAGACAAGTGTAGTGGTGTGATCGGGGAGGGGAAGCGGATCTGAGATTGAGCCCTTTTGAAAAGTAACGAGGTGACTCACTTCAACTTCTTTTGCATGTTTGCGCGCCTGTTCGATTCCTTCGAGTGATGAATCAATACCGAGCCCGTGCATGCCGTACTCTTGTGCGAGAAAAATCAGGTTGCGACCATTACCACAGCCGGCATCAAGTACTTTACAGTTTTGGTGCAAATACTGCCGCCCATAGTGACGCTCTAAAAAGCGGCAGAACTTCTGAAGGTCCTCGCTCGGAGTGCGAGCAATAGCAAGACGTTCCGCCTTTAGGTATTCTTTGTCCCAAAATTTACTGCGTTTCTTCGTGCGCTCCATGTGTTAATTAGAGCACAAAAAGCTAAATATGGCAACTAAGCCTTTTTCTGATTTCGGTAGCGATCCATGACCATGCCCACGATTTCACCAGGATCGTGCTCTGCTTTTTGAATGTACGTTGTAACCCCAATTTCAATCGCATCGGCTACCTGTGACGCATTAATCGAATCGGTGAGTATGGCAAAAAACGGATGTGGCTCAGGCATTGCTTTGACCGCTTTTACAAAATCAAATCCAGGATGGTCGGGGAGGAGGAGATCGACGAGTGCAATATCAAAGTGAGTTGCTTTTACTTTTTCAATTGCCTCGTTGCATGACGTTGCGGTCTGCACTTTTGCACCGGTTTTTGCAAAGTGGTGAGCAAGAATATCCAATAAGGTAGTGTTGTCATCGAGGACAAGAATGTTTTGTGGTTCCATACTGCTATTATACCCCCGCGGGGAGCGAGACACTAAAGGTGGTGCCTTTGCCTTCTTCAGACTCACAAGTGATAGTTCCACCGTGGAAATCAATAATTTTCTTTGCCATAAAGAGTCCGAAGCCGCTGCCGAGCGCGCCACTGCGCTGCGCGTTTGAGGCGCGGTGGTATCCACTAAAAACAGCCTGTAGCTCATTTTTGGGGATTCCAATACCTTGATCCTGTACACTCACAATTTTATGCGTTCGATCCTGCGTGCATGAGACACGTACCACTGAGTGTTCAGGAGAGTACTTCACTGCATTACTGAGCAGGTTATCAAAAACAAGTCGGAGTCGTACGGGGTCCGCCAGTATAGGCGCTGTTCCCTCAAACAGAGGATCAACCCGGACTGAGGTATGTTTCATCTGCGCAACAGATTGCGCTTGGGCAACTGACTCGCGGACCATGGCAGCAAGGTCAATGTTTTTCAGATCCTTTCGCTTCATGTGCGTGTAGTCTGCTGCTGCGGTTTCAAGGAAGGTGTTTGAGCGCGTAATGATGGCAGTAATTCGATCATACAATTCGTTCACAATCGTACGGGCATCTTGCGAAAGGGAAGGTGAATTACGAAGTTCTGAAAGTGCCCAACGCACCGCAGTAAGTGGTGAGCGCAGTTCGTGCGATGCCGTCGCGACAAATTCCATTTTGAGGTCAGCGAGTTCGCGCATCTTGTGTTTCATGTGTATGAGAAGACCGATGATACATAAAATAAGTCCACATGAAAAAATAAAAAGAAAGAGATCGAGGGCCAGCATGTATCTAAGTATAACTCGACGTCAGAAGGTGGTTTGTATTGTATGGATTAATAGGTATACACTATCATCTCAGGTAAATACAATTAATGTATGAAACGCGGAGCCCGTCCAAAGGGAACTGTTAATAAAAATTGGTCCCCAGGACTTGCTTATGTTGTTGGGTTGATTACCTCTGACGGTTGTCTTTCTAAAAATGGTCGCCACATCGATATTACATCGAAAGATTACTCGCAAGTGAAGCTTTCGAAGAAAATATTAAACGTATCCGTAAAAATAGGTAAGAAAAACGCTGGGGCTAATAACGAAGCGTATCGAATTCAACTTGGAGATGTGCTTTTCTACAGGTTTCTGCTCAATATTGGAATTACGCCTTCGAAATCAAAAACAATCCAAAATGTACGAGTCCCAAAAAAGTATTTTTCTCACTTTTTGAGAGGGTATTTTGATGGAGATGGAACTACTTCCTCGTATTACGATTCCAAGTTTCACAAAAGCTTTCGATTTTACCTCTCTTTCATGTCAGCCAGTCCCCAATTTATTTTTTGGCTGAGAAATAAAATAAACCTTTTGGTAGGTGTAGAGGGGCACCTCAGTGGCTACTCTGATAGAAATTATCTGCAACTACGGTATGCAAAGAATGAGGCGTGTGTAGTGGCTCGCTACATGTATAAAAATAAGGACGATTTATTTTTGCCGAGAAAATTTATTAAAATTCAAAAAACTCTCAAAATCATAGAGAATAGTTTGGTTAGTGGGCGCGGAAGCTCGGTCAAGCACTCAGAAAAATGCCGCCACATTTTTCTTCCGCCTGACCACGATTTTGCATCCCGTTCTACTGAACGGGTCCCAGCAAAATCTTTCTCGTCTCCCCGCGCCCAAAAAATCTAATCGCCCGAAGCCATGCTTCGGTCTGAAGAGTTTTAGTGGACGATTATACTCTACGCACGAACTTTTTGACACTATAGCATCCCACACCGAAAGCATGGAAGCGTGGAATGATGCAATACGCGAGTTTTTGAGCCAAGATCGCAAGGCCGCAGTGCTACCCGTGCTCCTGTAGGCGCGGTAGAATGAGGGTATGTGGAAGCGCAAAGACAACCTAACCGATCTCACTGAACGACTCCCAAATGTCGATGTTTCAGCACCGCCCGCTCCTTCCGTCGACCAACAAGTCGTGAATCCCTATGGTGAAATCGTGACTCTCGGCAACAAGAAGCCCGAAAATCCCGCAAAAGAGATCAAGGGTATTCCTCTTGAACTTATGGAGTTAGTGAACGCAACGAAGCGTGCCGTCGAAAAAGCGTTTGACAGAGCCATCGAGCGACTGCAAAAGCACGAATAACCACGAACATGAGAAAGCCAAAAGAAATCGAGGAACTGATCAAGCGAGCGATACGCGATGAGATCGCGCTGCACCCTCTCAAGTCCGTGGCGCAAGTACGCATCGCGCTTTTCAAGTATGGATACCAAGCCCTTGAAGGCCCGCTCGACTGGCACTATGTTGCCCGACTCATGCGTGCGATCCGCAAGGAAAATCTCAAGACACTTACGAATCAAAGTCGAGCCGAACGCATTGCGACACTCAAAGAACGACACCGCCTGATCACACAAAAACTTGCCGACATTCTCGATGGTAAACCGATCTCACGAATGCACGACATCTCCTATCCCGCACACGCGGATCGAGTAGCCGCCGCAAACACAATCCTCAAGTGGGATATGGCAATGTTTTTTGCGGAGGAACAATCACCATCCGTGCCTGGGGTAGAAAAAACTACGGGTGAAATTGTTCAGCCTATGATATTGAAAATCGAGAGTCGCGAGACGAATATCCCAAGCATTCCACAAAGAGCGTTCGTGCGGTTGTAAAACAAAACCGCCCCTTGTTGAAGGGGGCGGCTGAGGCGCTAGGCCTCAAGGTGCAGAGTGAATGGTGCTCCGCGACCGAAAGCGGGAACAGGGCCACGGACAACCTTTCCAGTCATGTCGATCTGGAAGGCGTCCTTGCCGAGATATACCCACGCGAGTTTGGTTTTCGCGTCGAACATCCCAACACCTTCCCAGCGTTCGGCGTACAGAGGTGTGCCATCCCTGCGGATGTGCAGTGCCTTCTTGTTTGCAGCATTCTCGACAGGGAGAATGCCACAGCAAAAGCGCGAAGATACGGGCAGGTACCCTTCTTCTCTCGAATAAAGGCGACGAATCTCGGCCCGTTCCTCATCGGAAAGCCACGGCTCGCCTGTAGGCGATACTGGACTCCTTGGCATCATTTTGCTCCTGTTTCCAACATCCTAGCCGGAATCACGGCTGCAAGAATTGTAGCACGTTACAGGATGTCTGTCAAACAAAATCGTGAACCTTTTTACTCAAACCTCGTCAAAACTTTGTCCAAGATCTTGCTCCCACCTCCTGCCTCGAGCACTGCAGCATACAACGTCTCGAAGTTCGCTTTGTCTTTGTAAAATGCAAAGTCATGGCTCGCTCGCCGGATCTCTTCTCGGAGCGTTGTTGCACTCTCAAAATCCGCAACCTTGATGTTGTGCGCTACTGCCCACGATCGCAAAATCGGGAGATTGTTTTGCGCGATTAGTTCATTCGCAAGAGCAAGAGTGAATGCTAGCCGTCGATCGTCTGCGTTGAGGGTATTGAAATCTGATGTCTTGTTTGCCGTGTTTGGCGTTGTTGGGGCTTTCGGCGCGGATGAGAAAATTGCCTCGCTTTTTGTGCTTTCAACGATCGTGAGGCCAGTATTCGGGCTTTGTGAGGGCATTATCGACGAGGGCGAGGTAACAGCAAACAGGAAAAAGAAAGCGAGAGCCGCAGTGCTGAAAATTGCCATTACATGCAGTCGAGATGGGGTGCGTAACCACGCGGGACGTATGAGACCGATCACAAGTCCTGCAAGAGAAAGTAAGGCGAGAGCCGCAAAGATGTTGTACATAGAAGTTCGCTTGATTGCTAAACAACCGTGCGAACTCTTTCCACACAAAAAGCCCGCCACGGGCTACGGCTTGCGCCGTACGCACCAGTTTCCCGGTGCGGCAGAACATGCGACCTCATGACGGGTTCTTTATGCATGTTCTGCCTCCCACAACCATGCCGAGTCGTTGTTCGATTCGGTTTAGGTCGCCGCCCTTCCGGGCCGATATTTAGTTGTTCTTACATCGTACAGGATTTTTGCGATTTACTCCACTTCGTCGCTGATTTCCGCTATGATCACTATATGCAACTCAACACCCCTGCCGACCTCCTCGCGGCACTCAAAGATCTCCACACTCCCATCAATGACCAAGCCTCGATCAAGGAATATCGCTACGTTGTTTACATCCGAAAATCCACGGATCAAGAGGAAAAACAGGTGCGCTCACTGGCCGACCAGATACTCGAATGCAAAGAATATGCCGAGCGCGTAGGTATCACGATCCGCGACGAAGACATCGTGCAAGAAGCAGAATCTGCGAAAGAGCCGGATATCCGACCCAAGTTCCGCAAGATGATCAAAGACATCCAAGAGAAGGGTAAATACGACGGCATCCTCGCATGGCATCCCGATCGCTTGGCCCGCAACATGAAAGATGCGGGAGAAATCATCGACCTTCTCGACAAGGGCACGATCAAGGATCTCAAGTTCGTGAGTTTTTCGTTTGAGAAAACAACCGCGGGCAAAATGCTCCTCGGCATCATGTTCGTTATGTCCAAAGAGTACAGCGACAAACTTTCCGACGACGTATCACGCGGGAACAAGCGGAGCATCGAGGAAGGCAAATACATCAACAAAAACAAACATGGCTATTTCAAGGACGCGAATCAGCACATGCAGCCCGACGGCGAAAACTTCCTTTTGATCAAGCAAGCGTTCCGTATGCGCGTCGAGGGTAAGACGATGAAAGAAATATCGGAGTTTTTGAACACAAATCACTACATGAAATGGCACACAAGCAAACCTCGCGCGATATTCAAGTGGAATCCACAGACGATTGAAAAGACACTCAAAGATCCCTCATACACCGGAATCGTCATGTACGGAAAATCCCATCGGGTAGCATTCGTGAATCTAATCGATGCGTACGGATTCCAACCGATGATCTCGGTGTCGGAGTTCATGCAAATCAACAAACTTACACATGAAAAACAACTTTTCAAACTTGCTCGAAAGTATCGCAAGGGTGAAGACGTGAAAGCCGATCTCATGCGCGGCATGGTGATCTGCGACGGGTGCGGCGAGGCCATGACCGCAAGTATCACGCCCAAGAAAACACCACACGGCGTTACGCGCTATTTCTACTACCGCTGCGAATCAGAGGATTGCGAACGAAAACCACGATCGATTCGCGCAAAAGTCGTGCTCGCTCACATATTCGATTTTCTCGACACGCATCCGTTCTCCACGAAGGAAGCGTACGAACATTATGCAAAAGAGATGGAGCGTGTGGCTGCCGAGCGCAATCGTACTGCTCAACAACTCTCACAGACACTCCGCCTCGAAAGAGGCCGGATTGAGGATCACTTGATCACAACGAAAGAGTACTTGATCGAAGAAAAGGACGAAACGATCAAAAAATCATACAAGAGTGATGTGCTTCGCTACGAGGCCCGGATCAAAGAACTCAAGGGCGAGATCGAGAAAGCGCAGACCGTCGTAGCACGTCAAAAGGCCGCGATTCTGACATACGAAAACTTCCTCGAACTCATGGAAAAAATGCCTAAAATCCTACGTTCTATGCAGAATATGCAGGAGATGGATTTCCTGATCCGCAAAATCTACACGAACTTTACAATCGAGGGAAAAAACGTAGCAAAATCAACGCTTTCTGCGCCATTCGATGCGCTTTACACCCTCAAAATCTCAAACGGTGGGCGCGGGGAGACTCGAACTCCCAAGCCTTTCGGCACACGCTTCTGAGACGTGAACGGTTACCAATTTCGCCACGCGCCCGCAGCAGAGAGTATTGTATCTATTTTACCCGTTTTGGAAAATGATATGATTCTGTAATGGACTCACAAACTCAGCAGAAACTTGCAGAACTTGAACAAAAAATTGATGCAATTTATGTATCGGTCGAAAAAACACGCAGATACTTTCTCGGTACGCTCATAGTAACTGCGATAGCGTTTCTTCTACCGCTTGTCGGGCTCCTCCTTGCTATCCCGTCACTTCTCTCGACGTATAGCGATATTTCGAATCTCAGTATTTAGCGCGAGAACCAGGAGCGAATCCATTGGGTAATACGCGAGAGGAATGAATCAGGTACGGCATTTACCGCAGTTGCTGTCTGTTCGAGGGGTGGTGTTTCTGGAGATGCGACAGGTTGTGTTTGAACCACTTTTAATTTTTTCTGTACGGCAAGTTTCTTTCCAATTTTTTTAGGAATAACCAGATTCGTTGATGACGCTACGGACGAGGTGCTTGATGCCGCTCCTACGAGAGGAGTGCTTGTTGCATCTTCTGGTGACGTAGTTGCGATTGCCAGATTTGCTGTGACAATCGTTGACGTGGTAGTGCTGGTCGCCATGGTTATGACTGGTGAGGTACTCGATACTGGTGTTCCGCCACCCCCTACAGCTACAGGAATCGGAAACGTCTGCAATACGGTGATCCAGCTACGGCCCGATGCTGCGGTCAAGGCATAACTCGTACTCCAGAGACGATTATCAACGCTGTCAGTTGTAGGACGAACCCCGCCATCAGGTTGTTGCGCAGCAGCAAGTGCGTCTTTCGGCAATGCACCGGTAGAAGTTTTCCAGGCGCTTTCGGGCGACGCGTGCGCTTCGCTAAAGGAGTTCAAAGCGGTCATGACCCAGCTCGTTGAATCGATGTTCCCCCAGCCGCCATCACTGTTTTGTACTGATTTAAGGTAACCAATCGATTTCCCGAGTCCTCTGTTTACTCCCGGCACCGCAAAAAGAGCGCCAAGCGCCTGTGTCGCCGCCGCAGTAACGTCGGGACTATTTTCCCATGAGCCGTTCGGACTTTGCTTTGAGAGTACGAACGCTGCAACTTTTTGAATAATGTCGTCGTTTTGAGTGTAACCTGCGTGTTCGAGCACGATGAGTCCGAAAATATCGTCGTTCACGAGTGATGGATCGCCGATTTGTGTACCATCAAATGCAGCAATGATTGGTTTTATAACGTTGCGCGTAGACCCTTTGTAGGGGTCAATACCGAGTGCCATAAGTGCCATCGCATGACGCATATAGTCTGTCACACTCCCAAAATCACTATCGGGTTGCGGATTGAGCATAAATGCTTTGATTGCATCAGTTGGGCCTCTGTTTGCCGCAATACCGATTGCCGCCCAATCTGAATATAGTAGTGATCCAAACGAACCGTTTTGCTTTTGCTTGCTTGAAAGAAAGGCAAGTGCACCTGGTACATCAAATACCTTGGGCCCACTTGTTCCAGCAGGTGTTCCACCGCCGCCTGTTGCCTGAGACACCATGAGAGGAGTATTGGGAAAGTAGCCAGTATTTTGAATACCGGCGGCATAGGTGCCAGCAATATTCACGATAACGGTTGCCACGCCGTTTGTATCAGTTGTTGAGGTTGCGAACTCGGTGGCGATAAAATTGCTATCGAACTGCACTACACCCACGACTTCATTCGGTGCAGGAACGTACGTGCCAGTTGCAGGATCGTACCGTTTAGCGGTGATAGTGACTGACTGTCCGGTTTGTATGCTTGAAACCGAGGTGGTGACTTGCCACGGTGATCCAAAAATGAGATAGACGGTGTCATTACCAGAAACGGTGTACGAGTCAATACCAACAGATGGAAATGTGTTGTTTACCGCATACGTCCAGTTGTTGCAATCAGGTGAAGTGGTTGCGGTAAAAGTAATACAGTTGAGGAGAAACGAACTAAAAGATGGGTAGTACTGAAGATCGCTCACCGCGAAACTGCTGTCAGTGGTATCGAGTGATGAGAGAAGCGCCAACACACTGCGCGCAGGTACGTTGTATGTGGTCGTAGTTCCTGTTGGAGTGATAGATACATCTGGTGTGGTAGTCCCTGGAAGTGTAAGAGTCACTGGCCCTACCGTCTGAGAGCTGCCACGGATGGTCAATGTGACAGTCTCTGGTGTAGGCACAGGTGGTGTGTTGTCGACAATGATAACGAGTGAGGATGTAGTAGTGCTGTTACCAGATACGTCTGTTGCGGTCCAAGTAACGGTAGTGGTACCAACAGGGAAAGTAGTAGGTGAGTAGGTAACTGTTGGATTTGGGTCAGTATCATCGGTTGCAGTTGCAGGTACTAAAAGTGGCGAAGCAGGAAAGGTGCTGGTGGCGAAGGTCTGGTCAGCAGGCGCTGTTATGGTCGGTGCGGTTGTGTCTGGGGTCGGTACTGGAAGGGCATGCGCTGATGGTGAGTATAAAAAGGGAAGGACAATAAGGACACTCAGTAGTATTTTTTTCATGATAGTAATGACGTTAATAATGAATAATTATTTCTGTGTTTCGTACCTCCACTCGATGCTGTCGCCAGGAGCGACCATTTTTTGTGAAGCACCAAGATCTGATGAGGTTCCATTGACGTACAGGAACCAATACATGCCGTTTTCATTTTTTCGACCCGCAACAGAGTCGACGAAGTCTCCTAATGATGGGTACGCACGAGAAGTGAAGTTTATTTTACCGATACTACGCTCGTATTGCATGGTCTCGAGTACGGTCTGGTTCTTTTTAGCGACCATTCGCACGATAGTTGGTAGCTCTGAGGCCTGTGTTACTTCTTTTTGAGGCGAGGTAATTCGAGTAGGAAGTGGCGATGGCGCGATGCGTGGTTGGTTCTCGGTCGAGGTAATTGTTTCTTTTTTCTGGAGCGCAGGGGCGAGATAGGCATCTTGAGTGTATTGATAGGGTTGCTGCGATGAAAGTGCGCCAGAGCCGATGCCGACGATAAAAAGTACAAGAACAATGAGAAGTATTTTTTGGTTCATATAAAAAGCTCTGCTGGTGCAGAGTCTTGAGAAGTGCCGTACTAGCACAAGATCCTGCTCGGGAATTTTTCTTCTTTGAAGACCGGACTTGTCCACGTAAGGTGGCATTACCGTTGCGGCACAGTGGAGGAATCACCTGTCCGTTGAAAACAGTTAGGACACCTCACTTCCACAAAGAAGTGTGAGCATCATACACCCGCAAGCACTCGAGTCAAATATATGCTTGAATGAGTTCATGATTGGTCTCTTCGATTCGGGCTGCGGTGGGCTCACTGTGTTGCGTGCTATTCGCGCACGTGCTCCTCAAGTAGATATTGTGTATTTCGGCGACATACGAAATGCCCCTTATGGTTCTAAATCACAGAAAGAACTCGAACGATTAACCAAAAATGGCATACAAGTATTGCAGTCTTTTGGTGCGAAGGACGTGGTGAGTGCTTGCAACAGTGCCTCCACCTCATTTTTGGAAGGTGCGACGCGCGGGCGATTTGTGGAAATGACGCGACCGACCGCACGCGCGATGCGACTTCTCGCAGGGGCGCGCGTGCTTCTCTTAGCGACTGAAGCCACGGTGAAATCGGGTATTTATAATGATGCACTCGATCCGATCGTTTCGCTGACGCCACTCCCTGCAGCACTGCTTGCTAGTTCTATTGAAAATGGGGAAGATAATGCCGAAATAAGCCGCATTGTCTCGACTCTTTTTGACATCGTGGCGCGTAAAAAGTTTGATGCGGTCTTGCTTGCCTGTACTCACTATCCGTTGGTTCGTGACGTTATCCAGAATGAGGTCGATGCGCGATGGGGGCATATTCCGGTTCTTGATCCCGCTGATGCGGTAGCTGAGGAAGTGGTGGAACGTTTCCCAATCGCTGGGGGCGGGAAGACCACCTTCTATATTTCAAAAGAGAGCGCACCGTTCCAGCGATTGGTTCGTCGCCTTTTTGGCGCAAGGAAGTATGCTGTAGAGGTAGTGTCTTGACACAAAAATAGTATATTATACTATGTATGTATTATATTGTAATACGTGCATACTATGCGCAACGTAACCATTCCGCTCCCAAAAGACCTGCTTGCATACCTCGATGAACAGGTGGCATCTCATCAGGCAGATACACGCGCAGGGCTGATTCGTCGCATTATCGCGCAGCACCGCGAGAATGAGCTTGTTACCGTATGGCGTCAGGCACAGGAAGAGCGTCGAGCGGGAAAGACAGTACGTGGCAATCTGCGTGACATCCTAAAAGTATTTCCAACTGAATAGTTGCACTATGGGAATTGTATTCACGACTCGTTTTTTGCGTTTAGTGAAGAAGATGAGCGTGAAAGAGCAGAAAAAAGTCTTGAAACTAGTTGAAATATTTGAGAAAAATCCTAAAGATCGTTCGCTCAAAGTTCATAAATTACAGGGCAAACTTGCGGGAGCTTTTGCGCTCTCAGTAGAGTATGATGTACGTATACTCTTCAGTGTTGAAGATGATGAAATTCTCTTTTTCGATATCGGCTCACACGATGATGTGTATAGATGATTATGAACTACCACGATTTTTTTTCAGGCAAAAAAGTAACCCTCATGGGTTTGGGGCTTCTTGGGCGTGGAGTAGGGGATGCTCAGTTTTTACTTGAGCAAGGAGCGGAAGTTTTGGTGACTGACACAAAAACAGAATCAGAATTGAGTGAATCATTGGCTCAACTTGAGGGAGAAAAAAACGTATCGTTTCGTCTTGGTGGGCATGACACCCTCGATTTTATTGATACCGATATGGTGATAAAAGGGGCGGGGGTTCCTCTCAACTCTACCTACATTACCGATGCAAAACGCGCTGGCATACCGGTATACATGTCTACTGCTCTTGCGGCACAATTTGCGCGAGAAATGGGCGTGAAGATTGTTGGCGTGACGGGCACGCGCGGAAAAAGTACGGTGACTCAGATGATTGTTCATGTTCTCAAACAATCAGGTCATCGTGCACATGTAGGAGGAAATGTGCGCGGTGTTTCAACGCTCGCGCTGTTACCGCAGCTCAAGAAGGGAGATATTCTCGTTCTTGAGCTTGATTCATGGCAGCTGCAAGGCTTTGGCGACTTGAAGATAAGTCCTGATGTGTCAGTATTTACTAATTTGATGCCCGATCATCAAAACTATTACCTAAATCTCGACGTATATTTTGAAGATAAAGCAAAAATATTTTCACATCAAAAATCAAGCGACATTTTTATCTGCGCTAGGGGGATATTCGAAAAGGTAAAAGCGGCTCATCCACCGGTCGTGCCTCGTATCCCTGCGCCACTTCCTGATTCATGGGTAGTACGGGTACCGGGCATGCACAATCGTGAAAATGCGGCTTTTGCTGTAGAAGCGCTCCGCGCGCTTGGTGTATCAGAAGAGGAGATACAGAAGGGTCTCGAGTCATTTGAAGGAGTGGAAGGAAGGCTTCAGTTTGTAAAAGAAATTCGCGGCATCAAAATCTATAACGACAATAATTCCACAACACCAGAAGCAACAATCGCGGCGCTCAAGGCACTCGACCATGAAAAGAAAAATATCATTTTGATTGCTGGCGGGTCTGATAAAGGGCTCGATATGAGCGCGCTCTTATACGAAATCGCACACACCTGTAAACGCGTGATTTTGCTTGCGGGGAAGGGTACCGACCGCGTTGTGCCGTTTATGCAAGACTACTCAATTTTTGATTCACTCGAAGCTGCAGTACATGAAGCAGTACGCGCGGCGCAGCCAGGGGATGTGGTTCTTTTCAGCCCGGCGTTTGCATCGTTTGGCATGTTTAAAAATGAATACGAGAGGAATGACCGATTCTTGCAAATAATGAAAGATGTGACATAATTTGGCGAGCCTTGGCATCCCGCCAAGAGCCTTGAAAAGGAGCTGACCATGTGACAGGACATGCTCGGAATCGTTGCGGATTTCACGACGAAATTGCGCACAGGAGCAATTACGCCAGAAGAAGCAAAGCGTTTTTTGCGGCGCGAAGACCCCTTTGCCCCACAAACCGCGGGCACCTTCAACCCCGCCACCTTCATCGGTAAAAACTGGGACATCATCGGCGAGCATAAATCCCTCCCCGAAGGATGGAACCCCTCTTTACTCAAGACAGTCTGCCCCCTCAAAAAGTGCGAGTCGTACCTCAACGGGAACGAATGGAAGAAACGCCTCGAAGGCACCAGCCTCCTCGGCGTGGAAGCCTTCTGGCTCTGCTGGAACAATCAAGAGCAGATTCCCGCAGAGCTGAAAGACAAGATCATCTTCTTCGACGGAGATGAGCTGCGCGGTCCGGACGACGATCGGTACTCGTTGTGCCTCAACTGGCACGGTGGACGGTGGGACTGGAGCTTCGACTGGCTCGGCGACAGCCGTAACGCGAGCTACGTCTCTGCGTGTGCAGGTTAGCACTGAGAGCTAAAACCCTCAGCACTGCACTTGGATGCTTTGAACTTTGCCCCCACCAAACTATCGGTGGGGGATTTTGTTACACTTACAAACGGTAGTAGGCGATTATGAATGAGATTACGATTTCATTCTGCCTCAATCCAGTATCTGCACAAACAGAATGGGTGCGATTTTCGATATGTAAATGATTTTGTTATTCTTTCCCGTAACCGTACCGAACTCGAAATGCTACTGCACCCCTTGGAATATTTTCTAAAAGAAAGACTTAAACTACTGCTTCATCAAAACAAGGTTTCAATTCGCACTCTTGCCTCAGGTGTTGATTTCCTGGGATGGGTACATTTTCCCGATCATCGAGTACTGAGAAGTCCCACCAGACGCAGGCTTATCAAGTTCTGTGCTAATAAAAGCGTAGATGACCCCTCTGTTATCTCATACCGTGGTCTCTTAAGGCATGGCAACGGGCACAGGATAGCGCTTCGTATTTCTGGGTACGACGGAGTATACTGACAAAGATGGCAAAACAGTTTGATGATTGGAATCGTAAAAAACAAAAATTGATGAACGAACTAATGTGCTTTTGTACCACACGCGCGAGGTATGGTGGGTGCATCTTGGACTCAATGTTGGTTTTGAACAAGACGGTATGGGAGAATATTATAAACGCCCGGTACTTATTCTTCGTGGGTTGAGTCGGAATGTGTGCATTATTATTCCGCTTACGACGTCGGAAAAAAGAAATATGTTTTATGTTGATGCTGGTGTAGTTGCTGGCAAGTCAGCTGCCGCCATTATTTCTCAAATCCGATTGATTGATACAAAACGTCTTGTAGAAAAGATTGCTACTATGCCAGTAAAAGAGTTTGAAGTTATACGAAAATCGGTCAGAGATTTACTCTGACCGATTTTCGGTATTGTTGCCTTCAGGTTATCCTGAAGGGGAGGCCGAAGCCATTTGCATTTGTATGATACACCTAACAACACAAAAGTCAAGTCTACCGGTCCACATACATATGGTAGGGATTGGTGGCGTTGGCATGTCCGCGCTTGCCCAGCTTCTTGTCTCGCGTGGTGTTTCTATAACTGGGTCAGATAGGTCTGAATCACCAACAACCGAACTCCTTTCTCGAAAGGGAATCGTGGTATCAATTGGGCATGATGGATGTCTCATTCCGGCAAATACTGAAATGGTTATTTATAGCGATGCGGTGTGGCCGGATAATCCAGAGCGAATGCGTGCAGTGGAGATGAAGATTCCACAAATTTCGTATTTTGAAGGACTTGCTCGCGCAACGGTAGGCATGCGCACTGTTGCAGTTGCAGGTACACACGGCAAGACAACTACGACCGGCATGCTCGCCAAGATTTTGATTGATGCAGGTGTGTCTCCGACGGTAATCGTCGGTTCTATTGTGCGTGATTTCGATCCACACTTGCCCAAAGGTGAGATCGGCCGAACAAATTTGCAAAGCAAATCTGTTTTAGGCTCGAACTTTGTAAAAGGAAAGTCAGATATATGCGTCGTGGAAGCGTGCGAATATCGTGATCATCTCCTCGAACTCAGTCCTGAAGTATTGGTGATTACCAACATCGAACTTGATCATACTGATTTTTTCCCCTCACTCTCTGCGCTTCAAAACACGTTTCGTACTGCAGTAGAGAAAGTGCCACGAACTGGCGCTATTGTGACAAATCAAAACGACCCCCACATAAAGCCCGTTCTTGAACACGCACAAGCGCGCATTGTTGATTACACACAAATGGCAGTAGGGAGTCTTTTATTGCCGGGAGAGTTTAATCGAGAGAACGCACGTGCAGCGCTTGCTGCGGCGCACATTGTTGCCCCAAAGCTTTCGCTTGAAGCCGGCGTTCACTCGCTCTCACAATTTAAAGGTTCATGGAGACGCTTTGAATATAAAGGAGAGATGAAAAGTGGCGTGCAAGTGTATGACGATTATGCACACCATCCCACTGCGGTTGAAAAAACCATCGCTGCTGCTCGCGAGAAATTCCCTGGCAAAAAAGTGGTGGTTGCATTTCATCCGCACCTCTTTTCGCGCACTCGTGATTTTATGGACGAGTTTGCACAAGCGCTTTCAGGAGCCAATGAAATACTCCTTGCTCCGATTTTCCCTGCGCGTGAGAAACCAATTGAAGGAATAACCAGCGAGGTACTCGCAGAAAAGATTGTTGCTCTCGGTACTTCTGCAAAAGCATTTACAACCTTACATAACATGTACGACTACTGTGTCGATGCGAATTGGAACGATGATACTGTGCTGTTGACTATGGGTGCGGGAGATATCTACAAAGTCGCAGAACAACTAACAGAAGAATAGGTATGGGAAAACTCTCAATCGTTGCGACACCGATAGGAAATCTTGAAGACATCACGCTGCGTGCTCTACGGACTCTCAAAGAGAGCGATGTGATTTATGCCGAAGACACCCGTGTGATTACCAAACTTCTCGCAAAGTATGAAATTGAAAAACCATTGCAAAGGCTCGATGCTGCCTTGGAAGGAAAACGAATCGAAGAAGTAATTGAGCGCATTAATACGGGGGAGAAGGTTGTGTATGTTTCCGATGCGGGTACGCCAGGAATTTCTGATCCCGGAGCACGGCTGGTGGCAGGTGCGCGAGAGGCAGGAGTAACCATCGAAGCAATTCCAGGTCCGTCGGCGCTCACGGCGCTTCTGTCTATTGCAGGTCTTTCATCTGACGAATTTGTGTTCGTTGGCTTTTTGCCGCACAAAAAAGGCCGCCAAACCGCAATAAAAGAGATGGTCTCTTGTGCTCGACCGACGATTCTCTACGAATCACCACACCGCATTGTGAAGTTTCTTGAAGAGCTTGCAGTGTATGACATGTTTGCCCGAGTCACTATTGGTCGTGAGCTCACAAAAATGTTCGAAGAAGTGCTTGTTGGTACCCCTTCCGAACTTGGTACGCTTCTCAAAAAGGGGAAAAAAGAACGCGGAGAATTTGCTGTTATTGTTGAACCTTCAATAACCGTTAAAAAATAGGTATACTGTCGGAGTATGTCACTTGACACTCTCATCATGTTTGCGGGCGCGTTTGTGGCAGTTTTGCCTTTTTTAGGATTCCCGGCAAGCTGGGACCGTGTGATGTTCTTTATTGCAGGTGTATTTGTCTTTGCGCTCGGTATTGCAGTTCGTCGACGCATACCGCGTAGCGTGCCGCGCACATTTGTCGAATCTGTCCCCCCGCCATCCGATACGAAACAAGAGATCTCGTAACACTCACGTACACAACGCTTGCGCCACTATTGGTGCGGGAATTTGTTACAATAACCCCATGTCTGAATACGTCGACGATCCTCGGCGAATAACCTATTTTGCCTCCACGCATACCCGCGGCAAACGTGAGATGTTTGGCATCCGCGCTGATGATCGTGGCAAGCACATGTATGTCATCGGGAAAACCGGTATGGGTAAATCAACCATGCTTGAAAATCTTGCGATTCAAGACATACAAAATGGGGAAGGGCTGGCATTTATCGATCCACACGGTTCGACTGCAGAAAAGCTGCTCGACTTTGTCCCGCATGACCGCATCAAAGATGTCCTCTATTTAGCACCATTTGATGTCGATAATCCAATTGGGTTTAATGTGATGGAGGACGTGGGGTATGACAAGCGACACCTCGTCGTGTCAGGCCTGATGGGTGCATTCAAGCGTATTTGGGTTGATGCGTGGAGTGCGCGCATGGAATACATCTTGAGTAACACCATGCTCGCGCTTTTGGAATATCCGGGCGCGACACTCCTTGATGTGAACCGCATGCTCACCAACAAAAATTTTCGTGCTGCGGTGATTGAGAAAATAACCGATCCAGTCGTGCGCGATTTCTGGACCGTCGAGTTTGCAACTTATACTGACCGCTATACGCAAGAGGCAACGCCGGCGATTCAAAACAAAATCGGTGCGTTTACCGCAAACCCACTTATTCGCAACATAGTTGGACAACCAAAATCGTCGTTTGATGTTCGAAAAATGATGGATGAAAGAAAAATTCTCATCATCAATCTTTCAAAGGGGCGCATGGGTGAACAGAATGCATCACTCTTAGGTTCGATGCTGGTGGTAAAGATTTATCTCGCGGCGATGAGTCGCGCTGATGAACCGTATGTGCGTATGCAGAAGCTACCGCGCTTCTTCCTCTTTGTCGACGAATTTCAGTCGATGATGAACGATGCCTTTGCTGATATTTTGTCTGAAGCCCGCAAATATAAACTCGCGTTAACGCTTGCAAACCAATATATCGAGCAGATGGAAGAGAAGGTTCGTGATGCGGTCTTTGGTAACGTTGGTACCCTCATTACATTTCGTGTTGGCCCGTTTGACGCAGAAGTGTTAAAGACAGTGTTTGAGCCGACTTTTTTTGCAGAGGATTTGGTTGAGCTCGGTTTAGGACAAATCTACCTCACGCTCATGATTGATGGTGTTGGGTCACCGCCGTTTTCTGCAGAAACGATTCCGCCGATCGAAGCGCCGAACATCTCGTACCGAAATGATGTCGTGATTTCTTCGCGCGAAAACTATTCTCGTCCTCGCGCTGATATTGAGAGAAGTATCACTGAGCGACTACAAGAATTTTTACCGCCGCCTCCGCAAAAGAAGGCAAACTCATGGTCAAACGCACCGTCTAAGAATACTCAGCCGCCTCGATCACAAGCTTCTGCTCCGAAACCCCCGCCAGAAAGACCACTTCGGGAAGAACGAAAAGAAAAACCACGTGATGTGCGTCCGCCGCAAGAAGTACAGAGATTTCCAGAACCACGAGTCTCTGTTGAACATGCGCCACGATTTATTCAGCAGCCGCATGTCGCACACCCGACTGTGGTCCAAGAGCGCCCTGCGCCAAAACCAGTACGTCCATTCGAAGTCCGCCCTCAACAGCCCGTTTCTGCGTTTGCAGCACAAAAAAATGAATTGCGGGATGCGCTCAATCAGTACCAGAGTACTGCCGCACCGAAAGAGTCTCCCGCCGATCTTTTGCGATCAAAACTCAAAACAAAAGTACGCGAGCAGGAAATTGAAGCCGGCAACCGGGAGACGTCTCGTCCCTACAATACATCACCACAATCTGCAAAGACACGCTCAGAGGAGCCCACTCGAGCGCCAGAGGGTCCACGTGATGATATTCCTAATGAGTTTCTACAACGCTTACTCAAGGGAGGTGATCTATGAGTAGGATGCTTTTCTTGATGCTTTTGGTGCCGCAGAGCACCTATGCGAGCGTCATCGTCACAGAGATCATGTACAATGCGCCAGGCACGGATGCAAAACAAGAATGGATTGAACTCTATAACAATAGTTCAGAAACAGTTGATCTGAAGGGATGGAAAATTTTTGACGGTTCAAATCATACGCTCGCCATCCCGCCCAAAAACGGGGGAGTCGGATCGCTTTCGCTCGCGCCCAATTCATACCTCATTGTTGCGGCAAACGCTGCACAATTTCTTTCACAGCATACGGTCACGGTTTCGGTCATTGATTCATCCCTTTCGCTGGGGAACGAGGGAGACATCGTGAAGCTCATTGATGGAAGCGGGTCGGTCGTTGATGCAGTAACGTATACAAAGAATGCGGGCGCGCGGGGCGATGGAAATAGCTTGCAGTGGAACGGTAGTGCTTTTATCGCTACGTCACCAACACCGGGTGAGGCGATGCGAGCAGTTGTTCAGAAACGTGTAGAGCCCCTCACGGCCCGGACCAGTGCACCAGAATCTCGCACAGTATCGAAAAAAATCTTGACATTTAAACAGCGTACCGAATCTAGAACGCCCTCCAACACAAAGTCTCGAAACGAAAGCGAGTTACCTGAATATAGCTCGAGCACTACGGAGTCTCTTGTGGCATCAGCAACGGTACCTTCGTGGAGCTGGGCGGGCGGCGCCGCTACGCTCTCGCTTCTTGCTGGTGGCGCGGTGTTTGCCGCACGCCGCATAAAAAGGGAAGAGTGGGATATTGAGGAAATCACATGAAGACGATAGGCTTTCTCTATATGAATACAACAAAGACGATTGTGGTGACTGGTGGCGCGGGGTTTGTTGGGTCTCATGTAGTGCAACGGCTTGTTGAAGGAGGGCACCGTGTGATTGTCGTTGATAATTATTTCATGGGAGCGGGCGTAAAAATCGAAGGTGCAGAATACCGTGAAGGTCATACCAAAAATATTGATGCGCTTGTCCCCGAAAAACCTGACCTTATCTTTCACCTCGGCGAGTATTCGCGCACCGAAGAAAGTCTGCTTGAGCCATATGTTGTATGGGACTTAAATATCGCCGGATCACTTGGTGTGTTTGAGTTTTGGCGCAAACACGGATGCAAACTTATATATGCGGGCTCATCGACAAAATTCGCCGATGGAGGTGCGGGGAAAGCGCAAAGTCCGTACGCATGGTCAAAGTCGCTCAACAGTGAGACCGTACGGCGGTACCACGAGTGGTACGGACTTCCGTTTGCCACTACGTATTTCTACAACGTGTTTGGTCCGGGCGAGCGCGCAGGGAAGTACGGGACCCTCATTGAGATTTTCCGACAGAAAATGCTACAGGGTGAGCCACTCACGGTGCGAAAGCCTGGTTCGCAAAAGCGAATCTTCACGCACGTTGAAGATATTGTTGATGGGCTTTTGTGTGTCGCAGAAAAGGGGGAGAATGACGAGTACGGCCTCGGTGCCGAAACGAAGTATTCAGTTCTTGATATTGCTCACTTTTTTGGGGGAGAGATTGAATGGCTCCCCGAGCGCGGAGGCAACCGCGCTGATGCTTCGATTGACCTCACGACATCACACGCGCTTGGCTGGAAGGCACGGCGTGATGTTGTCGACTATATTGCAGCAATAAAAAATAAACCATGAAAACAGCAGTTCTCATTCACGGTCATCATTTGGGAACTTCCAATTGGGAAGAGGTAGTGTGGGGAGATCCCAAAAGTGGAGTTTATGGGCGCGCACCTGCTGGCGTTCGTGAAGCAATTCGTTTTAATGCCGATATATTATTTTTTCCGACGGGAGGCTCAGAAAAACAGGGGCTCAAGGAGGGGCAGTGGGCATTTAACATTACACAGGAGCGCTTTCGAGATATTCCAGAATGTAACCTGTGGACAGAGGATGAAGCGCACGATTGGCTCACAAAGCGTGCGGTACTTGAGCTCACTTCAACAACAACAGTGACAGAAATCGGAACGTGTATGAAAATTGCCCAAGAGAGAGGAATGGAACGCATTGTTCTAGTGTCGGGCCCAACACATCTTCCTCGCGCACTTCTCACAGCGCTCACACTATGCGCTTCTGATCCGCATGCATATCCGTATGCACACGGACTCTGCGCAATTCCATCTGACACCTGCTATGCGGGCACTACGGCAGAGGATGTGGTCATCGTTGAACCACCACACAGACCCGATCGAAACTCGTACCCGTTGCACCAGTTAGTAAAAGAGCTACTTGCACAATCTAATGGAGAACAGGCAACGGACATACTTGCTAAGATTCAAGGGCTTTTGAACAAAACACAAATATGAAAAAAAGAGTTCTCATTTTTTCGCTCGCGTATTTTCCCAAGCACGTTGGCGGTGCAGAGGTGGCAATACAAGAAATCACTGATCGGTTACCTGACTATGAATTTCATATGGTAACGAATCGATTTGATTCGACTCTGCCCGCAGTGGAACAGGTTGGGAATGTATTAGTGCATCGCATCGGCATCACGACAAAAAACCCGAGCATGGCCGACTTAAAAAAGTTTCCGCTCAATCTGAATAAGCCTCTTTTTCAGTTTCTTGCTGCGTGGAAAGGGTGGAGATTGCACAGGCAGTACCACTATGACGCGACGTGGGCAATGATGGCACACAGTTGTGGTGTTCCTGCGGCGCTGTTTAAAATGTGTAATCCGTCAGTGCCCTATCTTTTGACACTGCAAGAAGGTGACTCGATTCCGTACATTGAGCGCAAAATGCGACCACTGTGGCCGCTCTTTATCCGCGCATTTACGCGAGCAGACATGGTGCAAGCGATATCGACGTTTCTCGGAACATGGGCGCGAGCACGGCACTTTACCGGGCAGTTAGAAGTTGTACCGAATGCCGTAAATACAGCACATTTTGCTCAGGAATTTCCTTTGAAAATAATTGATGATGTTAAAACTGCGCTCAATAAAAAAATGGGGGATGTGTTTGTGATCACCACGTCACGTTTGGTGCATAAAAATGCTGTTGATGACATGATTCGTGCACTACCACTACTTCCTGAGAATGTCTCGTTTATTGTTCTGGGTACGGGTCCTGATGAAGTGATGCTCAAAAAACTCGCATCTGATTTGAGGGTGCAGGAGCGTGTCCATTTTGTGGGACAAGTAGGCCATAAAGAGATGCCGCTGTATTTGAAAGCGTCAGACATTTTTATCCGCGCATCTCGTTCGGAGGGAATGGGAAATTCGTTTGTGGAAGCGATGGCTGCGGGGCTTCCGGTGATTGCTACACAAGAAGGCGGTATCGCTGACTTTTTATTCGATGAGAAACGTAATCCTGATAAGCCAATTACGGGATGGGCAGTTGACACAGATTCGCCAAAGCAGATTGCAGAAGCCGTGCGAGAAATTATGTCTCGTCCTGAAAAAGTGCGCGCGGTTACTGCGACCGCAAAACAAATGGTCATTGAAAAATACGACTGGGACATTATTGCGCGCGATATGAAAACGAAAGTCTTTGAGCCGCTTTTGGGCATACGTGGATAACTCCTTGCACTCTGTACCAACACAGCTATTGTTGAAATAGGTGATGGTGGTTGTTCCACCAGCCTATAAAGTGAAAGGATTCGTCATGAATTACCGCTCGCAGCGAATGAGTGTGAGTGTAGTTTCTTCGTGGTCGACCTGGTCTTTCGTGAAGGGAGCCCTTCACAATTTTTCATACCCGCGTAAATGGCCTCCACGAGCGTAAGGCCTGAGCGCAGGGCATCGAGAGATTTGAATCCTTCGATGCCAGAAGAGTTTGAGGGGGCGCTGTGTTACACAGCGCCCCTCGATTCGTCTTTTTCCATATTTCCGTTACAGTTATTGTATGAAACTCGTGATTGCAACTGGCATTTATCCGCCTGAAATTGGCGGGCCTTCGTACTACGCCAAAGAGCTCGCGGAAGCCCTCACGCGCACGGGTCACGATATCACCGTCTGCACGTTCAGTGCGTTCAGGCGCTACCCGAGCGGTATTCGACATATTACGTACTTTTGGCATGTAGTGCGTGCAGCTCGTGATGCTCGAGCGATAATCGCTCTCGATACGTTTAGCGTGGGATTTCCAGGTTTTGTTGCAAGCATACTTACCGGCGTCCCAATTATTATCCGCACCGGCGGTGATTTCTTATGGGAATCATTTGTAAACCGTACGAACGAACCAATAGGTCTGTCAGAATTTTATGCGACTGATCATGAGTTTACATTTAAAGAGCGACTCATATGGTCAATTACTCGTTTGGTAGTCCGCAGAGCGACTATGGTATTTAGTACTGCGTATCAGCGCGACCTCTGGATTGATGCGTATCGTATTGAAAAGCCGACGCATATTATTGCAAATGCAATTGAGTCTCAGCTTCCATCCTATCCACCAACACGAAAAAACTTTTTATGGTATGTACGAGACGTGGGGGTTAAAAATGGACCACGCGTTAAAGAGGCGTTTGCACTCGCACAAAAAGTGCACCCCGATATTGAGCTGGATACCGGACACGTCACCAAAGAAGAATTACTGAAGCGTATGGCAGCATGCTATGCAGTCATCTTGCCATCGCTTTCAGAAATTAGTCCCAACTATATTTTTGATGGACTTCGATTCAAAAAGCCGTTTATAGTTACCGCTGAGTGCGGGCAAGCAGAATTACTGGAACCCTACGGCACGCTCGTTGATCCGACCAACGTGAACCGCATGGCAGATGTATTTTGTATGCTTGCGACTGACGAGGGGTATGAAGAAGCCAAAGCAAAAGCAGAGCACTTCGCATCAATTCGCACGTATGATGCCGTTGCCGAGGATTTTTTACAATTACTATGAACGTATCTCCACGAAAAGTTTCTGAAGCGCTCAGAGTGCTCTCGATTGGTACCGATCGAACGCTGTTTGATAAGGAAAGCGCTGTTCGGGTACGTCAGAGAGCATTTGCTGCACGGTTTGATGCGTTCATAATCATTGTTTTTTCAACGGCACGACATCCTGAGGTTACAGAAGGGTCGCTGAAAATCATGAGTACTAACTCGCTCATGCCTCTTACATATGGTTTTGGTGCACTGCGCAGGGCAGCTGCTATTGATGCTGATATCGTTACGGCACAAGATCCGTTTGAAACGGGGCTTGTCGCATGGTGTATTGCCTGGAGCAAACGAATACCGCTCCATGTACAAGTTCATACTGATCCTTTTAGTTCAAGCTTTAAGCGTCATTCTTTCATAAATCGTATCCGTACCATCATTGCACGGTTTGTGCTCAAGCGTGCGAGTGCGGTGCGTGTTGTGTCTGAGCGAGTCGCTGAGTCAGTGGAGCGGTACACACAAGCACCAATGAGCGTTTTACCGTTGTATACGGACATTGCACGCTTTGAATCGCTGCCGCGTTTAAAACACCCCCGCTTCAAAATTGCGTTGTTGTTTATTGGAAGGCTGGAGTCAGAAAAGGGTTGTATGCAAGCGTTGCAGGCGCTTAAGCTGGTGCGCTCACGCGGACATGACGCAGGGCTCACTATTGTTGGCTCGGGAAGAGAAGATCACGTGCTCAGAGAATTCGCTCGTGGAAATGGACTCGAGCAGCATGTCATTTTCTGCGGTTGGCGAGCAGATGTGAGTTCGTTTCTGAGCGAGGCTGATGCTCTGCTGGTCCCTTCTTTGTATGAAGGGTACGGTGTCGTTATAGTTGAAGCACTCGCAGCACATGTGCCTGTCATTGCGGCTGATGTTGGTGTCGCCCGAGAAGCAGGCGCTATCATTGCTGAATCCGACTTTACACAATCAGTGCTTGCGTGGGTCGAACATGGTCCACGCACCGCTGACTTAAAACTCCCACTAATACATTCTTTTGACGAATACGTCGATGCGTGGGCGCAAGGAATAACCGAAGTTGTTCAACAATAAGAATCGGGGACCAATCGAAAGATTGGTCCCCACGTCATCATGAAGGCACCACATCAGTTCGGGGTTTGTATGTTCCCCGAAGCTTGTCCGCAATGCCTTGGATTTCCTCTGCAACACGCTCTGCCAAAGTACCTTGCCCGAAAGCGTCGATGAGTTGCTCTTTGCTCCACTTCTCGGCGAGAAGGAGAAAGGATTCTGCCGAAAAGAGGGGGAGCATGAGGCCTGCTGCAGAAATATCCATTGCGGCCCGCGGCAGATGATAGTGGTTTGTTACCACAAAAGCATCACGCGGTTCCAATGCTTGTTGGTCACGAATGATGGCAATGTTGCCACCAGTGTTCGAGTTAGAAGCTACCGCGGATAGTTTTGAGGGACTGATTTCATGATCATGCACCAGCATTTCTTTGATTGCGTGCGCCCTGTTCACGACTGGCTCTTCGCTTTTGTAGCGACCTTCGTTGCCGCCGACGAGTACGAGGTGCTCTGCATACCCGAGGCGGAGCAGGGATGCAAACCCAGCGAGCCGAAGTTCTCCAAAGAGATACTTCCGAGAACCGAGGTCCGTGAGTGCGGGTTTGAAACCACTACGTCGTCCAAGGTCTTTTTCCACGTCGAACGCAAGTCCATAGGCGTGAGAATACTCGGCCATCCTAATCTCCTTTTTCTGGCAGGGTAACTCTTTTAGAATAATAAAACATCATAAAAAAAAGTCAATTACTTGCATTGTGGGGTGCGTGATAGAGTATTCACCATGTCAAAACCAACCATCGGATTTATCGGCCATGGATATGTCGGTAAAAATTACGCAGATAATTTGACAGACCGCGGTTTTTCAGTCGTTCGGTACTCACTTGAAGAACCCCACGTGCACAATAAGGATAAAGTGAAAGAATGTGACATTGTTTTTGTAGCCGTTCCTACGCCGACCAACCCAAAAGGTTTTGATGTATCGATCGTTGAAGGGGCACTCAAGTTGATAAAGAAGGGTGCGGCCGTGGTTATAAAATCGACAGTGTTGCCCGGCACTACTCGAAAACTACAGAAAAAATTTCCGCATCTCATATTCATGTTTAGCCCGGAATTTCTTTCAGTTGCGACTGCGCGCAAAGATACCGATGCTCCGTTTGTATGCGTGATTGGGATACCGGTCGATGACGAGAAGCACCGGAAGGCTGCTGCGATGATGCACGAAATTTTGCCAAAGGCTCCGCTCCATCTCACGTGCACGAGCGAAGAAGCGGAAATCTATAAATATGCTCACAATATTAACGGCTACACCCAGATTCTTGCGTTCAACTTGATGTATGATTTGGCGTTGCATCACAAAGCGGATTGGAACCAGATAGAAAAAGCGCTCAAAGCTGATCCGTACATACCAACGAGATATGCTTCTCCTGTACACAAGAGCGGTCGCGGCGCTGGCGGTGGATGCTTTATCAAAGACATGGCAGCGTTTTCGCACCACTATCGCTCAGTCCTGAAGAATAAGCATGCACACGCCTTTTTGCAGGCCGCAGAGCGTCATAACATCGCGCTTCTTCTCGGCACCAATAAAGATCTTGATCTGTTACAAGGTGTGTACGGTAGAAAAGTTTTGAGTGCGCCTAAGAAAACCCAAAAAGCGAAGAAGGCAAAAAAGCGCTAGAATAGGAAGGTGAAACTTCTCATACTTACGCAAGCAGTTGACCGCACCAATCCGATCTTAGGGTTCATGCACCGCTGGATCCAAGCGCTCGCGCAAAAATGCGACAGCGTCGTTGTTGTGTGTCTGAAAAAGGGTACCTACACACTGCCCAGTAATGTACGTGTGCTCTCCCTTGGGAAAGAGGAGGGGGTGGGGAAGTTCACGTACGTCACACGCTTCTTTTTGTATCTTTGGAGCGAGCGGAATAACTATGATGCGGTATTTGTTCATATGAACCAGGAGTACGTTCTCATTGGTGGACTTTTGTGGCGACTTCTCGGAAAAAGGATTGTATTGTGGCGTAATCACAAAAAGGGAAGCATTCTGACCCGCATTGCTGTCGCGCTTTCTCATGCGGTTACCTGCACATCGCCGGATTCGTATACAAAGCGTTTTTCGAAAACAGTGTTGATGCCGGTCGGGATTGACACTGATTTTTTTGTACCGGGGAAGCCGCCCGAAAAAAATACTATCCTTTTTTTCGGGCGGCTTGACCCGGTAAAACGTGTACATATTTTTGTCGAAGCGTTGGTGCGTCTCAAAGCGCGCGGCGTCATGTTTTGTGCCACGATTTGCGGTGATCCGAGTATCGGTAGCGAGTCATATGGCGAAGAAGTGCGTTCGTTTGGAAAAAAACTTGTCGAGGATGGCTCGCTGATATTCCGCCCGAGTATACCGCAGGCGCAGGCGCCACAGCTTTTTCAATCACATGCAGTGTATGTAAACCTGACTCCTTCGGGAAGTTTCGATAAGACAATACTTGAGGCAGCTGCTTCTGGGTGTATTCCTGTCGTAGAAAACAATGTTTTACATGCGATAGTGCCTGGAGAGCTGCACGCGGGAACTCATGTCGACGGTGCTCTTATTCACGCGCTTTCACTAAACGATGAGCGTCGAAAAGCGCTTCAAGATCGCTTGCGCGTATATGTGGTTTCTGAACACTCGCTTAACTTACTCATTAATCGTATACTCGCCGTATGTTCGAACGTAAAAAAGTAAGTGTTGTCATACCCACGTATAATGAGGAGCACAGTATTCGTGCCGCAATTGATGGTTTTTTTGCGACAGGCTTTGTAGATGAAGTCGTCGTCGTCGACAACAATGCTCGCGGTAACACCGCACAAGAAATACAGAAAACACGCGCGGTACATGTGCGAGAGACAGAAAAGCAGGGTTATGGCCATGCTATCATGCGCGGTCTTATAGAATCGACAGGTGATCTAATTATTGTTTGCGAAGGCGATGGAACGTTTGACCCTCGAGATACCGAAAAATTTTTGATCTATTCTCGGAATTTTGATGTGGTCTTTGGTTCACGTACATCCCGGTCTACAGTACTTGGTAATGCTTTCATGCCCGAATCAGTGCGAATCGGTAACTGGGGCATGGCGAAATTTTTGGAATTTCTTCATAACGGAACTGTTATAACTGATGTAGGATGCACGTTTCGTCTCTTGTCCCGCTCAGCTCTCGAGAAGATAAAACCACTATTCCCATTCTCTGACGGCGGAGGAAGATTCTCGCCTGAAATGATGATATGGCTTTTCCGCTCAAACCTGCGCTGTATTGAGATTCCGGTCATGTATAAAGAGCGCGTTGGTCAGAGCATGTATACCGGCTCAGTGTGGAAGGCGGCGCGTTTGGGTTTTTTCATGATACCACTTATCATCTGGTACCGATTTAAAAAAATATGAAAGACGCTTATTACGCATCACGATTTACTCCTGACCCCAACAGAAGCGCGGTATGGTCAGAAATAGTTCGTTACCACAAACGATTTATCCCCGAAAATGCAACAGTTGTTGATTTGGGGGCAGGGTATTGTGACTTCATCAATCTCGTGAGAGGAAAAAAGAAATACGCAGTTGATTCTTCTCCCGAATTACCCAATTACGCTCATGCTTCTGTCGAAGCAATTCAAGCAGTAGCATGGGATCTTTCCAAAATATCTTCAGACTCGGTTGACGTTATCCATGCGAGTAACTTGTTTGAACATTTTTCAGATGATGAATTGGCACGAGTTATGGCTGAAGTAAAACGAGTCTTGAAAAAGGGAGGCAAGCTCATCCTTATGCAGCCGAATTACCGACTTGCATACAAGACATATTTTGACGATCCAACTCACAAGAAAGTTTTTAGTGATGCAGCGCTTGAGAGTTTTCTAGTATCGCATGAGATGGATGTTGTGTGTAAGATGCCACGGTTCTTACCGTTTTCGTTGCGATCGCGTCCATCAATTATTCCTGCACATCCGCTTATCGTACGTGCGTACCTCCATTCTCCTGTGAAGCCGTTTGCGGGACAGATGTTGTTTGTGTCAGTGAAAAAATAGTATGAAACGTGAATATCTACTCCTTGCAATGATTGCAGCACTTTTTCTGGTACTGCGCTTGCCAGGCGTTGAATTGCCGCTCCATCAAGACGAATATAAATGGCCGCAAATTGTAAATCCAGCATACGTAAGCGAAACCGAAATTCCACATCCGCCACTTTCTCAGTTTATTTATGCTCTGGCAGGGAAGGTAACAGGGTACGATGTTCATCTGCGTTTTGTACCGCTTACATTTGGGCTCATAAACCTTTTTTTGCTTTGGTACTGGATGCGCCATCGATTTGGTCCACGAGAAGCACTCCTCGGTGCACTCTTTTTCGCGCTTTCATTTTACAGCGTGCTCGCGTCCTTGATGGTCGACACGGATGGACAGATACTGCCGTTTTTCTTGCTTATCGCCTTGATCGCGTATGAACGAGCGCAAGAGTGGAATACGCGCGCAAAGTGGTGGTCGTTTGTTTTGGTAGCGGCATGTGTTGCGGGCTTTTTTGTGAAAACGAGCTTCGTGTTAGTCATCGGTGCGCTCATGCTTGATTTTCTCTGGGAGCGCCGCACGCGCTTACCACTGCGCACGCTCGCATGGTATGCACTCTATGCGGCATGTGCGGTAGTCGCGCTCCTGCTTCTCCTTATACTGGCACAAAAAGCATTCCCATTCTTTAATCTCCGCGCGTCACTGTCGTATTGGGAGCATTTCGCATCCTTACATCACAATTGGTTTCAGACGGCAATTCAGGTAGTGAAGGCGTGTTTTTACCTCTCGCCATTTCTCGTGCTTATGCCAGTTTTGGTGACTCGCGACATTGTATGCCGCACGCGCCCCCTTTTCTTTTTTGTTGGACTCGGTCTGTTTTTCTATCTTATCTTGTTTGACTTCTCGGTCGGAGCGCTCGATCGATACCTGCAGTTTCTGGTCATTCCGCTCGTGGTATGGGCAGTGCTTATTGTCGCCCGCATACGGTGGGAAGGTAGATTTTTGCGTGCCGCGTGTGGCGCAGGTGTTGTCGTTGCCGTGGTGCTGCTCTACGTTCAGTTTTTTCCTCACAGCGTCCCGTCACTTTACCCTAAGGCTGACTGGATTGGACGGATCACCCATTTCCATTGGGCTATGTTGTATCCGTTTTCAGGGGGATCGGGCCCGCTCACGTTTTACATGTCATTCCTCTTTATCGCCCTTATATGGTGCGTGAGCGTGGCTGCAGTTGTGCTCGCACGGTGGAAAACTGAGTGGCGTGTCGCCGCAGTAAGTTTCTTGGTGCCACTCGCACTCGTCTATAATGGCATGTTTACCGAAGAGTATCTTGCCGGAGCAGTGAATGGGTTTGCACCGGGACTTGTCGAGCGTTCTGTTTCGTTTATTGCACAGAACCCCGACATTCAGCGTGTCGTCGTCTACAACGACAACGGTGGCGCGGAAGTACAGGCAATAGGGAAGTATGAGAAACGATTGTATACATCGCCTGATTTTAATTGGAATGACAAAGCAAAAACGATGAATGCATTTTCAGGACACTATCTGGTTATTGATGCTCCACCTGTTGATCCAAACTCTTTTTTCGCCAAGTATTTTGCAACGTGCCAGGTGGTTTATAGTGACACATCACGTGCCATGACGGCGAAAGTATACGATTGTCGAAAAGCACCGAAAATTCAGCTCTAGTGCGCTCGTTTGCCCTCTGTGCTAGACTGCCGCCATGGCAAAACAGACTAAAAAAGTAGTAGGAACCAAAGCGGTCGAGAAGCTGTTAATCACTGGTGGCGCAGGGTTTATTGGCCACCACATTGTGCAGTATTTTCTTGAGGAAACGAATTGGGACATTGTTATTTTGGATCGCCTCGATGTTTCAGGCACCTTGAATCGTTTGACTGATTTGCCGAACTGGGAAGCACAAAAGAGTCGTGTGAAATTTGTGTACCACGATTTTCGTGCGCCACTCAATGAATATGTCACCACTCGCTTGGGTGAGGTGAACTACATCTTGCACCTTGCAGCTTCGACGCATGTCGACCGCTCGATTTCTGATCCGATGCTCTTTGTGGAAGATAATGTCGTTGGTACGACGAACATGCTGCAGTACGCACGCACACTCAAGAATCTGAAAGCGTTCATTAACTTCTCAACTGATGAGGTGTTTGGTCCTGCGCCAGTGGGCGTTTCTCATAAAGAAGATGCGCCGTATATTCCTTCAAACCCGTACTCTGCATCCAAAGCAGGTGCGGCATCAATGGGTATCGCTTTTTTCATTACGTATGGCGTGCCAGTCATTACCACGTACACGATGAATAATTTCGGTGAACGGCAGCACCCTGAAAAGTTGATTCCGCGCACTATCCGTTCGGTGATTAAGGGCGAGACGATGCCGATTTTTGCAGAGCTCAATTCAAAAGGGAAATTGCAGGGTGTGGGAAGCAGGTTCTGGCTCCATGCACGCAACACCGCCTCTGCGGTTCATTTCCTTTTACAGAAAGGAAAGGCAGGTGAGGCATACAACATCATTGGTTTTGATGAGTTAACTAATCTTGAAATTGCACAGAAAGTTGCACAGTTTGTCGGAAAGCCACTCAAGTATAAATTTGTAGACTTCCACAAAATGCGTCCTGGTCATGATAGGCGCTATGCACTTGATGGAACAAAATTGAAGGAACTCGGCTGGAAGCCGTTGGTAGATTTTGAAACATCACTCAAGCAAACCATAGATTTCGCACTCGAGCACCCAGAGTGGATTTAATTCTATGAAAGGAATCATTCTCGCAGGAGGAAAAGGAACACGACTTCGTCCGGCGACGTTGGTGATGAATAAACACCTGATTCCTATTCTGAATAAACCAATGGTGCTCTATCCGATTGAGACACTTCGAGACGTGTTCGGAATTAAGGACATTTTAATTGTTTCTGGAGGTGATCATATTGGAGGATTCGCTGAGTTTTTGGGTGATGGATCAGAATATGGGGTTGAACTCACATATCGTGTACAAACGCAAGCGGGAGGTATCGCCCAAGCCCTTGCCCTTGCTGAAAACTTTGCACAAGGTGAGTCAATCGCTGTGATTTTGGGAGACAATATTTTTGATGCAAAGGCGCTCAAAAAATCAAGCAAGAATCTCAAAAAAAGTAACAATGCAACACTTTTTTTGAAAGAAGTTCCCGATGCAGAACGATTTGGTGTGCCCACTTTAAATCAAAAAGGTAAGATAGTAAAAATCACTGAAAAGCCGCAAAAGCCAGATTCTTCGTATGCAGTAACGGGTCTCTATCTCTACCCAGGCGACGTATTCAAGAAGGTTAAGAAACTAAAACCGTCCGCACGTGGAGAACTCGAAATCACCGACGTGAATCAGATGTATGTCCAGGAGGGTAAGTGTAACGATATTATTTTCGACGGTTTTTGGTCTGACGCGGGCACGCCTGCTTCACTTGCACGTACCGTGCTCTGGGCAGCAGAACAATCAGATATTGGTACCGCGGATGATTCCTCTTATTTGCGATTATCACCCTAACTAAGTAAAATACCGACACTATGGCAAAAATCTTCAAACATCACGATGCGAAACTAGGAATCTTGAACCGCTGTCAGATTACAAACTCAAAGAATCTGTTTGAAGGAATTGATTTGGGACACCAGCCGCCGTGCAGTGTATTGCCAAACCAAAAGACGATTCGCGAACCAGAAACCTTCTACCCGCTGCGCCTCATGATTTGCCCTGACTCAGGTTTAGGACAGCTTGACTACGTGGTGGATGGAAAAATTTTGTTCCCCACAGAGTATCCGTATCGTCCTGGTATTTCGGCGCCACTTCGTGACCACTTGAATGCAATCAGTGGAGAAACCGTCGCAACGGCAGGCATTCCTCCAAAGTCACTCTGTGTTGACGTGGGTTCAAACGATGGAACACTGCTCTCTTTCTTTAAGGCGCGCGGCATGAAGACTCTTGGTGTTGAGCCAACAAACATGGCAAAAGTAGCACGCAAAGAAAACAAGATAAACACCATTCAGAGTTTCTTTACTGAAGTAGTTGCAAAACAAATTGTAAAAAAAGAAGGAAAGGCAAAGGTGATTACGTTCACCAATGTCTTTGCACACATGGCGCCACTTGGTGAGGTCATGCGCGGCATTACGAGCCTTTTGGACAACGACGGAGTCTTCATGTCTGAGAGTCAGTATCTTCTCGATGTGTTTCTCGGAAATCAGTTTGACGAAATCTATCATGACCACGTCCGCATTTACAGCCTCAAATCGCTTGTGAAGCTCTTCTCGCTCTATGGCATGGAAGTATTCGATGCAAAACGAGTACACACTCGTGAGGGTAGTATCCGTATTTATGCGGGCTGGAAGGGTAAGCATAAAGTGACTGATGAGGTAGCAAAGATTTTGAAGACTGAAGAGGATTCTGGCATGTTTACTGAAAAGGGATGGGAAGGATTCCGTGCTCGAGTTAAAAAGAGTCGGGATCAGTTTTTGGATCTTGCGCATGAAGCTCGTCGCAAGGGATTGAAGTTTGTTGCAGATTCATGTCCGACACGTGGCGTGGTCCTTACGAATTACTACGGACTCGACCGTGAGCTCTTACCGTATGTCTCTCAAATTCCTGGCACGGAAAAGGTGGGCAAGTATATGCCGGGAACCCACAATCCAATCGTCAGTAACGAAATCATCTTGAAGGACAAGCCTGACTACATCATCATTCTTGCGTGGCACTACGCTGACTACATCATCAAAAATTGGCGTGCAAAAGGGGTAAAGGCAAAGTTCGTCATCCCACTCCCTGATTTCCAAATTGTTGAGTAGAATGAGTGTGTGAGGCACCTCACGATACTCCATGATGCACATTCCACTCTTTAAGACGTATATCTCCTGGCGTTCAGTCTGGAATGTTTCAACGCTTCTCATTAAATCAAATTACGGCACCTATCTCGGCGAGGGTCCGCAGGTAAAAGCTCTCGAACAAGAATTCGGACAGATGTTCGGTGTCAAAAATGTCTCCGTGCTTAATTCAGGAACATCAGCGCTTGAGCTTTCGTACGAGCTTGCAGGGATTGGTCCTGGAGATGAGGTTATAAGTCCTGTTCTTACCTTCTCTGGCACAAACTCCTGTTTGGTGCACCGCGGAGCGCATATTGTCTTTGCTGATACCGACCGTGATCTCAATGTTGATATTGAGGATGTAAAGCGAAAAATTACACCAAAGACCAAAGCGATCGTGTTCGTGCATTTTGGAGGCAATAATCGTGGACTCAAAGAACTGCTCGAGATTGGTGCCCAGAAAAATATCATTATTATTGAAGACGCCGCACAGGCAATTGGCTCGGATTTTTGGGGGCAGGCAGATTTTACCTGTCTTTCATTCCAGGCTATTAAAACATTCACGACCGGTGATGGTGGGGCGCTTTTGTGTAAAGATGACGAGCACGATAAAAAGGGAAGGAGGTTGCGTTGGTTTGGGTATGATCGTGAAAAGAAACAGAAAGAAGGTGATACTGACCTTGTTGAAGCAGGATACAAATATCATATGAATGATATAACGGCAGCAATTGGTCGTGGAAATCTTATTTCGCTTCCGAAAATGATCGCACATCGTAAAACACTGATGGAAGAATATCGTCGCCAGGGTATTCCTGCTTCGATATGGTTTGCGCATTATCTCAGCCCTCGACGCAAAGAACTCATGGCATTTTTGAAAGAGAGCGGTATTCATACGGGTATACACCACTATCGCAACGATGCGTATACGCTCTTTGGAGGCAGAAAGCCCTTTAAGATTATGGATGAAATTGAAAATCAATACCTTCTTTTGCCGCTACATCACGGAATGAACGTGAATGATGTGCGCCGTATTTGTAGCCTCATAAAATCATTTCATGAAATACACTAATCCTGATCTCGATAGTTCATATCGCGAAAACAATCTGGGAAAAGATTTGTACGATGCGGTGCTCGAACACAAGCCAAAAAAAATTATTGAATTTGGTTCTTTGTACGGGTACTCAACAGTTGCGATGGCGCTCGCACTGCATGAATTAGGGGAAGGAAGCATCTGTGTGTATGACCTGTTTGAGTCCTATATGTACACGCATTCAGCGCACAAACACACGAGTCAAGAATCTCTTAAAAAAGGAGGCCTTCGCTACTATCTTGAGGCGTTCATTATGGACATACCTATGTGGCTTCATCCAAGTAGGAACATGATTTCGCGCAGACAAGTGCGCACTAATTTGGAGAAATATGGAGTGTCAAACTTTGTGACTCTCAAGAAAATGAATTTTAAAGACTGGATTAAAAATCCTGAGCCGTTCGACATGATGCACTTTGATGTCGCAAACAACGGAGATACTTTGCGCGCGCTCTATGAAGCCGTAAAGCCTTTTGTACAAGCAGGCTCGCACGTTTACTTTGAAGGGGGGAGTGCCGAACGAGATTCGTTGGTGTGGATGGAGAAACACGGATTGAAAAAAATAAGCGAATCGGGAGTGCCGTATCGTGTTGTGAACGAGAATTTTCCTTCATTATCAGTTATCGAACGCGTATGAAACGACTCGCGGTAGTTGCAAGTGGTTGGCATTTCCCACTCTCGTTTTACGAACAAATGGCGGCGCAAAAGAAGCCTGAGGGGTGGGAGGTGGATTTGTTTGTTGTTTCTCATCGTGATCCTTCTTATTCAGCTGCAGAAAAAAAAGAAGCCTTGAAGACACTCGGGTACGGAAGACGTGAACTTTTCGATCGCATTATGTACCGCGCGGTGGCGACAGTTGCTGACATTGAACGATTGGGGTGGAACTATGTTCTCGAGCCAAACACTATGGGCGATTGGGGGTGTATTAATCAATGGCTTGAAAAGCATGATTACAAGCAGTACGACAAGTTTTTGTTTACGCACGATGATAACTATCTTTTTACCGAGAGTATTTTTGAAAAGATTCTTCCACAAGATGATTGGCTGATTATGACCAATTCGACGGGAAGTGCTCAGCGAAGACTCAGAGAATGGCTCTATCTCCCGAAGCCATTTTCTGCGCGTGGCTCTTTTGAATTTTTCACCCGAGAGATGATGGATTTATTGGGTGGTTCTTTTGATTTGTCTCGTACGAATGTAACGCGTGTCGGGCAGTTCGGCTCACCAGCTGATTTTCGGGAAATTTCAGAATGGAATGAAAACGATCGAGCGATTAAGGATTTTGTCGATTCGCATGGACTTACTTCTCGAGTGAAGGCGCTTTCGAGGTACTACCGCATGAGTATCTACTGCCTCGAGGGAGAACGTGGTTTCATTCATCGCACCGAGAAAAGTAACACGGCAGAAGAGGAACGCGGGCTCGATGCAATCGAGGCACATTATCGTCAGAAATAGCCTCGATTGTGACGCTTTGCACTTCGCGCTAGTATGAGCAGATGAAATTGGTTTACGTCACGAGTTCACGCATTCCTACTGAGCGTGCCTATGGACAGGCCATCATGAAGATGTGTGAGGCTTTTGCAGAGACTGGAGTTGAAGTCACTCTGATTTCACCGAAAAAAAGTCCCCATCAGCCAAAAGATTCTTTTGAGTTTCATGCTATTAGGCGCACCTTTGTTCATACTCATGCATGGGGAACTGACCTTCTTAATGGCGTCCTGGTAGGGCGTTGGGGGTATTGGACTGATCTTCTCACCTTCTTGTTATCGATGTATACGATCCAGCTTCCCACATTGCTACGGGCGGATGTGGTTTTTACACGTGAATTAGCATTTGTGCCACTGCGCTTGTTTGGTATTGCGGTGGTGCTTGAAAGTCACGCACTTCCTGCGAGGCGAGGTTGGTATCTGTGGTGTGCACGCTTTCTTTCAGGAATTGTAACCATTTCGCAACCGTTAAAACGAGCATTCGAAAGTGGTGGTGTTTCGTCAAAAAAAATATGCGTGTTACCGAGCGGTGTGGATTTGGCCACCTTTCAAATTAATACCGAACAAAACGAGGCGCGCGCCACGCTCGAATTACCGCAAGGCCCACTCTTTCTCTATACGGGTAATTTTACGACAATGGGTGAGGACAAGGGCATACTCGACGTATTTCGTGCACTCGCACACATGCCCCAAGGAACTTTTGTGGCTGTGGGGGCGTATCCAGAGGACTTTGAGCATTATACTTCTGAAGCTCGGAAACATAATGTACAGGATCGCGTTATTATTCGGGGGAGAGAATCACAGGCGAATCTCGCGCTGTATCAGCGCGCAGCGGATATTCTCCTCATGCCTTTTCCTGACAAACCACACTATCGCAATGCAATGTCTCCGATAAAGATGTTTGAGTACATGGCATCAGGGCGCCCCATTATTGCTTCTGACTTACCAACGATTCGTGAAGTATTAAATGATTCGAATGCGTACTTTGTGCAACCAGGTGATGCTGTGAGGCTCTCGTCAGTTTTGCAAGAAGTTTTCTCTCACTCCGACGAAGCACAAAAACGTGCAGAGCAGGCTCGACGTGATGTACAATCCTACAGCTGGCTAGAACGTGCAAGAGCCTTGCACACCTTTTTTGCTCATCTCTAATTATGCAGCTCACGGTACTCATTCCAACGTATAACGAGGCGGGGAATATTGCGGATTTTCTTTCTGAACTTTCTCGTGTAGCGCCCGATGCAAAATTGTTAGTGGTAGATGATAATTCCCCTGACGGCACCGGTACTATTGTGAAAGGTCTTGCCCTCAAAAATCCACAGATAGAACTTTTGCATCGTGAAAAAAAAGAGGGGCTGGGAAAAGCATATTTGCATGCATTTACTGAAGTGCTGCGAGACGCACGTACGGAATCAGTGCTAATGATGGACGCTGATTTTTCACACGATCCAGAATATATTAGTCAGATGCGCGAAGCACTCACCGATGCAGATGTGGTTATTGGTTCTCGATACTGTGCGGGCGGTGCAACTGAAGGATGGGAGAGATGGCGCAAGGCATTGAGTAAGTATGGAAATCTTTACGCTGGTCTGATAACGCAAATGCCGGTACGTGATATGACGGCTGGATTTTGTCTGATTCGCGCCTCGCTCCTGCGGAAACTTGATTTAAAGAGGCTCGGATCATCTGGATACGCGTTTCAAATTGAACTGAAATATCGTCTCTTTCAGGCGGGTGCACGTATTCGCGAAGTGCCCATTCATTTCAAAAATCGTCGAGAGGGAGAATCGAAAATCTCGCGTCATATCATTCGAGAGGGTATTATTGCCCCATGGCTTCTCCGGTTCAAAAAATAGCGGCTTGTCCGCATTGCTTGCGGCAAGTAGTCTACTGGTTTAGCAAAAATTCATACCATCTCTATCGTTGTTCTTGTGGTTTAGGTTTTGTACATCCGTTGCCGAATCCGAGTGAGGTGTACAGTACTGATTACTTCTCGGGCGCCCATGAAGGGTTTGGCTATGCGGACTACGATCGTGATAAGGAGGTGATGGTGCCAACGTTTCGTGAATACATTCGCCGCATTAAAGTACTTAAGCCAACGGGCTGTCTACTCGACATTGGTGCTGCAACAGGCTTTTTTCTCAACATCGCGCGTATGGAAGGGTTTCAGATTGAAGGAGTTGAGATTTCTATGTTTGCGGCTGAGCGTGCACGCGAAAAAGGGATTGTGATGCATACAGGAACACTTGAGACGTTTCGTTCAATTAAACAGTTTGATGTAATAACGATGCTCGATCTTCTCGAACATGTCACCGATCCACAAGCACTGCTGAAACGTGCTCGAGATATGATGGGAGCGGGAGGTGTGCTTATTATCAATACTCCCGATTTTAGATCATGGTATGCGCGTATGCTGGGGAAAGGCTGGCATCTTATTGTTCCACCAGAGCATTTGTATTACTACACGCGACCAGTTTTGCGGGAGATGCTTGACCGAGCGGATTTTGAAATCGTTGAAATGACCACAATTGGCAAAAAATTTACTCTGCCTTATATTTTCACCACACTCTATAAGTGGCTTGGGCTTTCGATTTTTGCGTCACTTTCGCACATGACTGAGCGCGGCGTGTTTGCGCGAATCGGCATCCCGATTAATCTCTATGACAACGTATTTATCATTGCTCGCGCAAAGTAAAGAGATGCGCTCCATTCTACTTGGTGTGTGCATCACATGGTTTTTTTTGCTTGCTCCGTACGCGTACGTGCTGATGGCTTGGGGAACGTATTCGGTCCCGATTGAATTAGTCGACGATTCTCATTACTATCTCGCGCGCATGGTCGCGGTTTCTCATGGATACCCGCTTATCGGGAATCCATATATCGCCGAACATGCGAATGATCCCGCCATTGCATTTTTTGGCGCTGATTGGCTTGGCGCCATACCACTGTTTTTGGGTTTTTCTGTGGTCGGCGCAGAGCTTTGGAATATTGTATTTTGGAGTGCTGCATCAGCGCTCTCGCTGTGGTATTTTGCACGTTCTTTTGCGTGGTCGTCCCGGCAGTATTTATTTTTAGTAAGTGTCGTTACGGTGTCCGCACTTCCTATGCTGTTACGACCGGTTGCAATGCAGATTGTCTTTCCGCTCTTTCTCGCATTTCTTGCCGCACTCAAAGGCTGGTTGGATGAGCCTCATAGCCATCGTCGTTCAGTACTCCTTGCACTATTTTCGATTATTCCTTTTTATCTCTATACGTACTTTTGGCAGATTGTAGTTGTGGCGTTTGCGATTCTGCATCTAATTGCGTGGAAAAAAGCACAGTACCGTATGCCGCTCTTTTGGGTTGACTGCGCGGTTGGTATTGGCGCTCTGCCGATGGCACTCTACACGCTGCATCAGCTTTCACTCCCGTTGTATTGGGAAACAGTCACACGAATCGGATTTGTCGCAACGCATACGTTCGGTTTTTCAGGAGTTCTCGCGGCGCTGTTTATTGTAGTTCCACTTTTTGCGCTATGGTTTTCTTATCGATCTTCACTCGATTCGTTTTGGGTGATTGTTGCGATCTCGTTGTGGGTAGCAGCGTGGAGTAATGTCATTTCAGGAAAAGATCTTGAAACTGCAGTTCACATGATGCGCTTTGTCATGGTATACGCCGTAAGTGCCAGTGTTGCGGTGCTTTTTTCTCTTGAAAATAAGAAAACCATAAGCATATACGCTGCTCTAATCTGTGTTGTGGTGGTAGGAGTATACCAACTTCATGACGTGTATCGTTTCTCGGCAGTCTTATCTTCTGACCCTCGCACGGGAGAGCAGTATGCGCCGTTGTTTACATGGCTAAACGAACATGCGCAAACGGGAGATGTCGTTCTCTCGCCGTATGATATTGGTCGGTACATGCCGATTATGACAACCCAGTTTGTTCTCTATCATCCGAACGCGGAGCTTTTTTTGATGTCAGACCGCGAGGTAGAAGACCGCTACCTCGCTTCGCATGTTTTTGACTCACTTACTTTGTCGGATATTGAACGCGATTTTCGATTATATGCGGGTGCGGGCAATTCCTTGCATCAGTACAAAACTCATAATCGTGAAGTAACACTGTGTCGATGGTTGCAGCAATCGGATTGTGGAGTATATGCAACAGAGTTCTCGTGGAGAGGGGAAGCATATTTTAGGTCTCTGCTCAATCGTTTCCAAGACATACAGCGGTCACCCTCTAAAACACTGCGAACATGGAATGTACGGTATGTTATTTTGGACTCAATAAAACTACCAAAATCAAACCTCCCCCTTCAGGTTCAGGTTGTGATTGGTCCGTACACCATCTACCGAGTACCCGTTACGACTTCATGAACTGCCACGAAACTATCGCAGCGTTTCCGGCGCGATATATGATTTGTGCAATGACAGCGCCCATAATCCCATAGAGCGGAACGAGGATAAGGATGGATGCAATTAAAATAATCGAAGGGCCATTGGTGACGATGTAGAGGGCACGTGTTTTTTTGTGTGCCGTCAAAGAAGCAAGAAGCATGGGCGGAATTGCAGAAAAGACAATAGAAAGTGCATACCATTGTGAATACTGCACAGAATCGAGGTACACAGGAAAGAATACTCGAAACAACAGTGGAGCAATCAGGATATAAAGACCAATACAGGCAAACGTAAACAACGAGAGGAGGAGTATTTTTCGCCAGAGTGTAACGCGCAGTTCTTCGAGTGGTCGACCGGTAAGTTTTGGTAATGAGAGGCCATAGAAATTTTTGAGCACACCTTTGAGTTGTTCAGGAGCGGCGCCTGCGAATGCATAGGTTGCCAATTGTACAGGACCAAGAAGTGAAAAGATAATTATACTGTCGAACTTGTCAGCAATTGCCGCCAAAATATTCATCACACTGAGATGAGAACTGTAGTGGAGTAGTTCAGGGTCGGTGATGGTGTTGCGTGCGTGCGTGCGTGCCTTCCAAAAAAAGTATCCTGAAGCAATTGTTTTTGCAAGAAAATAAGTGCCGACCAAAATAATCGCTCGTTCGCCCAAAAAAAGTGCGGCAATCATGGCAATGAAGGTAAACGTATTTGTTCCAATGAGAGAAAGAGAGCCGCGGGCAAAGTCTTTTTGGGCGAAGAAAAAACCAGCAAAGGGTGAGAGTGCTGACAATAGCGGTTGGAGAAAGGCGACAATAATCAAGGCGCTCGCCAGATATCCGTTACCAAGAAATCCATAATAGGCGCTGGCACCTAAGGAGAGTAAGACAAAAGGCAGGCTCCATTTGATTTGCAGTTTAAATGACTGCACGAGTGTCCCGTCGAGTCCTCGTGCGACTGATTGCGACATGGCATCGCCAAGTCCCGAGAGCGAAATGGCCCCGAACATGGCGGCGAGCGATAACACGTATTTATAGTTACCGTACATGTCTTTGCTTGCAAAATGCCCAAACGCAATAGCGAGGCTCATTGAGAGCGCGATGCCAACCGCTTGTTCAAGTACGAGCCAAAACCCGCCGGAAGCCAAATACACCATGTCGGTTTTGGTATAGCGCTCGCTCCAGCGCAGGATACTGTAAGTAGAGGCACGCAACTTATCCATACCGGCATGGTAGCGCGAAAAAAGTAGACTTGGTAGCATAGAGCATGCAAATTCCGCAGACAGCTCGATTCTTAATTGCCGGGTCGACAGGTGCTGTGGTAAATCTCTCAACGTTTTATGTGCTCGAGCAGATATGGGATGTATGGTACATAACGGCATCTGTCTTTGCATTTTTATTAGCCTTCGTTGTTGGCTTTCTATTGCAGCGATTCTGGACGTTCGAATACACCGGGAGTGATGACTTCCATCGACATGCACTGATGTATTTTGTAACCGCGTTGGTGAATGTTGGGATTAACGCGGGCATTGTTGCGATTCTTGTTGAACGGTGGTCTCTCTGGCCCTTGTTTGCGCAAGCGCTCGCTGGTACAATTGTTGCAGTATGGAGTTTCTTTATCTACCGATATGTTATCTTTGTTGAAAAGATATGAAGAAAAAAAATAAAAAAACAGTGGCAAAAAATGCAAAACCAAAGTGGGTTGCGGTTTCGGGTGGTTTTGACCCCATCCATATCGGGCACGTCCGCATGTTTCAACAAGCGCGCAAATATGGCGATAAACTTGTTGTGATTTTAAATAACGATAATTGGCTAGAGGCGAAAAAAGGATATGCATTCATGAATGAAAAAGAACGCGCCGAACTCATCAGTGCATTTCCAGAAGTCGACAAGGTGGTGATTACTTCACATATAAAAAACGACTCAGATCGTAGTGTGTGTCGTGAGCTTGCTAAATTAAAGCCAGCAGTATTTGCCAATGGTGGGGATCGAAAGCCAGATGGTGATCCGGTTCCCGAAGTTGAGCTCTGCAGTAAGCTCGGTATTAAGATGGTCTACAACATCGGCAAGGGAGGTAAGGTGCAGTCATCCTCCTGGCTGGTAAATGCTGCAATCGAGAACGCAGCAAGAAACAGGAAAGGCTAGTGGTCAACTCTAGCGGCAGGGCGGGGGGTCTGATAGCATACAGTGCATGTCACTTGAAAAAGTATTGCGCGCTGTGGTCTTAACTGGAGTCTTTGCGCTCCCTTTTATTCCTTTTATTGTCTCATCAAACCTCTTCTTCCCGTTTATTACCGGTAAGAATTTTGCATTTCGTTTATTTGTTGAGATTGCAGTAGGAGCGTGGCTTGCGCTCGCTTTTGTACATCCGCAGTATCGACCGCGCCGCTCGTTTGTATTAGGTGCGTTCGTGTTTTATGCAGCCGCACTCCTCCTTTCTGCACTCTTTAGCTTCAATCCGGTTCGCAGTATCTGGAGTAATTACGAACGCATGGAGGGGTGGATAACGATTGCACACCTGGTTGCGTATCTTACCGTTTGTTTGTCGGTCATGACGAGCGAGCGTTTGTGGCGCAATTGGTGGATGGTCTCAATGCTCGCGTCTATCGGCATCGGTCTCTTTGGGGTATTGCAGCTCATGGGAGCTCTTACCATCAACCAGGGGGGTATTCGTCTCGATGCGACTCTTGGTAATGCGACCTATCTTGGCGTATACATGCTCTTTCACATCTTCATTGCCGTGCTCTATCTCGTTCGAGAAGGTGGTGAGTACTGGAATACGACCGAAAAAGCGGTTGTCGGTGGAGCTGCGCTTCTTTGGCTGCTCTCGGTCTTGAGCCTCCTTCAAGGTCAACTTTCAATTGGTAAACCATTCTTTGTCCAATTTCTTCTCGCTGGTTTTGGTTTTTTGCTAGTACTGACTTTGAGACGATCGTATGCACTCTCAGCACTTATCGCTCTTGCAGCGACCATTCTATTTTTCACCGCGACCCGTGGTGCAATGGTGGGTCTTGCAGGTGGAGCGTTTCTCGCGGCGATTACCTATGTTGTGCTTGAGCCCTGCTCGCGAATGGCATGGCGAACTGGTGTTGCAGTTATCGCAGCTCTTGCGCTTGTTGGAATGTTTTATCTCGGCCGTGAATCGACGTTTGTACGAAATATCGAGCCACTCCAGCGACTTGCTACCATGTCGATTTCTGATAGCAGCTTTACGGGTCGTTTGGTGAACTGGAGTATGGCATGGAATGGCGTTAAGGAACGTCCGATTCTCGGTTGGGGTCAAGAAAACTACGGCCTCGTCTTTAACAAATACTTTGATCCGCGCATGTATGGGCAAGAGCCGTGGTTTGATCGAGTCCATGAAGTCGTACTTGATCAGCTTATCGCGGGCGGTATGGTAGGACTTCTTGCATACCTCTCGCTGTATCTCGCGGCACTATACTGTCTGTGGCGCAGTGGCGCGTTTGACTCGGTTGAGAAAAGTATTCTCACTGGTCTTCTTGCGGGATACTTTTTCTATCTCGTGTTTACGTTCGACAATATAACGAGTTGGGTGTTGTTTGTCTCTCTCCTTGCATTTATTGCAGTGCGTGCGGCGCTTGCACAACAATCGCGCGTCGTATTTACTTCCGGCGGTATGCCACTGCAGTCGCTTCCTATGGTGGCGGTTGTTGTATCGGTTGCCACGGTCGCAAGCATTTGGTACCTCAATGGTCCTGCGTATCTCGCTAATCGCGAATTAATTCAAGCGGTCACGCCGCAGCGCGGAGGCGTTATCGTAAACTACGATCACTTTACCAAAGCGCTCTCGTATAACGCTCTCGGAATGCAAGAAATTCGTGAGCACCTCGCACAGGGCACGGCGCAGCTTGCAAACGCACAAAGTGTCTCTGAGGACGTCAAGAAGAAGTTCTATGATTTGGCAACCGGCGAGATGCTTACTATGCAAAAGCAGGTGCCGCTTGAGGCGCGCTTCCCGCTCTTTTTGGGCATGGTCTACACTGCGTATGGCCAGTTTGATTTGAGTGGGCAAGAGTACCAGAAAGCGCTCGCAATCTCTCCAAAGAAAATTGATATCTTGTTCCAAGCTGGCGCGAACGCCTTGAACGCAAAGAAGAATGACCAAGCGCTTGCGTACTTCAAACAAGCGTATGAGCTGGTGCCGAACAATGATGATGCTCGCACGCTCTACGTCGCGATGGCAATTCAAGTCGGTAAACTTGATCTTGCAAAAGAGCTTACTGTGCCGCTCATGGCAAGCGACAAACTGTACCAGTCGCGTGTCATGAATGCCTATGCGGCAGGGAAGTATTACAAAGAAGTGATTGCGATTGTTCAAAATCACATCAAGTTGAAACCCTATGATCCGCAGGCCCGTTTCACGCTGGCAGCGGCATACTATCTGGCAGGCGATAAACAAACAGCAATAAAGACACTGCAAGAGGCTGCGCAGCAGTTGCCAGACATTGCTCAACAAGCGAACCAGCTTGTCGATCAAATCAAAAAAGGCACGATAAAGATTTAGATATGACCGAGCGGATGCTCTGTGCAGGTGGCATCGTCCTTAATACCGAAGGCAAGCTCGCACTTGTTATGAGTGGTCCGAAGGACGATGCGTTCTGGGGTTTCCCGAAAGGGCATGTTGATGCTGGTGAGGACGTGAGGGGAGCGGCGCAGCGAGAAATAGAAGAGGAGACAGGACTCACGCACCTTACGTTTGTGCGCGAGCTTGGTTTCTATGAGCGATTTCGCGGAACAAAAGGCGGGGGAGATGACACGAGCGAGCTCAAAGAAATTCACATGTTTCTGTTTCGTACCGACGAAATGGTACTTGCGCCGAACGATGAGTGGAACCCCGAGGCGCGCTGGGTTAGCGTCGATGAAGCGCTTGCACTCATCACGCATCCAAAAGATCGCGCATTTTGTGAGCGTATTCGTGGATTGATAGAGGCTGGAAAATAGAGTACATTTCTTGGTACTGTCGGGGTAGCTCAGCCGGTTAGAGCGAGCGTTTCATAAGCGCTAGGTCGAGAGTTCGAGTCTCTCCCCCGACACAAAATGAGAGACCAAATCGGTTTCGGTGGTTTTTTCTGCGGTGGCGGGCAGAAAAAACCACGGATTTTCGGGCACGCCGCGCGCTTCGCGCGCGACGAGGGTGAGGTTCGAGCCGAAGATTTTTTGGAGGGCTGCTTTTTTGGAGGGGAGGTCATTAGATTGTGCCGCTTCGTCCAATAACAAAGCGTCTTTTATCCATTTCCGCATAGGTTCGAGCCACGCGGCGGCGTTCCGTTCCAAGCGCAAGATATTCTCTTGTGCCGACCTCTTTTGAGACATCAACTCGCGCTTGCGAGATAGATATTCTTCTCTCTCAAGATCTTGCTCCACAAAGAGGTCGGTGATTCGGGCGATTTTGCCGTCCAAATCATCAATCTTTGCCCGCATCGCTTGAACGGACGCCGCCGTTTGAACGGCGTTAGCCGCGTCTTTCGTAGCCATACGATCTAACTCTTCTGCCCACTCGCGCGGAAAGTGAATTACTACTGAAATTTACGACAGAAAAAGTAAAGAATATGGAAACACACTTGAAAGATTACAAATGGAATACAAAGAGCATATTACAGCAGACACAGACTATAAAAACACTTTAATATCAGTAATAAATCTGGCAAAGAACGCAAAGACCTTGTTTGAAAGTTCTGAACCAAAGGAAAAACAGCAAATTATTAAATATCTTGTTCAGAACTACCAAGTAGATGGAAAAACTCCATATTTTACAATAACAAAACCATTTAATTGGCTACTTAAAATAGCAGATGAACCAACTTGGCTGGCACATATGACGACCATCTCTCAGAAGAAGGTATAAAACAAGTTCGACCTCTTGCAGCAAAGATGTCGCAGAAAGGAATACAGAAAATATTCTCTAGTCCACTTATTCGCGCACGAGAAACAGCAACTATTCTTGCGGACTCGATTGACTGCTCGGTTGAAACTGTTGACGATTTGAAAGAACGAAACCAGTACGGTATTTTGGCTGGAATAAAAAAAGAAGAGGCGCAAGAGCGGTATCCTGAGCTTGTTGAGAATCTGAAAGATCGCATGAATATTATACAAGGCGCGGAATCATACGAGAACTTTCGTAACCATGTGGTTAGTGGGATAGAAACCGTGCTCGCGAAATCTGAGCAAGAGAATCTTCAGATCGTAGCTGTTGTCTGGCACGGCGGTCCGATGCGTGTCCTCTTTCGCGATTATTTGAAATGGGGAGATCTCACGACGACAGAGGACTGCTGTTGGGCAGAATTTGGTATTGAACAAGGTGTCTGGAGGACTACCGTCTCAGAAGGCATCACGTTTGCTTTTGATACTGAAATAAGCAATGACGTCAGTTAGTTAGGAACAAGGTGCCCCAGGCACAGTAAGTGGCAATCACTTTTGCATCCTTGAAAAATTGGGTACTATAGAGGCATGGCTAAATACATCATCAGTGGAATTATTCTTATCATACTTGCAGTGGGTGGGGGATATTACCTTCAAAATAAAAATGCCATCGCATCTGCACCGGTTCCTGTAATCGAGCAGCCGCAACCGTTTGTGGCATCGACGAGTACCTACGCATCATCGTCATATTCAATCGTCTATCCAAACGAGTTTATAAAAAATGAGAACTATGTGAACGATGCGTTTGGTCCAAAAAAATTGATTCATGGCGTGCAGTTCACTATTTCAGAGTCGATGGCAACTGGTACGAATCTTGCTATGAGCGATACCGGGGTTTCGGTAGAGCAGCTTCCACGCGCACAAAAATGCTCTGGCGATATTTACCTCAAAGAGAACGTGAAAGCGCAAACCGTGAATGAAAATGGTGTTGAATATTCTCTCGCGACCACGACGCGCGAAGTAGGCGGAGCAGTCGTTGAAGAAATGGTATACACACTCACTGCAAGTAAGCCCTGCACCGCACTGCGGTACCGAATCACGCTTCTCGACCTGGGTCCTGCAGCGACGAGCACTCGTGAATACGACCGCACCGCACTCCTCAAAGAATTCGACAGTATTCGTTTCTCGCTCAAGCTCGCGCAGTGAACCACAGTCGTTGGAAACTACAACAACGGTTCCGACGAGAACCTCACCTTTACGGTCTGTACTGGCGACACTGTTTCCTCTGGCGCCAAAACCATCACCATCGGTGCTGCAACCAAGCTCATCACGAACCCTTCAAGTTCCGGTTCCTATCGCATCTTGATCGGGGGTACACAAGACAACTCAGGTGAGACTCGCGTTGCTATCTTGAGTAACGTCACAGTTACTGCTTCTGTCGACACCTCGTTCACATTCACGGTTGCTGGTGTGGCAAGTGGTGCATCAGTAAATGGTGATACTACTTCAACAACAACCGCAACCGCAATCGGCTTCGGTACTCTTGTTCCGACTGTTCCCGTGATTGCTGCCCAAGATCTCACGGTCACCACAAACGCAGTAAACGGTTTCTCGGTGACCGTTCAGGAAGACCAAAACCTTACCTCGGCAAATGGTGCAGACATTGATCTTTTCAAAGACGGAAACGAAAATGTAGCACCAACGACATGGACATCACCAACAAACACACTCGGTCAAGAAAAGACGTACAGCCACCTTGGTATCTCAAGTGAAGACGCTACGCTTACCGCAGGTGATGAGTTCGGTACCTCGCTCTATGCGGGTAACTTCGGATCAACGACGCGTCAGGTTTTTTATCACAACGGCCCCGCAAACGGTTCAACCGCAAACATCGGTGCTACTCGCGTCGGCTACAAGATTGAGATCGCATCCCTCCAGGAAGCTGCGAATGACTACATTAACCGCATTACGTACGTTGCAACTCCTGTTTTCTAAACCACAGGTGCACTCTCTCGTGTAAGTTTTTTAAACGAGGGTGATGTGGTACAACTATGGAACACAGACGAACAGGTATGAGACCACTTACTCTCGCAGTTGCTTCTCTTTTTCTCACAGCTATTCTGTTTGGGGGTACAACTGTGTTTGCACAAGTATCAGAGGGCCTACAGATGAAGCCCGCAATCATCGAGGGAAAAATCAATCCGGGAGATTCTGCAACGTACTCAATAAAAGTAACCAATCTCTCTTCTGAGGAGCGTACGCTCTATTTGAGTCCCCAAAATATTGAAGGTGTCAATGAAAAAGGTTTGCCGCGGTTCGTGCAAGAGGGCGTACCGACCGGTTATGAACTCAGTTCATGGGTAGTTATTTCAGATGATGTGGTGGTTTTGAAACCAAACAAGACAAAGGTGATTTCCTTTGAAGTACGGGTTCCTAAGGATGCGGCCCCGGGCGCGCACGTCGGAGGCATTTTTCTCGATGCTCGTGCACCGCGTTTGCGCACATCCGGATCAGGTATTAGTGTAAAAGTGGGAACACTGATTAGTTTGCGTATCTCAGGAGATATTATCGAAGAGGCTCGCATGCGGGAATTTTCAACTGAGCACACGGTATATAGTTCACCCAAGATCACCTTTAATTCGAAAGTGGAGAATCTTGGTAATGTGCTGCTTCGACCACAGGGACTTATCGAGATTACTGACATGTTTGGAAAGCAGGTTGCAAACATTCCCGTCAATGATGCAGGCGCCTCGGTATTTCCAAAGACACAAAAAATTTATGCGACTGAATGGAACTATCAGCGATTTACCTTTGGTCGCTACCAAGCAGTAGTGAGTCTTGTCTTTGGTGATGAGGCGCGCAAAACAATCTCAAGTACGTCATCATTTTGGGTCTTGCCAGCGCAGCCGATTCTTATAGCCTGCGGCACGCTCCTGGGGTTCTTGCTCCTCTTGTACTTCTTTGTGCGTATGTATTTGCGCCGCAAATTCCGCGAAATGGAGCTCAGTGGCCGCAGTTCTGAGTACCATTTGCGCCGCAGCTCTCAGACTGCTTCGCGGCTCGTCGGTGTCGCGCTCTCAGTCTTCTTTGTATGCGTTCTGATTCTCGTCTTACTCTTTCTCTTGTTCGCGTAACGGTTTGCCTAATGTGGGCGGGGGAGATACTGTTATTAGTATGACTATCGCGAAGCGACTCACTCTGATGCAGGCGGCGCTTTTGTGTGCGGCATCACTGTTTCTCCTTGTCGCACTCCTTCTTTCAACTCCAGCGCATCTCGCGTCGTCTTCTCGCACGATGCTTGCGCAAGTAGTTGGGCTCTCCGCGGGTGTCATACCCAATAGTGATAACATGCTCGCCGCACAGTTTGCCGCAAAAGAAAAGGAGCTGGCAGAGCGCGAAGCAGAGCTTTCCTCGCGCATGCAATCGACTTCGTCAGAATCACTCGCAACCACCATAGCAAGCATCAGTCTCGGTATGAGTTTGTTTTTGTTTGTGCTTTTGGTGACGCATCTTATATATGATCGCCGTAGAATACTGCAAGCGCCTCCAGCGCTTGCCGTCGATCTTCGCCGCAAAGGGTAGGCGCTGCAAAATACGGTATACTCAGGTGAATGAAAACCCTGCGGTTGTTTGTGGTAATGGTCGGCGCGATGGGGCTCGCGGCACTCAGCATTAATGCGTTTGATAATTACGATAATCCATCGCGATCGCTTCTTGGGTCCGCATATACTGCATTTACACGCTCATCCGTGTGTCCGTCGGGATGAGTACCGAAATAATACCCACCATGCCAGTTCGCTTTAATGGCCTGCCTTCAGGACTTATCCCGGCAGGAAACAACGTTATCGAGGTATCACTCAATACGAATCGCTTTGCCACGTGCCGATGTGCAACGACTTCAGGCGTTTTGTACGACGATATGACCTATCAATTTTCTCCCACCGTCGGTACCTCGTTTTATCGCGTTATAACCGGGCACCAAGATGACACGACCTATCATTATTATGTGCGCTGCATGGACACCAATGGCATAAAAAACGATGATGACTATGATATTTCGTTCAAACTCTTGCCAACTCCCGATAGTGATTCATCGATTCTCGGGAAACCGGGTGCTGATGGTTCGGGCGGCGCGGGCGCGATTCCATACGGTAGTCCCTCGCTCTAGCAGGCACAAGTCACGATAGGCGGGCGCAGCAGCCCGAATGCAACAGTCGTCTTTTAAAAGATGGCAAGCAAGCGGGAACGATTGCAGCAAAGCGAGATGGTTCATTTACCTATACGATCACAAACTTAGAGTGCGGTATTTATACGTTCGGCGCCTATGCAGTAAATGCCGCGGGTCAAAAATCAGGCACATACTCGTCAACCCTGACACTCGGACAAGGTACGCGCAACAGCATCGAAGGTGTCATCCTGCCGCCAATAATGGCGATACAAAAAAATCCGCTCACAATTGGCGAGTCGGTACGTGTTTCAGGCGAAAGCCTCCCAGGTAGTTCTATTGAGCTTGAGGTTCTACCGCAAGAATCATTTGACACCGATCTCACAGAGGTTTTCGTCGCGACGACCACCCAAGCTCCTCTTGATGCGCCCGTTACCTGGAGTATCACTATTCCTTCGTCGCAGCTTGCAAAGGGATCGTATCGGTTCCGCGCACGAACTTCTTCTTCGGATGCGGTGCGAAGTACCTACACGACGCTTTTTGTCGGCGAAGGGGTAGTAGCAGGGGAGAGCAGTCTTCGAGTTGACTTAAACCGTGACGGCAAGATGAATCTTGTCGACTTTTCGATTATGCTCTCAGGGTGGGGGAAGAGGGGCGTCGATGCGGATGTCAATGACGATGGTATGGTCAATCTTGCCGATGTCAGTATTCTTCTCTTCAATTGGACTGGATAACGTATGTTCATACTCGAATATGTGAAAGCTAACAGAGCCCTTTTTTTGTTGCAATTGGCATGTCTTTTGCAGGCAGTGTGTGGGCGTACCGCGCCCTATCGCTCCCGCTTCACGGTGATACGGTAGCTCTCTTTTCAGAAACGGTGCAACGAGAAGATGGAACTAAGGCGCGCATGCTCCAGCGCCATGCACGCATCACTATTCTCTACTGGTGGGCGTCGTGGTGTCCCTATTGCGCCGATGAGTTTCAGCAGCTTCAAAAGGTAAAAAAGCGCTATGGCAGTGCTGTTGAAGTTATCGCCCTTAATCGCGGAGAGTCGCTCGAAGTTATTCATTCATTTACCGCCCCGTTTCGATCAAATGGTATTGTATTTCTCAATGACGCAGATGATAGCGTGTTCAAAAAAATTGGCGGGTATGCTATGCCCGAAACGCTTTTTATTTCGAGAAAAGGGCAGATCATTGCCCATCAGCACGGCCCCTCTGGAGAAGGTGAGCTCGAAGCACTTGTTGAACGCGAGTTGCGCTAAGACCGTCCTTGCATTTTTTTAAAAGGTTGTTAGCGTGAAGAAGGAAGGGCATTGGTCGAACCTCAGGAGGTGATCATGAGAAGCTCGGTACAATCCAAAACTCGTCGCAAAGCGCGGCAGATTCCGAAACAAATTGATCTTGCAGCTCTTGGCAACGGTGAGCTGTCATACATCAGACAAGTTTCAGCCGAAAAAGCACGTGAAGAGTTTCCGAGCATCGAAAAAATGCCGAAAGATATCGATCTCTTTGTCCTCCACGGAGCAGATGGAACACCGCTCGCGCTTACCGACACGAAACAAGCTGCAATCGGGTATGCAATGGGCGGTGACCTTGAGATTCGGATGTTGCACTGAGAACTAGAGAGCGCCGGGAAACCGGCGCTCTGTCTCTTATCAAAAACTTGCTTTTTTTCTTTTTATATTGTATAATAGAAAAATTGAAGGTACGCCCTCAATACTAATTGTCATGGAACCACATACAACGAATCCCGTTTCGGGATCTTTTCGCGGCATGGGTCTTGCACCGGCGCTTTTGGACGTGCTTGATTCCGCGCATTTTACGACTCCAACTCCGATTCAAGAGCGTGCAATACCGCATGCGGTTGTTGGTACCGATGTTATTGGTGTTGCGCAAACGGGTACCGGCAAAACACTCGCCTTTGGGCTGCCGCTCGTGCAGCGTCTCCTCGGAAATCAATCAACCGGGCTTATCCTCGTGCCAACGCGCGAGCTTGCGCTGCAGGTTGCAGAAACACTCGCGCGCTTCGGAAAACCGCTCCATCTCTCAGGCACTGTTCTTATTGGCGGCGCTGCGATGGGGCCGCAGGTATCGGACCTTCGCCGCAAGCCGCGCATTATCATCGCAACCCCGGGACGCCTCCTTGATCATATGCGACAAGGCACCATTCGACTCGATACTGTTTCTATGTTGGTACTTGATGAGGCGGACCGTATGCTCGATATGGGTTTTTGGCCTCAGGTAAAAGAAATTATGAACGCACTCACGAGCGAACGACAAACGATGCTCTTTTCGGCGACGCTCTCGCGCGAAATTGTTGATCTGGCTCGCAAGTATATGAAAACGCCGACCTCTATCGAGGTAGCGCCTCCGGGAACAACTGCCGAAAAAGTAACGCAGGAATTTTTCTTTGTGCGAAAACAAGAGAAACCACAGCTTTTGGAAAAAGTGCTTGAGGGCTCAGGTTCGACTATTGTTTTTTTGCGTACGAAACACACGACGAAAAAAATTGCTCGCTTGGTGCGAGATATGGGATATACCGCGGCAGAGATTCACGGCAACCGTACGCTGGGGCAGCGCACGCAAGCGATTGAAGGTTTCCGATCAGGAAAAATTAAGGTGTTGGTTGCAACGGATATAGCGGCGCGAGGTATTGATGTTAAAGGCGTTGAATTGGTAGTGAACTATGACATGCCAATGAAGCTCGAAGACTACGTGCATCGCATCGGACGAACTGCCCGCGCAGGAACGGAAGGGAAAGCGATTTCATTCGTGCTTCCCGAGGAGCGCCGGGTATTGAACGGTGTCGAACGCTTGATCCGTAAGCATGTACAGATTTCAAAAATGCCTGTATTGCCACCAGCACGTGCCGTATCTCAAACAACAATGGACGAGCCGTTTCGCGGTCGGTCTCAGCGTCGCAGGCCATTTCGACGTAGGTAGTATACAATCAACGATGCTCTCGTTATTGGAACATCGTACTCCACGATACTCGGCACACGTGCCGCAGTGCTTGTAGTTCTAAGTGGTATAATTGCCACATGGGTTTTTCGTTTTCTGATCTTTTTGGAAAAATTACCGCTGTCTCAGGTGCGGGGTCTGGGGAGAGTGTTCTCGGTATTGACATTGGCGCCTCTTCAATCAAGGTCGTACAGCTGCGCAATAGTCACGGTGCTGCGGTTTTGGAGACGTATGGCGAAATTGCGCTTGCCCCGTATGCAAAACAGCCAGTAGGAAAGGCGATAAAACTTACTCCCGAACAATTAGCAAAAGCAATCACCGATCTTGTCAAAGAAGCAAATGTAACCAGCAATAAAGCGGGGGTCTCTATTCCATTTTCAGCGAGCCTCGTTACGGTGATTGATTTACCACAAGTGGGGGAGGACCAGCTCAAGCGTATGGTGCCGATTGAGGCGCGTAAGTATATTCCCGTTCCAGTATCTGAAGTTGCGCTTGATTGGTTTGTGATACCAAAAGATACTGAAAGTGATACGTTTGACCATCTCGAAACAGCGCAAACTGCACACCCAAAGGGTGAAGAAGTGCTGTTGGTTGCCGTTCATAATGATATTTTGCGCTCCTACCAGGAGATTATGCAAAACGCATCGATAAGCGCATCGTTTTATGAAGTCGAAATTTTTAGTGCGGTACGTTCATCGTTAGGCCACGGCCTTGCGCCGGTTATGATTGTTGATATTGGTGCCTCGACGACCAAGATGTATGTGGTGGAGCGCGGAGTGGTGAGGCTCACGCACTTGCTTACGGTTGGGGGTCAGCATATGTCTGAGTATCTCGCGCGCGCGATGACGTGGGAGTTTGATAAGGCGGAGCGTATCAAGCGTGAACGCGGTCTCGTTGATTCAGGTGCATTCTCTACCGATGAGAACGATCGCATTAAGAGCGCATTGTTATCAACACTGACTCGCGTGTTTACTGAGGTTGATAGAGTATTATTGAGCTACGGGCAACGATACAATAAGAATATCTCTCATGTTGTTTTTGCGGGAGGAGGAGCGTCATTACCGGGACTCCTTGATACCGCACAAGCATCGCTCAACGCCGAAGTTGAAATTGCCCAACCATTTTCTCGCACGGAAGCTCCCGCATTTCTTGCTGATGCTCTGCGACAAATTGGTCCCGGATTCGCAGTTGCAGTGGGGCTTGCACTCCGTAAGCTCAAACGCGGCTAACCTATGGAATCAAACATCACTTCATCGTTCATTCCGTCAGATGCGGGCAACATGACCAGCTCGAGGAGCGCTGAGCCAGCGCTCTTTGATTTGTTTTTACTGCTCTCATCCGTACTTTTAGTCGCGTCAGGTACGCTTGCGGTTGGTGTGTTTCTATACCACCAGTACCTTGGCACGAGTTTGCAGTCGAAAACCGAACAGATTGAACGCGCGAAAAAAGCGTTTGAGCCGGCGCTCGTCCAGGATCTCGCGCGACTCGACGATCGCATGCACGCAAGCGACAGCATCTTGGGAGCGCACCTCGCAATCTCAGGATTTTTTCGTATGCTTGAAGCCGCTACTCTTAAATCAGTTACCTTTAAAACACTGACGTTTGACGCTTCGGACCCGAAAGATATTCAAATAAAAATGACTGGCACGGCCCGAACAGTCAACGGCATCGCGCTTCAAGCCGACGTGTTTACAAAAGGCGGTGCCTTGGTGAGTCCCATTTTTTCCAATATCGTGCGGCAGGATGATGGGGTAAATTTTGAGCTCAGTGCGGAGGTCAACCAGTCACTCGTTCGTTTTTCTTCGGTTAAAGGCGCGGCAGGTGAGAGCACTCTCCAGTCCGGAGATGTTTTTGCTCCGCAAAATGTCTCGGTGCCACAAGAAGCACAGCCTCCCGCTCCCGCTCCCACTTCCACTTCCGTAAAAAGTAACGAGCCTGCAAGCGCTCCGCCGCAGCCACAACCGAGACTATGATACGAACTATCCTCGCCGTTTTAGCACTTGTCGGTTCGGGAGTCTTGTTTTTTGGCTACACCAAACCGTTGTACGACGATGTGCATGTTCGTGAAGTAAAAATTGCTGAGCACGACCAAGCGCTCACTCGCGCTGCAGAGCTTCAGAAACTGAAGCAGACGCTGCTTTCACGCTACAATGCATTTGATCCAGCCGATCTTGAACGTCTGCATAAAATGCTCCCCGACCATGTTGACAACGTGCGCTTGGTTCTTGATCTCGACAGTCTTGCAACGAAGCACCACATGGCTGTTGAAAATGTAGTCGTAAATACACAAAAAGAAAAAAAGGATACCCAGACGATAGGAGGCACCTCTTCGAATCAAAAATACGATTCGCTCACGCTGCGGTTTGCAACTGACGGAACGTATCAAGATTTTATACAGTTTATTGAAGAGCTCGAATCGAGCCTGCGTATCGTCGACGTGGTCAATGTTGCCCTGACACAAGGTGCTCAAAAGTCTGGCATCGAACCAATTTATCATTACGACATTACGATTAAAACCTACTGGCTCAAGTAACGTATGCTGAATAAATTACTTTTTTTCGGTTTTGCTGCCCTCATTGCTTTTGGTGCATGGTGGGGAATTTCCTCGAGTGGAACCGGAGAGCAGCCCCTCATCGCAACCGAATCGACGCTCAATCAAGGCGCGGCTGGAGCCGATGGTTTACTCTCGTTGCGTACGATTACGCTCAGTAGCACCATTTTCAACGACCCCTTGTTTCGAGTACTGATTGACGTGGGAGTTGATATTGTTCCTGAACTAGCAGGGAAGAGAAATCCATTTGCGCAACCGGCTGACGCTGCTCCTGCGGGGACGCTGCCGTCCTCGTTTGAGACAAAACCAAAGCAACAAAAGACGCCAGGAGGGTTGCGACCGTAACTACCTATGGCTGTGCAAGCATCTGTTTTAAGTACGCCTCTTGAAGGAGCACTTCCTACTCGAGTAGTGGCGCAAGGTAAAATCCCGTTTGATGTCTTGCGCTACATTCCTGAAGATTCTATTCGCCATTACCAAATCGCGCCGCTTGCAGTTTCCGAAGGAGTGTTGGAGGTAGGCATCGTCGATCCCGATAACATCGCAGCGGTAGATGCGCTCAACTTTATTACTCGCAAAACGGGAGTTGCATTTAAATTGTTTCGCATCTCAGAAAACGACTTAGAAAAAATTCTTGAAATGTACCGGGGATTGAAGGGGGATGTAGAAAAAGCGGTGTCGGACCTTACAACAGGCACTGCGGTGCAGAAAGATGATGACGATGTAGCTGACATTGTGCCGCTTGATTTGAATATCGCCGCAGAACCGGCACAAGACATGAGTGTCACGCTCGCGATTGCAGAAGATGCGCCCACCGTCAAAATCGCTTCAACTATCTTGCGGTATGCAATTGACGGCAGGGCATCCGATATCCATATCGAGGCATCGCCGCAGGGAGTAAAGGTGCGCTACCGTGTCGATGGTGAATTGCACACTAGCGTGGTATTGCCGCTTAACACCCATCGCGCACTCGTTGCTCGCTTCAAGGTTCTTTCCTCTATTCGCCTAGACGAACAGCGCAAACCCCAAGACGGACGTTTTAGCGCTTCAATTGATGGTCGCCAGATCGATTTTCGTGTTTCGACCTTTCCCTCATACTATGGAGAAAAGATAGTGATTCGTATTCTCGATCATAATCAGAGCTTTGTTTCGGTAACCGATCTGGGCCTCTCAGAGCGTGATTTGCGCGTCATTCGCAGAGCGCTCAAGCGGCCCCATGGACTCATACTGATTTCCGGTCCTACCGGAAGTGGTAAGTCAACCACGCTGTACTCAATGTTGTCGGAAATTGACCGAGAACGACTCAACGTACTTTCGCTTGAAGACCCGATTGAATACTTCGTTGATGGCGTCACACAGTCGCAAATGAAACCAGAAATCGGATATACGTTTGCCTCAGGGCTTCGCACGACACTCCGTCAAGACCCGGACGTTATCTTGGTGGGTGAGATTCGCGACTCTGAAACAGCAAAACTCGCCGTTCAAGCGGCGCTCACGGGTCACCTCGTACTCTCAACAATTCACACCAACGATGCGGTGGGTACGGTTTCCCGTCTCGTTGATATGGGAGTTGAACCATACCTCATTCCTCCCGTCCTCGTACTCTCTATGGCGCAGCGCTTGGTAAAAACGCTCTGCCCCGGTACCGGAAAAAAGGTGCCGCTCTCTGCGAGTGCTCGTGTTGCAATTGAAGCTGAGCGCCTCTCGCTCCCCGAACAGCATCGGTTTGCGCTCCCAACCGAAGTATTCGAAGCTGAGCGTACCGCAACCTGTCCCACGGGTACCCGAGGCCGTATGGCAGTCTTTGAAGTTCTGGAGATGAATACCGATATTGAACGCATCGTTCTCGAACAGCCCCTTAAGGAATCAAGCCTGAGAGCAGCAGCCCGAGCGCAAGGCATGCTTACCATGCGCGAAGACGCGCTCATGAAATCAGTTGCGGGTAAATTACCGTTTAACGAAGTATCGGGCCTTTCAAGCACCATCAATGTCGAGGAAGAGCCGGCACTTATCGCTGAGGACGTTGGGGATGCCGCAGTAAAAACAGTAGTATAATGCTTTGATATGCAACCATTCGTACTTCTTGTCGACGATGATAAGTTTCTTCTCGATATGTACGCCATGAAGTTTACGAAAGAGGGTTACAAGGTGCAGACGTGTTTGTCGGTTGATGAGGCGCTTACCGCGCTGCGAGGAGGACTTCAGCCTGATGCTATTTTGAGCGATATACTCATGCCGATTCACGATGGTTTCTACTTCTTCGACACGATTCAAAAAGAGAAGCTCTCGCCAAAGAGCGTTGTTATAGCGCTCACTAATCAAAGTTCGGCTGAGGAGCAGGCGCGCGCAGAGCAACTGGGAATGCATACCTACATCGTAAAGGCAACCATGATTCCTTCGGAGGTTGTCCAGGCGGTTGCCCAGGCATTGAAGCAAAAAAGTGGTGCGTGAGTGTTCACACCCACGGTCTTTCCTATGCAGTTGAGTTAAAAAGTATTGGTATACTTACGGAATGGATTATCAAGCTCTTTTACGAAAGTACATCAACGTGGTTTCGCACGAAGCCGCTTCGGACTTGCATCTTGCGGTCGGCGCGCATCCGACGATACGCGTTGCAGGAGCGCTTACCCCGATGCTCAAAGAGTCAGTTCTTGCCCCTGAGGACACCGAAAGTTTTTTGAAAGTACTCCTTACACCTGAACAGCTTGCGGAATTTCGTATTAAAAAAGAATTCGACTTTGCCTACCAAACCGCTGATGGTATTCGTTTTCGTGGCAACGCATTCTTTCAGCGAGGCTCCGTGGGAATCGCGCTGCGCCTTATCCCGCCGGTTATTCGACCTATTCACGAACTGAATGTGCCTGATGTGCTCGAAACTTTTGCACGTAAATCCCAAGGATTCTTTTTGGTGGTGGGTCCTGTTGGGCAAGGAAAGTCAACGACGCTTTCTGCGATGATAGAACTCATCAACGTCGAGCGTATGGAACATATTGTGACAATTGAAGACCCTATAGAGCACGTGTTTGAACCGAAACAATCACTCATTGCGCAGCGAGAAGTGGGTATTGACACCAAGGACTTTGCCTCCGCCCTGGTCTCTGCGTTTCGCGAAGACGTTGATGTGATCTTGGTAGGGGAAATGCGCGGTCCGGAAACAATGTCAGCGGCGGTGACGGCGGCAGAAACTGGCCACCTCGTCTTCTCCACCTTGCACACCAACAATGCCGCACAGACGATTGATCGCATTATCGATACCTTTCCCGCAAATCAACAAGATCAGATCCGCCTTCAGCTCGCTTCCTCTCTTATGGGTATTTTTTCACAACGCCTCCTTCCGCGCGTCTCGGGTGGCCTTATTCCGGCCTATGAGCTTTTGATCAACAACAAGGCGGTATCTAACTTAATTCGTGAAAAACGTACACACGAAATCAATACGGTCATCGAAACGGGCTCGTCGGAAGGCATGATTGATATGAACCGCTCTCTTGCGGATTTGGTCGCGCGAGGAGAGATAACTGTAGAGACTGCGTACCAGTATTCGCAGAATCCCAACATGCTGCAAAAGCTTCTGTAGCGTATGGCAGTTTTTACTTACACCGCACTCGATCAAGAGGGAAATCAGCGCAAAGGCACGATTGATGCAGTCGGGCTTGATGTCGCAATTGCTGCGCTGCAGCGTCGTGGACTCATTATTTCTGATATTCAAGCGGAAGAAGTGAAGGAATCACTGAGCCAGAGATTTTCGTTCTTAAACGGTGTGACCACAGCGGATGTTGTCTTGCTCTCACGTCAAATCACAACGCTCTTTGAGGCACAAGTATCAGCGTTGCGCGCGTTTAAACTTCTTGCCGCCGAGGCACGTACCCCACAGCTCTCTGGTCAACTCACTGCAATTGCAAACGATATTCAGGCAGGAAGCAGTATCTCTACCGCGCTTTCACGGCACCCGGACGTTTTTTCACTGTTTTACGTCAGTATGGTGCGCGCCGGAGAAGAGACGGGAAAGCTTGATGAAACCTTTTCGTTCCTCGCGGACTACCTTGATCGTAACTATGAGATTAGTCAGAAGGCGAAAAATGCCCTTATTTACCCCACATTTATTGTCTTTACGTTTATCACGGTCATGACGCTCGTTATGACCCTCGTTATTCCGCAACTCGCTTCAATGCTCAATGATGTGGGACAGGAAATACCGCTCTATACCCGCGTTGTGATTGGAATAAGTTTATTTCTCTCGCACTACATTGTCCCGATTCTCATACTACTCGTACTCTTGGGCGGTTTTTCCTATCGATATTTTCAGACACCCGCTGGCAAAATGCTGTTTTCTCGCGCCCGCCTTCAGGTGCCGCATATCGGTGGTCTCTACCAAAAACTCTTTCTCTCGCGCATTGCCGATAATCTCTCGACCATGCTCACGAGCGGCATTCAGCTTCTGCGCGGTCTCGAAGTGACCTCAAATGTAGTCGGTGATCCTGTGTATGAAAAAGTGCTTCTTGAGGCGACGCAGGATGTACGAGCGGGGCTCCCGGTCTCTGAAGCATTTCGTAAGCACCCCGAAATACCGGGTGTTATTGTCGCGATGATGAAAATCGGTGAGGAAACTGGTAATACCGGTAAAATCCTCAATACTATTGCAAAATATTATCGACGAGAGGTAAATAACGCTATCGATACTTTGGTGGGACTCATTGAACCGATCATGATTGTGGCGCTTGCGGTTGGTGTTGCGTTCTTACTCGCGGCAGTCTTGGTACCGATATATAACATTGCGTCAGGATTCTAAACTCGAGTTTGTCCACAGAGTACAAGAGGGCGCGCGTGAGAGCGGTATAATAGAAGCACGTCGCCCTTTAGGTGATGGCAATTATTTACTTAATCTAATTTACTATGCAGCATGCAACAAAACGAGGTTTTACCTTGATCGAACTTCTCGTTGTTATTGCTATTATTGGTCTCCTGTCAACAGTAGTCTTGGCATCACTCAGTTCTGCTCGCGCGAAAAGTCGTGACGCTCGCCGTCTTTCAGATCTCAAGCAAATCGCAAACGCTGTTGCGCTCATTGACACGGGTGTTTCTACTACTGCCTTTGCTGGCTGTACTGCTGCTGGTGCGCGCGCAACGACGTGTACAACGCCTGATTTGTCCAAGTTTACCGACCCATCAGGATCGACGACTGCATGTACGACAACCTCAGGTGCTGCATGTGACTACGCTGTAGGTAAGGGAGCTCTCGCAACCGCAGGAGCTGACACTGGTACCTGGGAAGTATGTGTGTATCTTGAAACGAAAGCAGGACCGCTCACCACAAACGGTGGTATGGTCAGGGTTGATCAGAATGGTAACGTTTCAGCGGGTTGTAACTAGCATCTATGCACCGAAATCGAGGCTTCACACTGATAGAGCTTTTGGTTGTCATTGCCATCATCGGCATGCTCTCAACAGTTGTGCTTGCCTCGTTTTCGAGTGCGCGCAAAAAAGGAGTCGATGCGCGCCGTGTTGGTGATATAAAACAGGTGCAGCTTGCGCTCGAGCTCTACAACGATGCAAACGGCACGTATCCTGTGCAAGGCACGCTCGGAAGTATTCCAGCGGGGCTTGCACCAACTTTCATTTCGGTTGTTCCTACTGATCCAAAGAATTCGAGTCCCTACGTATATCAATACATCTCCACCGACGGAGCAGCATCTCCTGCAGCCTGTAGCGCTACTGCCTGCGCGGGGTATGTTCTTCGCGCGGATCTTGAAACACAAGGCCATACGTCGCTTGCGAATGATATCGACGGCACCCCGGCGGGCGTTGATTGTGCTGATATTTCGACAACGAACTATTACTACTGCGTCCAGCCGTAGTGGCACGCGCGCAATAGCTTCTGAGAACCGCCATGGGGCGGTTTTTTCGCGATATACTGAGCGCTATGGCACTTTTTGGTGTGTTCGGACTCATTGTCGGGAGCTTTCTCAATGTATTTGTTTTGCGGTGGGGAACAGGGAGGGGCATGGGGGGAAGAAGTGCCTGTATGTCATGTGGGTATCAGCTGCGATGGTATGATCTCGTCCCGATTTTTTCATGGCTACTTTTGAAAGGACGGTGCCGTTCGTGCAGCAGCGCTATTTCATTTCAGTATCCACTCGTCGAGCTTTTGACAGCGCTCAGTTTTGCGTTTCTTGGAGGCGTGCCTGGTGTGCCACTCCTTATACAAGTCCTCTGGTGTATTGTCGCTTCGCTATTGCTTGTAATTGCGATCTACGATCTTCGTCATACGATCATTCCTGATACGTGGGTATACGCATTCTGCCTCCTCGCGCTTCTCTCCATGGGCCCCGCCATGACAAGCAGTATGCCTTTGCATTGGTACCTTGTCGCAGGTCCCCTTACGGCATTTCCTCTCTTTGGTATCTGGTTGTTCTCGCGCGGGACGGCTATGGGGTTTGGTGACGTGAAGCTTGCAGTCGGAATTGGCTATCTTTTGGGTCCTTGGTTTGGGCTCGGAGCGATTATGTGCGCGTTTATGATTGGAGGCCTCATAAGCGTACCGCTGTTAGTAGGTTCATCAGTGTGGTGGCGAGGCATGTCGGTACGTCTTGCACAGAGAGGTCTCATACTGCCACGAGTCTCTGTTACAATGAAAAGTGAGATTCCATTCGGGCCCTTTCTGGTTCTCGCGACTTTTCTGCTCTGGCTTTTGTGGCTCTACGGTCTCTCTCTCTCATTTTCATGAAGCACACGTTTTCTCGCGGCTTTTCGATTGTCGAGCTTTTGGTAGTAACCGCGATCGTGGTCATGGTGACTGCGCTCTTGCTTTCGAATCATGCAAAATTTGGTAGTGTCGTAGTCCTTGAACGCCTCGCATATCAGGTCGCCTCGACTGTTCGTAAGGCACAAGTATACGGAACCTCGGTATACCGAAACGATATTGGCGGCTTTGCTTCATCGTATGGCGTATTTGCCACACTTTCGAGCCCGAGTAGTTACCTATTGTTTACCGACACGGTATCAGCAAATGGCATATATGACACAGGAGAATCGTATGAAAACATCCAACTCATGAATGGATACACCGTTCGAAAACTCTGCGCCACACCTCCTGGCGGCTCTGAAGATTGTGCATTCACCAGCCTCAACATCTTGTTCAAACGACCAGAACCGGATGCACTTATTCGTACGCAAGCAGGCGGAGTACTTCAGGAAAGCGCAAAAATTATTCTTCGTTCTCCTCAAAACGACTGCAGAGCTGTTTTTATAACCGCAACCGGTCAAGTCGAAGTTCGGGTAGCGACATGTTCATAAGATATGACCACAATGCGACATAATCGTGGATTTACGCTTATAGAAACCATTGTCGCAGTTGCACTTTTTTCTATTGTGATGCTGGTGGGCACCTCTGCACTGCTCTCACTCGTTTCCGCGAATCGAAAGGCACAGGCGCTACAGTCAGTGATGAATAACCTCAATACTGGTGTCGACGGCATGGTTCGCGCTATCCGCATGGGAAGTGCTATTCGCTGCGGTGGTCCATCGCCCACAGACCCGAATTGCCCCAATGGCGGCAGTGTTATTTATTTTGAATCGTACGGGGGGAATAAGTCATCCACGCTTGATGACTGGATGTACTCTTACAACGCTGCACAGCGCCGACTTGAGCGCTCCCAACAAAATGGATCAAATCCGCTTGCGATAACCGCACCCGAGATCAGTATTGATTCATGTACGTTTTATGTTGTTGGCGCAACCCGAGGCGATATCACTCAGCCCAAGGTTCTCATTGTGATTAAGGGTACCGTTGCAGCGTCTGACCCGCGGTTTCGTACCTCCTTTACCCTTCAGGCAACTGCAGTGCAGCGTTCACTCGATATTTAACTATGAGCACTCGCGGATTCACTCTCATTGAAACATTAGTTGCCGTCATGATTCTTTCGCTTGCGCTTATTGGGCCGATGGCGCTCGTTGCGCGCTCGGTCGCTACCTCGTTTTATTCACGCGACCAAGTCGTCGCGTTTTTTCTCGCACAAGAAGCGCTTGAGTCGATACGAAATGCTCGTGATAACAACATTCTTTCGAATGCATACGGAACACCGACAAGCCTCCTTGCAGGATTTCCCGCAATTGATAACAGCCCTTTTGTTATCGATAGTCGCGACAACCTCATGATTTCATGCCAGGGCGGTGTATGCCCGCCTCTTAAGACAGATGGGGTATTTTATGCCTATGGTCCGACAGGAACTACGCAGATTTATAGTGCGCAAACAGGGTGGAGCCCAACGCGCTTTACTCGGACCGTTCGTGCTCAATATGTGAAAAAACCCGATGGAATCGATAACACTGATCAGATTAAGGTTACCGTAACGATTACCTGGCGTAGCAGCGGCGCAGTTCCGACGAAAACAGTGACACTCTCTGAAGAGTTTTATAAGTGGATTCCCAATAATGCGTTGCAATAACGGTATGAATAACAAGCACACCAATCGAGGCTTCACGATTCTTCTTGCCGCACTGGTTTCTTCCATCGTGCTCGCTCTCGGTATCTCTGTCTTTGAGCTTGCACAAAAAAGTATTTTTCTCTCGGGTATGGGACGCGATTCTCAATATGCGTTTTACACGGCTGACACTGCTGCTGAGTGTGCGCTGTATTGGGACATTCGGTACAATTATTTCGGCACGACTCCGCCTCCCGAAGTGGTTTCTCCCGAACCGCAGTGCGATGGTCAGTCGCTCACCGTGAGCGGGCGGCAGGCCGCACCTCCCTACACCATGTCGTTTCAGTTTCAGCCGGGAGGCTACTGCGCACAAGTCACGGTCACTAAAAACGCCCTCACCCCCAAAACAGTGATACATGCCGACGGGTTTAGTGTCTCGTGTGCAAATCTTGGATCGTCGCGCTCTCTGCAGCGCAGTGTCGAGTTGCGCTATTGATGTCTGTGGTAGAGTGGTGGCATGATTCCCAAAAGCGTACGCGAACGATACCGAAAGCTCGTGGATACCATACACGAGTATCGGCGCGCCTACCATGTATACGACCGCGAAATAGTTTCTTCGGCGGCGCTCGACAGTCTCAAACACGAACTCACGCAGATAGAGGCACAGTATCCTCGCATTATTGCCCCCGACAGCCCGTCGCTGCGCATCTCCGGCGAAGTGATGCCTCAATTTCAAAAGACGCGTCACGAAGTGGCGCAGTGGTCCTTCAATGACATCTTTAACGAAAAAGAACTTCACGATTTTGATGCGCGCATAACGCGTTTTTTGAAAGACAGTATCCAAAACCCACATCCGACATACCTCTGCGAACTCAAAATCGATGGCCTCAAGATTGTACTCACGTACAAACGCGGCATCCTTGAGAGCGCCGCGACGCGTGGTGATGGAGTCGTGGGTGAAGACGTGACGCACACGGTTCGCACGATTGAATCAGTGCCGCTTTCGCTGACGCGCCCAATTGATGTTGTGGTCGAAGGAGAAGCGTGGCTCGGTGAGAGTGTTTTTGCAGCGCTCAATAAGGAGCAGGAGAAAAAAGGGCAGGAGCCATTTGCAAATCCTCGTAACGCTGCAGCGGGAGCAATTCGACAGCTCAATCCAGCGATTGCTCGAGAGCGTAAGCTCGACATGTTTGTGTATGATGTCGCAAAAACATCAGAATCTTTTCCTGTGACGCAAGAAAAAGAACTTGAGTACTTGCGTGAGTTAGGGTTCAAAGTTAACCCGTATGCAAAAGTAGCAAAAACAGTTTCGGAAGTACAGGAGTATTGGGAAGCGTGGAAACAAAAAGGGAGATCGCAGGACTACTGGGTTGATGGGATTGTGATTAAGGTCAATGAACGCCGTTTTGAAGAGTTGCTTGGATACACGGGTAAAGCGCCCCGATTTGCCGTTGCTTATAAATTTCCTGCGGAACAAGTAACCACGGTGATAGAAGATATCGTGTTTCAAATCGGCCGTACCGGAGTCGTGACACCCGTAGCACATTTACGACCGGTTTCAATTGCCGGAAGCACCGTCTCGCGCGCGACGCTTCATAACGAAGATGAAATAAGGCGACTTGGGGTGAGGATTGGGGACACAGTTGTTTTGCAGAAAGCGGGCGATATCATTCCTGAAATTGTGCGTGTGGTAGAGCCGCTGCGCCCTAAAGGAGCAAAGCCATTTGTCTGGCCCACCCATATCCGGGAGTGCGGTGGTGACGGCCGAATTGAACGCGTGCCCGGTCAAGCTGCCTGGCGCTGCGCCTATGCTGGCTCATTCGCACAAGAGCGTAGACGCCTGCGCCATTTTGCCTCAAAGGGTGCACTCAACATTGAAGGCCTGGGAACGAAAACGGTCGATGCACTTCTTGAACGCGGTATGGTGCACTCATTCGACGACTTCTTTACGCTCTCTGAAGGAGACGTGCGTACTGTTCCGGGATTTGCTGAGCTCTCTGCGAAAAAATTAATTGCGTCAATACAAAAAGCGGCGCGCGCAGTACCGCTTGCGCGCTTGTTGGTGGGGCTTTCTATTCCGCATGTCGGTGAGGAAACTGCGCTTGTACTCGCTCATTCTTTCCATACACTTGAAAAGATTGTGGAGGCGCCTCTCGACGACCTTTCAGCAATCGATGGTATTGGTCCCATTGTTGCACAGGCAGTGTATGACTGGTTTCGAGAGCGTGATAATCGAGAGTTACTTCGGCGCCTCACCGCGCATATTCATATCGTTACCGAGCGCACGTCGGCTCAAACGCAAACACTGCGTGGCAGCACCTACGTTATTACGGGCACTTTTTCGCGGTTCGATCGCGACACGATGAAGCAGATGCTTCGCGCCCGCGGCGCACAGGTAAGTGAATCGGTTTCCCGAAAGACAACGGGTGTTTTTGCAGGAGAGAATTCGGGGTCCAAAAAAAGTAAGGCTGAGGAGCTGCAGATTCCCGTGCTGACAGAAGATGATTTTGCGCGTATAGTACAGCTATGAGTACGTCCATAGATATTCGTGCGCTTGCGCGTCTCGCACGCCTTTCGATTTCAGACGCTGAGGTAACAAAGCTCGAGGGAGAAATACCCGCAATTCTTTCATTTGTCGAAACATTGCAAAAAGTCACTGACGGGATAGTGACAGTTGAAAAGCAAGAATTGCGCACGGTAATGCGTGACGATGAACTCACTCATGAAAGGGGGACGTATACCGAGAGGATACTTGCAGAAGCGCCCGCTCGTGAGGGAGACAAGGTCGCGGTTAAAAAGGTGCTTTCAAAAGGAGAGTAAGGTATGTACTCAAGTGGAGACTAACGAGCCAGTAGTATGAGTAATCAAAAAAAAATTCAATCTCCTATCATCTCTCATGGGATAGATATCACACACCTCACGATTGCAGGTGCCCGCAGGGCACTTGATTCGAACGAGTATACCGCCCTCGATTTGACTGAAGCATACCTAGCGCAGATTGCTGAACATAACCTAATACTAAACGCGTATCTGGAAGTGTGGGAGGATTCCGCGCGCGCCGAGGCGCGCGCGGCCGATGAGATGATTGCGCGGGGAAAACAAAAAGCATTGACGGGAATCCCACTCGCTATAAAAGATAATATCTTGATTCAGGGTCGAGTTGCTTCGAGCGCATCAAAAATTCTTCAAAAGTATCGCGCGGTATATAACGCTACCGTCATCGAAACGCTGAAAGCGCAGGGAGTGGTCTTTTTAGGCCGTACCAATATGGATGAGTTTGCCATGGGGAGCTCAACGGAGAATTCCGCATATGGCGTGACGAAAAATCCAATTGATACAACGCGCGTTCCGGGTGGCTCTTCCGGCGGTTCTGCTGCCGCGGTTGCAGGTAGTCTTGCTCTTGCGGCGCTCGGGTCAGATACTGGTGGCTCGATACGACAACCCGCTTCTCACTGTGGTCTTGTTGGCCTCAAGCCCACCTATGGCGCAGTATCGCGCTATGGTCTCATGCCGATGGGGTCCTCTCTTGATCAAATTGGTCCGCTTACTAGAACTGCCGAAGACGCAGAAATTCTTTTTGCGGCGATTGCAGGACACGACCCACACGACAGCACGTCACTTCCTTCATATGCAATCGAAAAAAAGGGAAAGAAAATCGGCGTGCCTCGATCATTTCTTTCTGAGGGTATTGATCCTGATGTCCTGAGCTGTTTTAACGATACGCTTCAGAAGCTCGCGCGCTCAGGATATGACATTATCGATATTGATATGCCGCATCTGCCGTACGCACTCTCGGTGTATTACGTCATCTGTCCTGCAGAGGTTTCGACAAACCTTGCTCGGTACGATGGTATTCGGTATGGATATTCTGCGCAGGCGGATACCCTCCTTGAGGGGTATATGAAGACGCGCGGCGAAGGGTTTGGTCCTGAAGTGCGCCGTCGCATTTTGATCGGAACATTTGTGCTCTCATCGGGATACGCTGACGCCTACTATCGCAAAGCGCGCTCAGTGCGCGCCCTCATTCGCAAAGACTTTTCATCAGCATTTGAAACAGTCGATGCAATCGCTCTTCCCACCGCGCCTAATCCGGCATTTAAAATAGGGGAGAAGGCGAGCGATCCCCTTGCAATGTACCTTGAAGACATCTTTAGCGTTACGGCAAACCTCGCGGGGGTGCCAGGGATATCGGTGCCCATGGGGACGGTAGCGCGGGACGGCGTTCAGCTTCCGGTCGGGTTTCAATTGTTGTCAGGTTGGAGAGAAGAAGGGGTTCTACTCTCTATGGCAGAGGCTGTTGAAAAACTCTCACAGTAAGGACGTCAAAGGCGGTATACTGTGAAGTGATGGATGGTATTGCTCAAACCGGGTTTGCCGCAAACTCGATTCTTCTTTTTATCGGTGATGTATTTGTGCGCTGGGTTCCAGCAGCAACAAGTATTCTGTTTGGATTTGGAGGGCGGGGGGAAGAGGCGAGTGCTACGGTGGGAGCGATTGATGCGCCGGTACCTGCGCCACAGATACCAGGCACGTTAGAAATCCTTTCTCAGCACGGAGAATATGTGCAACTATCACACGCCTGGATGCAGTTCGTTGCAATCTCGGTTGCCATAATGTTATTTGAAATATTTATTATCATCTACTCTCTTATTCGTACGCGTCAAATACGACAAGAAGAACGACAGGAACGCCTCGCCATCGTGCACCCCGTTGCTGCAAAAGACACATCACGCGTAGCTCTGCGGTGGGCGCGCATCGTTGAAGCGGCTGGATCAGAAGATGATCATAAATGGCGCGTTGCGATTTTGGAGGCCGATATACTTTTGAACGAACTTCTCGACGTACTTGCCTACCGTGGCGAAACAATGGCAGACAAAATGAAACAGGTAGTGCGAGCGGATTTCAACACTATTGACCTCGCGTGGGAGGCGCATAAAATTCGTAATCGCGTTGCGCACGATGGCGCTCACTTTCCGCTGAGTGCGCGTGAGGCCCGCCGCGTTATCGGTTTGTATGAGCAAGTGTTTCGTGAATTCAAGTTTATTGCATAGCGATATTGCTTGCCCGTCCATATGGGCGTATACTCCTTGTCAGCGGGGTGGAGCAGAAGTAGCTCGCAAGGCTCATAACCTTGAGGTCGCTGGTGCAATTCCAGCCCCCGCGACAAGAAACATACAAAAATCCTGATTTGATGTCAGGATTTTTGTATGTATCGGGAGTAGTGGCCGCAGTGCACTCCGGTCTGGGATAGAAAGGTTTTGCTCAGATTCACTCAGTAGAGCAGAGAGTCTTTTCCAATACGTACGGACACTTGCATACGGTGAGTGGAGGAGTATACTTGTCATGTGTGAGTGTCACAAAGTTTGTGATGCTTTCCGGTGAAAAGTCCCGATGCACCGCCCTTACGGGCGGTGTTCGGTTTTTGTGCTTGTGCTACAGAAAGCCCATGATAGGCTTACTCTAGATTTTAAAAAGACCCACTACGGAGGGCGGCGGCACTCACATATTGACTTTCACCAATGGAGCTCGCACCCGTCCTCCGCAGTGGGTCTTTTTACGTTCAGCGATGCGGTAGTCAATCATGCCTGTAAGTGTCTAAAAAAAACTAGTTTCAAAATAATATTTTCTGATGAGTATTGTAAATTTTTTAAAGCAGATTTTTAAAAAGTGATATAAAAATATAAAGAGATAAGTTATCCACAATTATTTTCTAAAAATAAAAAATAAAATCAGAATTCTGCCATACTTATATATGAAAACGCATGCATGGTATCAAATGATACGCGTGTGGGTCGATTACCATCTCACATAACATCCACTATCTATGGCAAAAAAGAAAGCAGCAAAGAAGAAGGCAAAGAAAGGCAAGAAAGGCAAGAAATAACCCATTTGTATATTTCAGAAACAATCCCCATTTCGGGGATTGTTTCTTTTAAAGAGGAGTTTTCGAGAGTATACTTATGTCTATGAGCACCCTGAACTTTAAACGAGGTTTCAGTATGATTGAGATACTCGTCGTCGTTGCTATCATCGGACTTCTCGCGACAGTCGTACTTGGTAATATGGGCTCGGCACGAGCAAAAAGCCGCGATGCGCGGCGCCTCTCTGATCTAAAGCAGATTGCTAATGTGATTGCTATTGCTGATGCGAACGTTGCCACCACCTTTGCTACCTGCACAACGGCAGGAACAAGACTTGCAACCTGTACCGCTCCCAGTGGTTTGGGTGCTTTCTCTGATCCAACTGCCTCCGCATCAACTCTGTGTCCTATTACTTCAGGCGCGAGCGCAAGTGCGCCGTGCGAGTACACGGTTGCCATAACTGGTGCGACTACCCAATCATGGAAAGTATGTACCTACCTTGAAACGAAAGCCGGACCCATCACAACAAATGGAGGATTAGTGAATATAGACCAAAAAGGCATCATAAAGGCGGGCTGTAATTAGTACTCGCCCTGAGGAATCAAAAATGATATTATACGCCGATGTCATGGTTTCGAAGGATATTCGGTGACGAGCATAGCCGCGCGCTCAAGCGCGCAATCCCCATTGTTGCTACGGTAAATGCTCTGGAGGAGACGATGCGCGCGCTCCCTGTAGAAGAGTTCCCTGGATACACCAAGCGCCTTCGTGAGCGGCGTGCGCGGGGAGAATCACTCGATTCGCTCGCTCCAGAGGCGTTCGCACTCGTGCGAGAAGTTTCTCGCAGGACACTCGGTCAGCGCCATTTCGATGTACAACTTATAGGAGGTATGGTGCTCCACCAAGGAGGAATTGCTGAGATGCGTACGGGAGAAGGAAAGACTCTCGTAGCAACCCTGCCGACGTATCTCGGCGCGCTCGATGGGAAAGGTGTCCATGTTGTTACGGTAAACGATTACCTTTCGAGACGCGATGCGGTATGGATGGGTCAAATTTACCATGCGCTCGGTCTTACGCTTGGTGTGATTACTCAAGACATGTCATATCGATATGACCCCGCGCATGTTCCACAGATACAGGAAGCCTCAGAAGACACAGAGCGAGACCAAAAAGGGTCCTATAAAGTCATGCATGACTTTTTACGCCCGTGCACACGAACTGAGAGTTATGCTGCCGATATTACCTATGGTACCAACAATGAGTTTGGGTTCGACTACCTGCGTGATAACTTGGAATACGAACAGTCGAAGCTGCGCCAGCGCGAGCATCATATGGCAATCGTTGATGAAATCGACTCCATACTCATCGACGAGGCGCGCACGCCGCTTATTATTTCTGCGCCAACTGCAAATGCTGAAGATCTCTACCAAAAGTTTACGCACATTGTTACGTCGTTTAAAGCAGAGGAGGACTATACGATTGATGAAAAGCACAAGCAAATCGCTCTTACCGATGCTGGTATAGAGAAAGCCCAGCGAGCACTTGGCGTCGAAAACATCTACACGGATGCGGGTATCAAGTATGTGCACCATCTCGAAACTGCCGTGCGTGCACAGGCGCTCTATCAACGAGACAAAGAGTATGTGGTCCGCAATAACGAGATTTTAATCGTGGATGAGTTTACAGGGCGACTGCAGCCAGGAAGACGCTGGAGTGACGGACTGCATCAAGCCATCGAGGCAAAAGAAGGGGTTCGTATTCAGCAGGAGTCTCGTACATTTGCATCTATTACGTTTCAGAATTACTTCCGGTTGTACCGCCGTCTTGCAGGCATGACGGGCACAGCAACGACGTCATCCGAGGAATTTTATCGCGTGTATGGTCTTACAACGGTCCCCGTTCCAACCAACAAAGAACCTCGTCGCGATGATCGCGATGATCTTATTTTTCAAACTGAACAGGGAAAAATGAAAGCAATCGTGAAGACCGTTAAAGAGTTGCATGAGAAAGGGCAGCCAGTTTTGGTGGGCACTGCCTCAGTCGAGAAAAATGAACTACTTTCAATATTTTTCAAACAAGCCGGAATACCTCACCAGGTTTTAAATGCGAAGAATCATGAACAAGAAGGGGAGATTATCGCCCAGGCAGGAGTGAGAGGTGCCGTCACAATTGCGACGAACATGGCAGGCCGTGGTGTCGATATTAAGCTTGGGGGAAATCCTGCAACCGAAGAGGAGTATGCGGCTGTTCGTACCGCAGGAGGCCTCTTTGTTATCGGAACCGAACGACACGATGCGCGCCGCATTGATAATCAATTACGCGGACGTGCAGGTCGCCAGGGCGATCCCGGCATTACACAATTTTTTGTTTCCCTCGAAGATTCGCTCATGCGTATTTTTGCTTCTGACATGGTGAAGCGGGTTATGGGGTCGTTTGGTATTCCAGAAGACGAACCAATTCAAAATAGAATGATTACTAAATCTCTGGAGAAAGCACAAACACGAATTGAAGAAATTAACTTTGATGCGCGCAAACACGTTCTTGCGTACGATGATGTACTTAATATCCAACGAAAGAGCATGTATGAGCGCCGCAGAACAATCCTCTGCGGAGATACAAAAACGGTTTTGGAAGCGCTTCAATTTGCAACTGAGGGTGATGAAGAACTTCGCGCTCTGATAGAGAGGGAACGGGGTACGGCATCATTTATTGAGAACGGACGACGAATCATGCTTCAGGTTATTGATCATCTGTGGGTTGATCACTTGGAATCAATGGAGTACTTACGCTCAAGTGTAAACCTACGAGCCTATGGCCAGCGCGACCCCCTTGTTGAATACAAGAAGGAGGGCCTGAGGCTATTCCAAGGAGTGGAGGATGCATATCAGACCCAGGTGTCACTCATGCTCAGACAGAGCTCTTCAGCGCAGAATCGAGAAGTGCAGCATATACCAGTTGTGCCTTTTTCAGGAACCTCAGTAGGTAGTGCAAATAAGTTTGAACGAAATGAAAAAGTGTTGATAACTAACGGCGTAGAGGAGAGAGAAATGAAATACAAAAAAGCCGAAGAACTGATCAAAACTGGCGCATGGCGGCTGATCAGTAGAAGCCGAGATATTGAATAAATAGTGGATATATCGTTATTTGTACGGATAGACGATACAGAGGAGAAGAGGGTAGAAGTTTGTGCAGAAAAATACTCATTTTTCTGATATTAGTGGCAAAAGATTCCTCGCCACGGTACTATACACGCTATGAGCACTGCGTATACGCTGACGGTAGGGATGGAAGTTCATGTTGAACTCAAAACAAAGACAAAGATGTTTTGTGGCTGCGCTAACGATCCTGACGGTTCTGCGCCAAACGCGACCATCTGCCCCGTCTGTATGGCACATCCCGGTAGTTTGCCCGTCATAAACAAAGAGGCGGTGCGACAGGTCCTTCGTGTAGGCAAGGCCGTAGGAGGCAGACTTGCAGACTATACTGAGTTTGATCGAAAAAACTACTTCTATCCAGATTTACCTAAGGGCTACCAGATAAGCCAGTACGAGTTTCCGCTTGTTACGGGTGGTGAGCTTGCGGGAGTACAGCTGACCCGCATCCACCTTGAAGAAGATACGGCAAGTTCAGTTCATGATAGCACCCTCGGCACTCTTATCGATTACAACCGAGGAGGAGTACCCCTTATGGAGCTTGTCACTGAACCAGTGATTCACTCTGCAGAAGAAGCAGGAAAATTTGGCCGAGAACTCCAGCTCCTTATGCGGTATCTCGGCGCAAGTGATGCCGATATGGAAAAAGGCCACATGCGCCTTGAGGCCAACATTTCAATATCTCGCAATGAGCGCTTAGGCACCAAGGTTGAGGTAAAAAATATTAACTCGTTTCGTGCAATGGAAAAAGCAATTCAGTTCGAACATGCACGACAATCAGCCCTTCTTGATGCGGGCGGCGAAGTGCAACAAGAAACGCGGGGATGGGATGATGGGGCTCAGAAAACGTTTTCACAAAGACAAAAAGAGGGGAGCGCAGACTACCGGTATTTCCCCGATCCAGATCTCCCACCGCTTATGCTGAGCGATATACCAGAGTTTTCAGATGAGGTACTGACAGCAAGTTTGCCTGAACTCCCTGCGGCACGTTCCGTACGCTACCAGATTGCAGGTCTCTCCTCATCTGATGCGGAGACTCTCGTAAAAGATCCTGAGCTGGGAGACTATTTTGATGCCGTAACAAGAGCTACACGTATACAATCGTTTAAGAAAACCGCAGCAAACTACGTGGTGAACGACGTTGCGAGTATGACCCGAGATATCAGTAATCGATATTCGATTTTAAAAGATAAAAATGTTATTTCTAATTTTTCAAAAATGGTGGAGTTGCTTGAGGACAAAAAAATATCCTCGCGTTCAGCTAAAGATATGCTCCTCGGTCTTATACAGGGAACAATTATCGATATTCCACAGCATGCGAAAGAGCAGGGTTTATTGGTTGTAGAGGATCTTGAGCTTGTTGCCCGGACTGTTTCAACAATCATTCAGAATAATGCAAAGGTTGTCGATGAAATACGTTCTGGTAAAACATCGGCGCTCGAGTTTCTGTTCGGCCAGGGGATGAAAGAGCTTCGAGGAGCGGTCAATCCGCAGGCCCTCAGAGATGAGCTCAAACGTCAAATTGGATAATCTCGAGATATCCACGCAAAAATGACTTTCTCGGCATTTTAAATGCTATACTATACCTATGAATGATGTGATTGAAGTTGACGGGGTTGCATACCTTTCTTCAAGGAAGGCGGCATCGAACTTAGGCTACACGCAAGACTACGTTGGTCAACTACTAAGAAAGGGTAGTATTCAAGGCAAAAGGATAGGTAATCATTGGTATGTGGTTGAAGATTCTTTGAAACAGCACAAAGAAAAGGCTGATGCCTACGTGCCTGTACCTCCGGGAGTGTATCCACTTGAGCGACCACACTCGCTGATATCTTTTGATGGAAACGAGTATATCTCGGCTTCACGAGCTTCAGAAGAAACAGGATATAATCATGATTATATAACTCAACTTGCTCGATCAGGAAAAATCCTATCGCGCCAAGTCGGTAATCGGTGGTTTCTTCATCGTAAAGGACTTTTGAGCCATAAGAAAGAAAAAGATGCGCTTCTCGCCGCGGTACAAGCATCCTCTGTAGGGCTCGTACGTCTACCTGAGGGAACAAGCGCTGTGCATCAGACATTGGATACTATTCCAGAAACGCGATATTTTCATGAAGATGCCCCGCTTATACCCACTATACAACCTTCGACGCTTCAAAAGAACACTCATGACTTACAGGAAAACCTTGGCACTTCGCATGTTCCGATCAGAAAGGTTCAGGCTGAGTCAGGTTCCAAAAAGAGATTGAAGCCTCTTGAGCATGGAAAAGCAAGAAAGACAAATGTTTATATGAATGTATCGTCGTATGCACTTACGATCATGTTGCTCCTATCCGTGGGAGTATACTCATTCCGCGACCATTCAACGCTAGTTCAATCTGCGGGACAAACGGGTATCCAAACTGCCGCTGCGGCATCCTCCTCTTTCATCCCTGTTTTGAATCTCATTGAGTCTCTCGTGACGTATGAGGTGACATATACACGCTCTCGCTAAATTAGAGCGCGCCACTCCTTCAAACCTCCAAGTCGAGGTGTTTTTTTCTACAAAAGGGTTATCCACTTTTTTAATTAGTTATTCACTCTTTGTACACAGAGTATTCCCAGAAAGGGTATATAATTCTAGATAAATCGAGCATCGATATCCCATGTCTTCACCTATTTTTATCGATGGCAAGGAGTACATCTCTGCACACAAGGCGAGTGAATTTTCGAATCTGACTCGCGACTATATCACAAAGCTTTTGCGGGATAAAAAGATTTCGGGTACCCATATCGGGTCGAAGTGGTTTGTAGAAAAAAAATCACTCGATTCTTTTTTGGTTGAGTTGGTACGAACAAAAGAGTCTCGAAGAATAGAGTTACAAAAAGCGCGAGAACGAGAATATGCATCTCATCGTAAACACCATACACCTCAAAGCACTTCAGAAGCTCATATAGTACCGGCGCTCTCCGTACGGACACCAGGCGAATACATGATTCGAACTCGGTTTCTTCGAGAAAAATATGCACACCAGCTTGGAGCGGTTCCTTCGGGTATTGGGCATGCGGCATACCAATCATTACCGCATGCACCAATCCATCACGTACATGCAGTTGGGGAGTGGGTGCATAAAGCGACGGCATTTTTTCTTGCTCTTGCTATTACGTTTTCTTCATTTTCGTTTATAACCAACCAGAACTACAAAGATGTCATTACTTCTGCATTGTACGAGACCGCTCAGATTGCAGAATCGGTGGTCACTTCTCCTGGTACGGATTCTACCACTCAAGTTGCTGCCGCGACTCAGTCTTCGTTTCTCTCTGATCTTTGGTCACGATTTTTCTTAAGTGGAAATAGTGCTTCAGGTGCGCGGGTGTCTGTCGATATTCAACCGTACCAACCAACGCGTGCAGTGCAAGGAGTGGCAGGACAAGCAACCTCGTCGGTGGTGATTCGAGAGAAAACTATTATTATTCAAAAAAATACTCCGATTGTTGCGCTGCCTTCTTCTCGGTCTTCAGAATCAGTATTTTTTGAAAAGCTACAGGAGCTCGATAATCGCTTGAGTTCAAAAATTGCGTATTTGACTGCAACGGCGCCAAGACAGTCCGAAATTGTAACGCCGTATGTTCTTGCGCAAGCAACTCGAATTGACTCACTCACCAATACAACACTGCAGAATCCAACCATTCAGGGCGGCACCATTCAAAATGTCTCATTAAGTAACATCGCTATTAATGGCTCGACTTTTTCAGGGTTTCTTGCAGTTGTGAATGGAGGTACTGGGACATCGACCGCGCCACAGTATGGCGATCTCTTAGTGGGGGATGGAGCGGGTGGATACCAGCTCCTCGCCACATCTTCCTTAGGAATTTTAGGAGGCAGCGGTTCACCAGGTGGTGCAAATACGAATGTACAGTTTAATAATTTGGGAACGTTTGGAGGAAGTGGAAGCTTTACTTTCAACTCGCTGCTGAATCGACTCACTGTCACTAACGCATCAACGACAGCACTTTCTTCTAGTTACGCTTCTTCAACACAAGGATTTTTCGGGACGCTTTCTATTGGCTCATTAAATGGAATTCTGAAAGCAACAGGAGGTGTAATTTCCTCGTCGCTTATCTCCCTTGCGTCAGATGTCACGGGAGTCTTGTCTATTTCTAACGGTGGAACGGGGACATCGACACCACCAACTTATGGAAAGATTCTCGTAGGTAATGCCGGTGGAACATACGACCTTGTTTCAACATCATCCCTTGGAATTAGTGGTGGAGGGGGTGGAGGAACGTGGGGCTCCATCACCGGCACTCTCTCCAGTCAAACTGACCTCCAAAACGCACTCGATGCCAAACTCTCTCTTTCTGCGTGGTATGCAACCACCACCGACGCGCTTCTTGAAGGTATCTCAAACAAATACTTCACCAACGCTCGCTTTGATGCTCGCTTCGCGACTGACTTCGCTGCGACCACAACCACCGCACTCGCAGAAGGAACTAACCTGTATTTCACCACTGCTCGCGCTGATACCAACTTCGCAAACAACTTGGCGGGAACAACAACCTCAGCTCTTACTGAAGGCTCGAACCTCTACTTTACGACCGCTCGTGCCACTACTTCTTTTGTCGGTAACCTTGCTGCTACCACATCAATAAACTCGATTACCACGCTCAACAATCTTTCGCTTTCGGCAACGCAACTAACAAACTACGGTCTCCCGTTCTATCAATTCTTCTCAGCAACGACAACCGACGCCCTTCTCGAAGGAACTAACAACAAGTACTACACCGACACTCGCGTCAATACCTACGTAAACTCCTCAACCACCATCCCCAAAACCTACACCGCAAACACCTTCACCGAACTCCAGACCTTCCAAAACGCATCCACCACCAACATCTCAGCGTCATACGCCTCCTCAACCTCCGTGTTCTTCGGCAACCTCTCCATCGCAAACCTCTCCGGCTTCCTCAAAGCAACGGCAGGATCTGTCTCCACCGCCCTCATCTCTCTCACCTCAGACGTGAC
>RFQR01000002.1 GCA_009924895.1 bacterium
TGTAATGTGCACATTACAAGAGCACCTTGCACTCTTTCTAAGTGTGATACAATTATCTTCCTATTATATAACTACTCAATTGGTATGGCGCAACCAACAGTCACCATTTATTCGACCTCTACGTGTCACTTTTGCCATCTTGCGAAAGACTTTTTTACCGCAAACAATGTGAAATTCACCGACTATAACGTTGGCACCGATCTTGAAAAGCGTCGTGAAATGGTAGAGAAAAGCCAGCAGATGGGCGTCCCTGTTATAGCAATCGGCGACAAAGTAATCGTTGGCTTCAATGAGCCTGAAATCAAGGCTGCACTCGGAATATAACAAACGTCTCTGTCCTGGAAAAATCCCTTGACTATGGATGGACTGCGAAAAGAGAGAGAACCGAGACTACCAATATGAGTGGTGCCAATTCCTCATGACGATTTAGAAAGAATCGCGGCGCTCAGAAGAGCGTCTTATGACGGGACTTCACTTTCCAACATCACGGAAATAAAAGAGGAAGTCTATTCGATTTTAGATCGTGTATCGAATGGTCGTTTCAGAAATCCAACCAATGTCGTTCATGTAATAAACGCTGACATGAGTAATAGTCATGAATGGAAACCAACTGACACCTTTAAAATGCGCAGGTTATGGTTTTCAGCGCCGGGCAATGAATACACGTACGACTCTGAGCGACCTGAGAAAAAAGATCAGATAGTTATATTTTCTCCCACACATAAGAAGCTTGTAAATTTGCTAAGAAAGTACAAGGCGACAACAAAATGGTCAGAACGAGATGCTAATGATGCGGTGCCAAAGTTTATTGCGGGTGAAAGAATATCGGAAAGCGATGAAGATTACTCAAATGGTGTTGTCTTTCCTCAGCGGGAGGATGGTAAGTACCCAAATTGGGCTAACTTACCTGGGCTGACTTAATGGACTGCCATATCGATCTAGAAAAAGGAGTGGTGAATTTTTACTCTTAGGTCGGAGTATTGCGTGGTAAAGTACGAAGGCTTGCCCTCGTAGCACAATGGATAGTGCAGCGGCGTCCTAAGCTGTTGATGTCAGTTCGATTCTGGCCGAGGGCACAAGAGCTAGAAATTCTGAATGCTTCTTTTTTTACATACTGTATTAGATGGATGCGTGTTTTTACAAAAGTAAAAATGGCCGAGCGGGTAAAGGAGCGTTTTTGCAGAACTTGCGCAGTGATACGCAAAATATTCGTAACTACAGGTACGTTTACATTCGTGACCATAGTGGTTCACTTGTAAACACCTGTTTCGTGACAAGGCAGCTCTTGGTGTGTACCGTATGTATATAGAATAAAAAATTATATGAACAAAAAACACATAAAATGTTGGTTGTGGAAAATACTATGGGGACTTGCTGCAGCCGCACTCATCTCAGCGTGGCTTTCAGTTGTGCTCAAGACAGCGGTTGTGGGTATTGACCCTGCCTTCTTACTATGGAATGCGCTTATTCTTTCGTCGCTTGCTATTGCAATAAAGTTGGACTGCACATCATGTACCACCTGTGAAGTGCCAAAAGTATAGGGTATGGACGAGCAGCGTCTCGAAGAGATGTATCGCCTGGTAAAAGAAAACAATCGGATGCTCCATGCGCAGCGTCGCAACGCAGTTTGGGGAGCGATTTTCAAAGTGGTACTCTGGGCAGGATTTATCATCGTGCCCTTGTACCTGTATATGCAGTACCTCGCGCCCGTCATGCAATCAGCTCTCGATACGATGCAGCGTGTGCAGCAGGTTGGCGGGAGCGCACAAGGCCAGTTAAACAGTGCGCAAGATGCGCTTAAGAAGCTGCAAGATCAGTTAAATGCGCTTGTTCCGAAAAAGCCATAGTAGCCAAGCGCTTGCTCCGCACTAAAATCTCACAATTGATGCTTTCCAGTGCAACGTTTTTGTGGTATATAAAGATACTCACACTAAATGGTCGTTGATTTTGGGTGGGGCTTGCCTAGCACTAAATCTCAGTGCGAATGCGCAGTGAAATTGTGGCGCTGTCATTCTACGTAAGTCTATACTCGAAATACATTTCCTTTATTTTAGTAGTGGGCTTGGGTAACTCAGTTGGTAGAGTGCAACCCTGAAGAGGTTGAAGTCGCCGGTTCGAGCCCGGCCCCAAGCACAAACGGTTTCTTACTTACTTTTAACTTTTAGCTTTGCCTGCTTTTTCTTATTGATTTTTGGGAGACGAATGACGAGAATGCCATGCTTCTCTGATGCTTCCGCGAGGTCAACATCAACTTCTTCAGGAAGGAGGATGGTACGCGAGAATGACCCCCAGTATAATTCTTTTTGAAAATAGTCGTCCTCGTCCACTTCTTTTTCGTCCGTTCGGGAGCCTGTGATGGTAATCATTTCTCGCGAGAGAGATATGTCGAGTGATCCCAGCTGCACGCCGGCGATAAATGCTTTTACCACGATAGCATCTTGGGTTTGGTAGACATCTACCCCAAGTTCGCCGTCTGCTTCTTTGTCATCCCAATCGGTTGATTTTACTGAAAGATGTGAGGCCTGCTCACGCTCTGGTCCATCCTCGATGTAGTCACCGTCAGAGGAGGTACCCGTCAGTCGAGAGAAAAGAGAGGGTTTTTTTGTGGTGTCGTCACGTCCAAACATAATTTAAGAGCGCGGATGAATGCGTTTAATGTATTCTAGCACGGCAAAGACTACGATGAGAGATATCCACACGACCGAAAACGTCCGAACGAGGTATGCTTCGGGCACATTCAGTATCAAATAGTTAAAGGTGCTATGCACCGCAATTGCAGAGAGAATGCCAGCAATAAGCCACCAAAACTGTGCCACGCGGCTTTTGTAAAACGCAATACCGAGCGCGCAGCCGATAATAGAAGACGAAAGAACATGTAAGAGCGTCGCACCAACAAAACGCAAATCACCGGTAATAATCGTTTGTCGCAGGCTATTTCCGGCGAGAGGTGAAAGTAAGAAAAGAGTATTCTCGAGCGCGGCAAAACCCAGTGCGGTGGCAATCATATAAATCACCGGGTCGATAGGCTCATCATCGTCACGTCGCCACAGTACGGTGATACGAGCAGAGAGATACTTACATACCTCTTCAATAGCAGACCATACAGTAAAAAGTAGTGTTGTTGTCGGGATAAGTGGCGCAACGGCTTTCTGCAGGGGGATAACGCAGGCGACAGTCAGCATCCCACCCAAAAATGCAAGCGCAATCAGATAGCGTGGCTCCGGATGTTCTCGGTCTTCACGTCGCCAAAACCAGAGCCATGCAAGAGAGGGAAAAAACCCGCCAGCAAGAGCGACTATGACGGGTTCAAATGCAAAATCCATTCGTTCTATTTTACCACTGCTTTACCCCGCACTAAAATCGACGGGGTGACTTTGCTGTGTAAGAAAATCAAACCTCACAAGCTGATATTTTGTGGTAACGAGAGTCCTGAGATTTTTAGTGCTGGGGCCAGCTCGCAACCATAAGAACTTCACTTTCCTTTGTGGGCAGCTTTTGCCAGATAGTTTCGGTCACAAACGGCATGAATGGGTGCAGAGCTTTGACTGACATTATGAGGATTTCATTGAGTGCACGAGCACGTGAGTTTCGTACAACAACATCTTCGCCCTTGAGGATTGGCTTTGATGCTTCGATAATTTCAGAAGCAAAACGATCCCACACGTAGTGATACAGAGCGTCTGCGGCGAGGTCGAGTCGGAACTGATCCATGTTTTTGGAGACGGCAGCGATAACGAGTTGTGCCTCGGTGATGAGTGCGCTGTCTTCGGAGTTCATCTCCGCTTTGATATCTGCTCCTGCACAACTCTCAAGCACGAAACGCGTGATGTTCCAAAGTTTATTTGCAAAGTGTTTGTATCCACGTACACGGTCTTCTGAGAGTTTCAAATCATTTCCTGGTTGAGCACCAATGATGAGCGAGAGGCGGGTAGCGTCAGCGCCGTACTTTTTCACCATGTCGAGTGGGTCAATGATGTTGCCGAGCGATTTTGACATCTTGCGTCCCTGACCATCACGCACGAGTCCGTGGAGATAGACATCCCGAAACGGTACCTGACCGGTGAGACATCCCGACATGAGGATCATGCGTGCAACCCAAAAGAAAAGGATGTCGTATCCAGTTTCGAGGACGGAGGTGGGGTGGAAGCGTTTGAAGTCATCAGTATTGTCGGGCCAACCGAGCGTCGAGAAGGTCCAGAGGCCTGAAGAGAACCACGTATCGAGCGTGTCTGGGTCTTGTTCCCAGCCTTCGCCTGGTGAATCAACTTGTACACGTATTTCATCTCCCTTAAACCATGCAGGAATGCGGTGACCAAACCAAATCTGGCGTGAAATGCACCAGTCGCGCAAGTTATCAATCCAATGGTGATACACGCGCTCGAATCGCTCAGGAGCAATACGAATCTGTCGCGTTTCAACAACATGACGCATCATTGCCTTGAGTGTTGTTTTTGAGCCCGACGCGATTCCTTCAATTTCAGAATGGGGAAGGGTGAACTCTTTGTTTACGGCAACAAACCACTGCTGCTTTATTTGTGGCTCGATAGTTCCACCACCACGACTGTTGGTCGCGATGTTGTGGACGTATGCTTCGTCTACTTTTACGACGAGTCCTTTTGCTTTGAGTTTTTCAACAATCACTGCGCGAGCCTTTTTGATATGTTGCCCTGCAAACTCACCGGCAATAGGGAGAAGAATGCCGCGCTCATCGATTACTTGCTCGACGTCGAGGTTGTGGCGCTGAGCAATTTCAAAGTCGATCATTGAGTGTGACGGGGTGATAGTCATTACGCCAGAACCCACTTCCATTTGTGCAGCCTCGTCTTTAATGACCGTTGCGCTGATTGGCCCGTTAATCCATTCGAGGTCAATTTTCTGTCCGTGTTTAAATTCCGCGTAGCGTGCATCGTCGGGGTGCATGACGACATACTTGTCGCCGAATTTTGTTTCGGGGCGGACGGTACCAATAACAAATGGTCCGTATTGGAAATAATAGAACGGGTCTTTCTGCTCCACGTATTCAATCTCATCATCAGAAACAGTGGTCTGGAGTTTTGGGTCCCAGTTCACAATACGATTACCGCGATAAATAAGTCCGAGCTCGTACATACGCACAAACGCAGTCATGACTGCTTTGTAACGCGGTTCGTCGAGTGTGTAAGCATAGCGACTCCAATCGAGTGATGCACCCATAGCACGCACCTGGCTAATGATGGTGTTTTTACTTTCTTCTGCAAATGTGCTCACCCGCTTCAAAAGCTCTTCACGGCCAAGGTCATAGCGGGTGAGTTTTTCTTTTTTATAAATCTCACCTTCAACTTTTGATTGCGTTGCAATTGCCGCTGAATCGGTGCCCGGTATCCAAAGCGTGCGCTTGCCTTGCATGCGTGCGTAGCGAACCAAGATGTCTTCGACGGCAAGCATTGCCGCATGACCCATGTGGAGTGTGCCGGTCACGTTTGGTGGAGGGAGCACAATTGTGTAGCCTTCAGCATTTGCCTTGGTAACACCTTTTTCGACACAGACATCAGGATTGGTAAAACCACTTTCGTTCCACAGTTTTATTGTAGCCCCCTCGGCTTCTTCGGGGTTGTAGGGCTTCATGAATGCTTCTGGAATACCGCGATTTTCCTTCCCGCCCGATATTTTTGTGGTCATAGTGGGTACTGAGAGTATATCGAAAAGTTGGTCATTTGCGTAGTCGAGTCAGCGGCGAAAATATCGAGGTGGGGAGCCATATTTTTAGGATAGCACAGAGGGTTGGAGGAGGGGACTTGACAATATATTTTTATAATTTATACTAGAAGCAAGTTGGAACGTGCCTGGTCCACCCTATGAGACCAGGACGTATACAGGAGTAAATGGAGTCCAGCCTCCTCTCCTCTTGTAGGGTGGCACATTATTGTGCCACCCTTTTGTTTTTTATAGTCTTGCATTCCCTTGTGCCACGATGCCCAAACCGCCTGTAGGCGGATTTTTTGTTGCTTGAAAATAGCCAGCGAGCGCAATCATGACCGCATTGTCGGTAGAGAGCCCTGGTGCAGGGAAAAGTACTGGTACTTTGGACTCTTCAGTAAGTCGTGAGCGCAAGTATGAATTTGCAGCGACGCCGCCACCTACCAAGATGCATTGTGCTCCGTGCTCTTCTGTTGCACGTAGAGTTTTCGAAACGAGTACATCCACAATCGATTCTTCGGTTTCTCGTGCGATGTCTGCGCGCATTTCGTCAGAGAGCGGCTGGTGTTGCTCAATTAATTTTCGTGCGGCAGTTTTGAGACCAGAAAAAGAAAAGTCGTAATCACCTGAATCTTTCATGCCACGAGGTAGAGTGGTGTGTTTCGTTTTTCCGCGCGCGAGAGAAGCAAGTTTTGAAATCTCAATGCCACCAGGATAGGGTAAATCTAAAATGCGCGCGATTTTATCAAACGCTTCACCGGCAGCGTCATCGCGTGTCTCGCCGAGCATCTGATAGTCGTCAAAGTTTTTTACTAACTGCAACTCAGTGTGACCGCCAGAGACAAGAAGTGCGAGTGCGGGTATCTCGAATTCTTTCTTGATACTTGAAACTTGATACTTGTTATTTTCGCCAACAACGGAGGCGACTATGTGTCCCTCCATGTGGTTTATTGGGACTAATGGAATCTGCCACGACATCGAAAGCGCTTTTGCAAAGTTGATACCCGGCCACAGTGCGGGTTCGAGCCCGGGGCCAAAGGTCACAGCGATTGTGTCAATATCTGGTTTTGCATGAGTCTGTAAAAATTGTGTTACCTGTGGCAGTAGTTCACTTTCGCGCTCTAAAACCCTCTCAATATCCTCCCAAGGGGTACCCTTGGTATTTACCAAGGGTACCCCTTGGTGTGGAGTGACCGGTATGAGTATGTGCGCTTCAGTCAGTGCTTGCACCAAAAGTGGCACCAAGTTTTTTTGGTGTTCTCGCTTAGCGAGGTTGGGGAAGACGCCACCGTAAGGCGCATGGAGTGCTGCTTGTGAAAACAAGGCGTTGCCTACAATGGTATAAGAAAAGTCGGTATTAAAATTTCCCGTGCACTCAAGTACACAAACCGCTGTTTCGTCGCAACTTGTCTCAATCCCCAGGATTCTCATATTGTTTGAATAGATTTCACTACCATAGCGCATAATGAGGAGATATGGAATCTTCGAAGATAATCGCACCGCCCCAAGCGGTCTTACGGCGCTATATGCGAGCATCGTTACGGTACCCATTTCTTCTCGTGGGAGCACTCCTTGCACCGATTGGACTCCAGCTTACCGCACTCGCGACTCCGTGGTACATGCGGCATTTTTTCAATTTACTCGCTGAGCCGGTGGGAACCGTAAGTCGTGGAGAGTTTTTACATCTAATATATATCATCGCAGGTATATCGCTTTTGGGGTGGGCGATGCGGCGGTGGCGTGGATGGAGTCAGGTGTATTTGGAAGTACACGTTCTTCAAAATTTAGGACAAGAGGCGTTTGCCTACCTGCTTGACCACTCAGCACACTTTTTCTCGTCGCAATTCTCGGGCACGCTTACTCGTCGCGTGACGAAGTACAAGGATGCGTTTGAGACACTCTTCGATACTCTGGTAATGACCGCGATACCGCTCGTCGTGTTTTTGTTGGGTGCGTGTATCGTCCTTTTCATTCGAAATCCCGTTCTGGGCCTCGTGTTTGCGGCATGGTGTCTGCTTGCTATTTTGTTTCAGATTCTCGTGACGCAGTGGCGTCAGCCACTACGCGAAATGCGAGCCGTTGCGGATAGTGCGGTTGTCGGAACGATTGCCGACAGCGTATCAAATCAGAATACTGTGACTCTTTTTTCGGGCACCACGCATGAATCAGGTCGATTCCATGAGGTGCTTGAGACATGGCGCAAGGCAACACTCAAATCATGGGTTGCCGATGAGAACATCTGGAATGTGCAAGGTTTCCTCATGATCGCAGTAAATATCGGCATGCTCTATGGCGCATATCATTTTTGGACGTTAGGCCAGCTGCAGGTGGGTGACTTTGTGCTCATTCAGTCATACCTCATTGGTACCTTTGATCAGATTATGAATATGAATCGCGAGTTACGACGCGTGTATGACGCATTTGCCGACGCGGGAGAGATGGTAGCGATTCTTGATAAGCCGCACGGTATTGCCGATGGGACGGGGGCAAAAATACTACAAGTAACTAAGGGCACTATTTGTTTTAATGACGTATCATTTTATTTTCATAATGATCGGCCCATTTTGCAGAATCTTTCTGTTGTCATTCCTGGGGGACAGAAAGTTGCTCTTGTTGGGCCGTCAGGTGCGGGCAAATCGACAATCACTAAACTACTGCTACGACTCTATGATGTGACAGGCGGGGAGGTATTGATTGATGAACAGTCAGTACGCGGCGTGACGCAAAATAGTTTGCGCAACGCGATCGGTTTTGTGCCACAAGAACCGGTTCTCTTTCACCGCACGCTTTTAGAAAATATTCGATACGGTAAGCGTGATGCAACGGACGCAGAAGTAATTGATGCTGCAAAGAAAGCGCACTGCGATGAGTTTATTCAGAATCTTCCCAAAAAGTATGAGACTCTTGTGGGGGAGCGCGGGGTGCGCCTCTCGGGTGGCGAGCGTCAGCGTGTTGCGATCGCACGCGCCATCTTGAAAAATGCACCGATTCTGGTCTTGGACGAAGCAACCTCAAGTCTTGATTCTGAATCAGAGGCCTTGATTCAAGATTCGCTTAAGGTCCTGATGGAGGGAAAGACAGTGATTGTGATTGCACACCGGCTCTCGACCATTACTTCGATGGATCGTGTGTTAGTGATTGAAAGTGGGAAAGTTGAAGCCGATGGTACGCATGCGGAATTGCTTGCGCGAGATGGTCTCTATCAGCGTCTATGGAGTATTCAGGCAGGCGGGTTCATTCCCGAAGAAGGGGAGGAATAGAGAATCTTCGTATAAAAAGGGTGACATAGTTGTGGGATTGGGTAAGAGCTTGAAATGTTGTTGTTTGTGGTCAAAAATATTTTGCTCGTCGTCACTCACAAAATTTTTCGACCCTGACTCGCGGCTCGCTCTGCTGAGCTCGCAATGCTCCGTCTCGCACCGCAGCAAAAAAGACTGGCGCAGGCCAGTCTTTTTTGTCTCGGTGCGCGGTGAGGGATTTGAACCCCCGACATCTACAACGTCAATGTAGCGCTCTACCAACTGAGCTAACCGCGCATTACTTCGCGATTATATCCGGTATCATCCACCGAAGCTAACCGCGCGGTATTTTGTCCCGACACTATAGCAGAAAAGCGAAAATTTCGGTAGCATGGTGCGATGCTCATGCGTAATCTAACCTCGACCACACACTCGGTTGTAGTACAAGAAGCCGCCGCTGCTCTCAAAAAAGGCGGTGTTGTTTTGTATCCGACTGACACGCTCTACGGGCTCGGAGCAGATGCATTTTCAAACACTGCAGTTGATAAGATATATGCAGTTAAGGAGCGTAAAGATGACAAGCCAATTCATGCCATCGTTTCGGACCTAGGAATGGCGGGAAAGTATGGATACATAGATGACCGGATTCGCAAAATTGCAACCGAATTACCCATGGGGAAGATTACATTTATTGTAAAAAAACGTGTGGGGGTTACGGGTGGCATCATGCGGGGTATGAAGACCTTTGGCTTTCGTATTCCTGACAATCGCTTTTGCCAAGACATGATTCGGGTATTTGGAAAACCAATTACAGCGACGAGCGCAAATGCGAGTGGCTACCCACCACAAAACTCAATCGGCCCTATTTTTATACAAATTGGCAAAAATGCCGGTCTCATTGACGTGGCAGTCAATGCGGGGGAATTGCCAGAATCAAAACCGTCAACGGTGATTGATTGCACAGGCAAGGAGTTAAAGATTTTGAGGGAGGGTGTGGTGAGTTCTGGCACCATTCAAGATGCTCTCTTGTGAGTTTTGAAATAGGTCTGTACTATCATTAGTATGGTTTTAAACTCACTTGGTCGCAACAAATCTTTGCCTAAGGGCAGTGATTATTTGGCAATCGAAAGAGGTCGTTTGCTCAAAGATGCAAGAAAGGTAGATAGGGAACTTAGAAGAGAGCTATTTTTTGAGTTCTTTGTCGTTACCAAAATGTTTGAACGTTTTGAGAATGATCTTGCTAAGCTTGATGTGGAGCAGGCGCAGGCTGACGAAATAATGCTTGGCGCTAAAGATCTTTCCAAGAAAGAGATATATGCAGCCTTGTCGTACCCCCACGAACTTCGTGAGCGTTTTCTAAAAAAAATACTGGATAGAGTTTCTTCGGGGGAAATCAGACCGAAAGGGCTCTTAAGGGAAATGTCGCGAATCGCTCAGAGAAATGGTTACAGCGTCGGTTTTCATATGTCAAAGTTTGACATACGCGAGTCTGGTAAGGGGTGGGCGGTGATAGGAAGAGAGCAGGATCACCGTGATGATGATTTGCCGATGGCTTACTATTCTCGAGAATTCAAACATCTCTACAGAAGGAAGCTAACAAACTATATGTATATCGTGAGGGCTGAAGATATGCATCGTGTCGGTGCTGATGGTAAATGGTGGCGCGCCCCCTCTCTTTCTATTGTCCAGCAAATTTCGGTTGATGAGCTGAGAAAAGGATTGGATGATCTTGACCTGGAAATGCGCTCGCAAGCACGAGAGGAAGGTGCGCCGATGGACGAAGAAGAATAAATTTTCAGGGGCGCATATGTGCGCCCCTGTTCTACGTTCTGCCCACCAAGCAGGTGATAAGAGCTGCACGCTCCATCCCCAGTCTTATCACCCAGCTCCATAATTCTGATACGTCAGGTCGATCGCTTATCTCTTGTACACTTTTTTCACTTGATGTTGTAATGGCGCGGTGCAAGATGCGTGCTTTTGTTATGTCCTCGACGTTCACTGTGTTGCTGAGTGTAATAGGTGCGAGATGGGGGTTTTCGCGACATGTTCTGACATGGTGTACGAACTGATTCCAGTCCATTGACGACTCCTGTGTCTACTTTTTATCAAATTTAATTATAACACATTGCTAATAAAGTGCAACTCATACTTCTAGTGGTTCGTTTTTTCCGGCCTATATTTCTTCGCCACAGGGGCGTTGTCGGCAGCACGCCAGAGGTACCAGCTCGCAGCGCTTGCGTATTCTCGCCACGGTTTTGCGAAGCGTTCTATGGCTTTCGGTGATGGAAGAGTCTTTATGCCGTATACAATCTGAAATCCTTTGCGAATACCTAAATCGCCTGTGGGGAGTACGTCAGGCCTGCCAAGAGTGAAGATAAGGAGCATGTGCACGGTCCAGACACCCACACCTTTTACTTGGGCAAGGTATTCCACCAATTCATCGCTACTCATTTTTGTAATTTTCTTCACATCAATGGTGCCGTCAGAAAACTTCTGTGCAAGGTCAGTAATGTAGGTTGCCTTCTGTCCCGAGAGCCCAGCAGAGCGCAGTACTTCAAATGGTGTGTCGAGTACGTCCTGCGGTTCGGGAAATTTTTTGTCAGGAAAGAGCGCCGTAAATTTTGCAAAAATTGATACCGCCGCCTTTCCTGAAACTTGCTGAGAAATGATAGAGCGGCAGAGCGCCTGGAAGATGTTTTTACCACGACGCAGCTGTGGGGGACCATGCTTTTTTATCAGGGGCGCAAATTCTTTATGTTTAGCGAGCGGGTGGATCATCGCCACACTATGCCTCATTTCGTGCAAATTGTCCCGAATCGCGCGAAGCATCATACATACTTACGAAGAGTTTTGACGCAATAACACAGTAGACACAATTTTGAACAAATGCGATTCCGAAGAGTGTCCAGTCTACATTTCCGGTCGTGAGCGCAGTGCGGACGGCTTCAAATACAAATGTGGGGGAGAACAAAATTGAAACCCACTGAACGTAGACCGGTAGTACTGAGAGTGGATAGAACGCCGCGACAAGTGGCTGAATGAGGCCAACTAAACTCCATGAGACCGCCTGGATACGAGTACCATATTTCCAAATGAGGCCAAGAAGCGTAATACCAAGTGCATAGGCAAACAGTACAAAATTCGCGAACGCAAGAACAAGAGGAAGTATTCCCACGCTGAGCAGGTTGAAATGGAATACATACACACACAGTACTGCGTTGATTGTCAGCACTAACAGTGACTTCACTATTCCTGAAATAGTGTGCGCAAGAATGTATTCATTGAGTTGAAGCGGGGCAATAAAAAGGTTTGCCAAATTGCGTGACCAGATGTTCCACAATGACCCGAGTGTGACTGAATACTGCACAATCCAAATGATTCCCCACAGGAGCATGCCAGTGATAACGAATTGTGCAGCGGCGGGGTTTTCTTTACTGAGATACACTGAAATAAAACCAAACACGAGAATGTTGGTAAATGGAAAGACGATGATGTCGGCGATAACCTCGTATGAACGGCGAAGGACAAAGAGCTCTTGCCAAAGAATTGCACGGACGCGACGGAAGTTCATATGGTTGACGCTTTAGGTGCTCCTTTATCTGGGCGAGCTATCTGTAAAAAGACGTCTTCAAGCGTTGGCTTCTTTATTTCAATGTCAGTAATCCAAATGCCAGTCTTACTTAAATCAAACAAAAGCCCAGGGATGTCATGATCGGTTGATTCGACTGCGATAGAAAGAGGTGCTGGAAACGAGTGATTAAGTTTACGCTCTGTCAGATAAGTGCGAAGTCCAGGTATTTCTTCGCGGAAGGTCACTTGCAGCGTGGCAGCTGAAATACTCTTGGTCAGATTTTCCGGGGTATCCTGTGCAACAATTTTTCCTCGATCAAGAAAGATTACTTCATCACAAATGCGAGTGATTTCGTTCATGTTGTGACTCGTATAAAGAATTGAAATGTTCCGCTCTTTTCTGAGTGTTTCGATGGTGCTTAGTGTTTTGTCAGCGATGTCAGGATCGAGTGATGCGGTGGGCTCGTCCATGAGGAGTATCTCGGGGTCGTTCAAGAGCGCCTTGGCAAGATTCACTCGTGTACGCTGTCCAGCGGAGAGGTCTTTATACAAAATATGCGCGTGTGAACTTATTTCAAATTGTTCGAGAAGATCCGCAATTTTTTTACGGGAGTGTGGTACCTGATAGAGTTCCGCAAAGGTAAACATGTTCTCCCAGACGGTGATACGACCCATGAGGGTATTAAAAGCAGAGGTAGTGTTAATGCGCTGAAGACACTCAATCGGATTTTTCTGGAAATCAATTCCAAAATAGGAAATAGTCCCGCCGTTTTGTTTCGTAATTCCTGAGAGCACCTGGATGGTGGTTGTCTTGCCTGCACCGTTGGGTCCAAGAAAGCCAACAATCTTGCCTCGAGGAACGCTAAAAGAAATGCCGTCAACGGCGCGAAAATCACCATACGTTTTGACCAGATTTTTCACCTCAAGTACAGGCATGCCGTGTATGGTAGCATGAAGACATGTACGAAAAACAAATTGACGCAGCACAAGGAACGCCATTTCAGAAAAAGGTGTGGCACGAACTATGCCGTATCAAAAAAGGTGAGGTGATGACCTACACCGAACTTGCGCGGCGCATCGGCAAGCCGCGAGCGATAAGGGCAGCTGCTAATGCAGTAGGGGTAAACCCGTTTGCGCCGCAGGTACCGTGTCACCGTGTTGTACGAAGTGACGGTAAGCTTGGTGGGTATTCTGCAAAAGGAGGTATTGCTACAAAACTGAAACTTTTGAAACAGGAAAAGGTGGATGTGACAAAATTTCGCTAACTATGGAGGCTGAAAAAGTGTCAGTGTACTACGATACAAAATGCTCGATGTGCACTGTTTTTGTGAGCGCGGTAGAGCGATCGTCAGTTGGCCACAAGTGCGACATGAAAGATATGTGGACTCAGTTGCCAGAGACTCTCAGTCAAGAGGCGGTTGATCGGGAGATTCATGCGATCGACTCACAGGGAAACGTGTATAAAAATATTGATGCAATACTTCATGTCATCTCTCTGAACCCGCGATGGCGTTTTCTCGCTAATATCGGTGCGTTACCAGGCATTCATTTTGTCTTAACGCACATATACTTGTTTGTTGCAAAACACAGACATCTCTTTTCACGCTTCTTCGTACTTCCGAAAGTACACTAAAATAGTATGCACTATCTCCACACCATGGTTCGTGTCACAGACTTGGAAAAGGCACTCAGTTTCTATGGCGAGATTCTAGGACTTGTTGAGGTGGCGCGTCGAGACGACGAAAAGGGTAGATACACCAACGTCTTTTTGAGGGCGCCGGGAGATGAGGTAGATATGAACGGAAAGCGCGCTCCGCTTCTTGAACTTACCTATAATTGGGATACAGAAGAGTATGGTGGAGGGCGCAATTTTGGACACCTCGCCTATGCGGTCGAGAATATTTATGAGTACTGCGAGCGGCTGCAGAAAGCGGGAATTATGATTAATCGTCCGCCGCGCGATGGCAGGATGGCGTTCATCCGCTCACCTGAGGGCATTTCAATTGAATTGTTACAAATTGGTTCTCCTCTCCCGATACAAGAGCCATGGGTTTCAATGGGGAATACAGGTACGTGGTGACCCTTGTAAAATAACATAAAATGTTGTATAAAATATACAGAATCTGACGTAAACAAGGAGCATCACAATGCAGATGCAAGAAGAAAGTCCTGAGGCAGTTACGCTCTCGCGGCCAACAAAGCTGCGCCGCGCATTTACCGCCCTGGGAGAAGAGCGATTTCTTGCAGAGCTCATTCCTCTCAAAGATCGTGCGGCATACCATCATGCGCTCACGATTGACGGGGTGAGCTCCAATGGACGAGCAAAAATCATAACCGCGCTCAAAGAGCGGCAGTATGAGGGCCCAATCAGGTTTCTCATGGTACTCCTCGTATTTGCGAGCACGGGGCTCTTCGCGATTGCGCTCAATCTACCGTTTTTCCAGGTTGAGAAGTTCTGGCTGTTCAAAAACAACGTCTCGGTGATCGACGGTCTCGGTGAGCTCTGGAGTGGAGGCGAGTACTTCTTGTTCTTCGCGATTCTCATCTTTACGATCGTTTTTCCGATTGCAAAGCTGGTCGTACTCCTGTATGCGGCGACTATGTACGAGTACATCGGAAAGAAAGGGAAAAGTATGGTATGGGCGGTGGGAGAGCTCGGAAGGTTTTCGATGCTCGATGTATTCATCGTCACCATTCTTGTGGTCTTGGTGAAAGCGAGCGCAATCGTGACTATCCATATTGGCGTCGGTATCTACGTCTTTACGGGCGCCGTAGTCTGCATGCAGCTTATGTCGCTGTACTTGCAACATGTGCTCGACAAGTGCACTGAAGACATACACAAGCGCAGCAAAGAGATTGACCGCGTGTTGGAAGATGTGGAGCTTGAGCCCCACGAAAGGGCACTGCTTCTTGCAGCATGAGAACGTGAGCCGCCGAAACCCACGGGTTTCGGCGGCTTTGTATTTCGCTGAGTGTTTGGTAGGGTGAGGTGAGAAGCAAGCAAGAGGTGTGCTATGAAAGAAAAACAAATCGAGTGGTTTGTCGAAGCGCTTTCGCCAGAAGCAAATGAGATGATTGCGATGTTTTTGGCGACACAGTCATTGTGCAGTGAAGCATCTATCTCACAGATACTGTGTGTAGATGGTATATCGCGCAATTTGTGGCGGATTGACTCGTACCATATCAATCAGTTTCGCAGAGCACGTCGCAGCTTTAAGAAGGCAGATCTGCGCTTTTTTAAGCGTGAAAGGAGTTTCGGGCCGGTGCGTGAAGCGTCGTTCTTTACCCGCACACGTGCGTCAAAAAAGCGCAATGAGGCAGACGAATTTGTGCGCTCTCATGAGTAACTATGCGGGCGGCCTTATGGCCGCCCGCTACGCTTTACTCTCGGAGTCAGAATAGCTAAAATGATATTCAACAATTGGTTTTGTAATCGGTCCAACAAAAGTTCTATAGGCGGTCACTTTTGCATACTTGTAGGCGAGGCCCCATCGACCCTCTTTTTCCAATCTTCGTACTGAAAAATCGACATGATGAGGTAGTACATCATACGAACCGTGCTGGGCACACGAGCGAACAAAATCATGATCTTCGCTCATGTGTACCTGTTCAGGGTAGCCACCAGATTTCTCAAATACGGTACGGGTAACCACGATACACATAGAACCACTTGGATTAAAGCGCTTGGTCGCCTTCATAATCATGTTGCTTGTTGCGACAAACGCCCTGTCGATTAACCGCGTGCTTCGCGGGCGCAGGGTTGCTGCCGCGACATCAATGCGGCGCTTGCGCATGTAGGCTGAGACGTCGCGCAAAAATGTTTTAGAAGGAAACGTAACATCCGCGTCAACAAAAAATATGAGGTCACCACGCGAATTCTTTGCTGCGTTATTTCTCCCTACCGCTGGCAGTCCACCCGGGACAATAAGGACCCGATGGAAGTGTTTTTCGTACGAACGTACGACCTCACGAGTTTTATCACTTGAGTTTGCATCGGCAACAACAACTTCAATAGGCTCATCCACTGTTTGCAGAAGGAGTGACTTCAGCATGTTTTCGATATGAAACTCCTCGTTCAGAGTTGGAATTGCAATCGAAAGCATAACGTCTCTTGATTATATCACTTGAGCAATACCGATAAAACGTTGTGTGGAGAGGGGAGATTGCCCAAGAACATTTTTACATGTCGCTGAAAGTCAAAAATTTCCCGGGTTCTGCATAAGTGTACCCTTACCCGCCTCAGCGCCGCCGCGCTTGCGGCTTTCGAATCCCCCCGTTTTGCAAAAGCAAAAATCACCGCTTAGAAAACACGTTCTATTACGGGTCATTTGAATACCCGAGAGAAAGCGGTATCTGGTATAAGGGCAAACATAAGCCGATCATCACCAAAGAGCTGTTTGATTTAGTCCAAGAGCAGGTAAAGAACTCACAACTGGTCCGCAAGGAGAATATCGAATTTGCCTTTACTAAAATCATGAAATGCGGTCTATGTGGCTCCGGTGTATCGGCAACCGAAAAGTTTAAAAAGCAGAAGAATGGACCTCCAAAGCGGCATGTCTACTATGGCTGTACCAAAGCAAGAGACAAGAACTGTAAGTGCGGCTACATCAGCGAAACTGAGCTAATAGACCAGTTGCAAAATCTGGCCGACAAGCTTGATCTCAAAAAGACGCCTATGCAAAACAAAATTAAGGCCGAGATAAGAAGGTTTAAGAAGTTTCAGGGAATGGTTACAGGCAAATCCGACAGTATCGAGGTCAGTGACGTAGATGTTCAGAACTATGCAAAGTTTTTACTCAAAGAGGGTGATGATCGTGAGAAACGAGACCTGCTTAGTTGTCTGAATGGGGAGCTTTTCCTAAGTGGTAAGACCATTGCTTTACACAGTAAATCGACTATTTATCCAAGAAAACTTCCTGAACGAGAAAATTATCGCAAAGAGAGCAAGCATGATGAGAACGATTGTTCCGCCGGTCGAGAGATTAAGATAAAACGAGACAAAGATTCCTGAGATAACCGAAAATAGAGATATTACCTCCGCGAAGAGAATGGTGCGAGAGAAGCTCGTTCGAAGCTGAAGAGCTGCCACGACTGGTATAACAATAAGAGCAGCAATGAGTAGTACCCCCACAACAGGAATAGAAAGTGCGATGGTAAGCGCTGATAATACAATGAGTATTTTGTTTATGCGGTCAACGGGAATTCCTGATACACGCGCCGATTCTTCATCAAAACTGATATAGATCAGTTCCTTATAGAGAGCAAAAATGGACACTACAACCATAAGTGCAAGTCCTGCAATTACATACACGTCTCCCTGTGTTACCGTGACGATACTACCGAAAAGATAATTGAACAGATTACTATTAAAACCCTTCCCGAGACTGAGCAGTATGGTGGCAAGCGCGAGGGCGCCAGAAAGAAAAAGTGCGAGTGCCGATTCACCATATATGCGATTTGAAGTTCTGAGCCTCTCAATACCCAATGAGGAGGCGACCGACACACCTACAGCGGTCCACATCGGATTAATACCAAGTAGAAATCCGAGCGCTACACCGGCAAGCGAAATATGCGAGAGCGTGTCGGCTATCAACGAGTAGCGCCGCAGCACGAGAAATATGCCGATGAGCGGCGCAACGAAACCGACAATGAGTCCCGCCTCAATGCCTCGAACAACAAAGCCGTACTGGAAAATCTCTAGCATAGATTATGTATGTGGATGAGGAATGATATGTGTGTGTTTGAAATAGTCGTCAACCGAAGCATGATAAAAGAGGGTGCGATCAATACACGCAACATGCATGGCTTCGTGTCCCACTTTCTCTATATCATGCGTAATAAGTACAACCGTAAGCCCCATTCTCTCGTTCATCTTTCTGAGAAGCGCATAGAATTCATCCCGAACATGCGTCTCAACACCAACAGTGGGCTCATCAAGGAATACGATCTCGGGCTTACCTGCGAGTGCGCGCGCAATGAATATGCGCTGTTGTTGCCCACCCGACAAGTCACCAATCTGTCTGTCCCGATATTCCCACATGCCGACCTGTTCCAGTGACTCCTGAACAGCATCATGATCTTCCTGTATAACGCGCCGCAAAATACCACGACGACCGAAACGACCCATGAGGACTACTTCGCGCACCGTAGCCGGGAAGTTTGTATCAAAGTTCGTGGCTTTCTGCGGCACGTAGGCAATCTTCGGCCAATCCCTGAATGAGCGGATGTCTTGACCGAAGAGGCGGACTGAGCCGTCTTGAATCGGCAACAAGCCGAGGATGATCTTAAGGAGTGTCGATTTACCTGCACCATTACCGCCCACGATCGCAAGATAATCGCCTCGATGAATCGACAATTGTATGTCGCGCAGGACCCTAGTCTCTCCATACGAATAAGAAAGGTCGCGTATCTCAATAATATTCTCACTATGGTCAGGATTGGTCATCATTTGCATTCAAGCGTAACACGGAGGTGTGCGAGATTATCACGCATGACAGTCAGGTAATTTTTCCCTGCGGCAAGGTCATCCTCGGTCAGACCTTCGATCGGATCGAGTACCATGGTTTGAGCGCCTACTTCCGATGCAATAGTCTGCGAGAGCTTCGGCGATACGAGACTCTCGAAGAAAATATATTTCACGTCGTTCTTTTTGGCGAACGTTGCGATATCAGCGAGCTGCTTCGGAGAAGGCTCTGCGTCTGGCGAAAGTCCTGCGATGGAAACCTGATTCAGATGATACGTGGTCGCCAGATATCCGAACGCCGCATGTGAAGTAATAATGACCTTCTTGGCACAACTCGCAAGACCAGATCTGTACTCACTATCAAGTTGGTCAAGTTGGGTATTGAGAGCGTTAGCGTTACTCCTGTAGTAGGCCGCGTTGTCCGGATCAACTTGTTCAAATCCTTTCTCAATCCTCTCAACCATCTGCTTCATCAAAAGCGGTGATTGCCAAACGTGCGGATCAGTCACGGATTTTCCATCTTCCACGACTGACTGCGTTTCTAAACCTTGTCCAGCAACAACCACGAGCGTCTTGGATGGATTTAGATTCTTCTGTAAGTCATTTGCCCACGCTTCGACACCGCCGTTAACTACGAGCATCTCGCTATTTTCTATAGTCGCCATATCTTGCGCTGTCGGCTCATAGTCATGCGGCTCCGCGTCGGCGGGCGTAATATTGGTCACCTGAGCTTTATCGCCGCCAATCTGACTAGCAAGAAAATATTCAGGATAGAAACCTGCAGCGACTTTGGTTTTATGCGTCTGAGCCACTGGCGCTTTGGAGTGGAAAATTGCAAAGGAGATAACTCCGACGACGAGAACTGCTACGACTGCTGCGAACAATTTATTATTCATATGATTAATTTTTTAATTATCTTATTAAGCGGTTTTTATGCACGAATTACAGAGGCCGAAGAATTCTGCTGTGTGATCAGTAATTATCCTGAACGCAGATGCTTTTGTAAGCTTCGCTTCCTGAACACGACACTCGGTGTCCTCCACTCTTCCGCAACTAGTGCAGATGATGTGGTGGTGATGTTCCCGCAAAGCGTTCATCTCGTAGTGGGCATGACCATGTCGAAAATCAACTTCGCGAATGAGCCCAGAAGCCGTGAGTGACTCAAGTGCGCGGTAAAGTGTGACCTCGTCGAATGAAGGATCGAGCTTCTTCTTTAATCCTGCAACAGAAATAGGTTTATCTTCCTGCCAAAGCACCTTTAATAGGGTGACGCGTCCAGGGGTGGCCTTGCTGCCATATTCACGCAACAGTTCGGCAAAATCAGGATTATTGCTTTTCATGATGTAACCCTATCACAAACGCAATATACTTGCAATTGAACACAATCGCTGGTAGTATTGATAAATGCAAAATTATTGCACTTATAAAATATTCAACAAATTTGAAATGAAACGAGCTACCGGAATATCAGTTGTTGCGATTACAGTCTTTCTGGCGGCACCATTTGCTTACGCCGGTACGTTGCCCTGTCCGCATACATGGAATCAAAATTTGAAAATCGGAAGCGCCGGGGATGACGTGTTGAGTCTACAAAAAATCTTAAATTGCGATACTGATACTGTCATAGCCATTACTGGCCCCGGTTCAAAAGGAAACGAAACCTCTAGTTACGGGAAGCTGACCGCACTGGCAGTAGTAAAGTTCCAACAAAAATATGCCGCGGAGATTCTCGCTCCGTCAGGACTTATAACAGGCACCGGGTCAGTCGGTGGAATGACTCGCGCGAAGCTGAACTCTCTGTGTAGGATCACACTTGCAACGCAGAGCACTACAGCCTCCTCTTCTGAGCAAGACACGTTAGCCGTGATTTCTCCGCAGCAACCTAAGCCGACCTTGGCACCCGCTGGCGCTGGTGGTGTTCCATTTACAAACGTCACTCTCACGGCCGAAAGCAAAGACGTGATCGTCAATAACCTCACGGTTCAAAGGACGGGACCTGGCGTGGATAATGTATTCGAATCTGTCGCATTGGTTGATGAGAATGGCGACGGCATTGGTGATGAGAAGCGTTTTAATTCCAATCACCAGGCCGTTCTCGGTGATCCTTTTACTATCCCAGCACACAGTTCCAAGACACTTACGCTCGTTGGAAACATGACTGACGACACGGCCGACTATGCCGGTCAGATGCCGACTCTAGAGGTTGTCGCAATAGATGCTTCATCACCCATCGAAGGGCTATTTCCGGTCAGAGGTACCGGCCAAGTGATAAACGACACACTTGTCATCGGAGGTGCGACAGCCACGCTCTCGCAATACAATCCGTTTACGAGTTCAAATCGCTACATCAATGATACGGGCATCCGGTTTTCGGGTATTCGCATCACTGCTAATTCGCAAGAGGATATCACTCTCTCATCGATTACTTGGGATCAGGGTGGCACGGCAGCAGCCAGCGATATCACTAATGTGACGACCATCGTCAATGGGGCTTCGTATCCTACGGAGGTTGATGGACGATCGTACACCTCGACGTTCACGCCCGGCATCGTTATTCCCAAGGGGCAGACTGTGGACGTGTATGTGCAAGGTGACCTGACGACAACGGGATCAAACCGCACTGTCGAGTTCGATATCGACAGCTCCGACGATATTGCCCTTACGGGTAACACTTACGGCTACGGCGTGGGAATCGCCGCAGGAGGCAATACCGCAACGGGAGGTAATTCAGTTTTCATCACTTCGACCGGAGACACCGATGGCGACGAAGGCAATCCATTCTTCGCTGGCTCGGTTGTAACAATTAATCCAGGCACTGTCATCTCCATTCAAAAAGCAAACTAAGGTTTTTGAGGCCCAAATTTGTTAACATTATCTCATGCCTCAAAAATCCCTTTTATCATTTGTATTCGCATCAGCTCTGATGATTGCTGGAGTGTATTCGAGTGTCGCGCACGCACAAGAGCTGCTGGTAGACAAAGTGGAGACGGTAAAGGCACAGGTCACCGAAATCGTGAGCCAGGAGGTTAAGAATATTCCCGGCACTGACACCAGTCACGATTACCAGCAAATCAAAGTAAAAGTATTGGAGGGTACACAAAAGGATCAGATTATAACCGTCGATAACGATTATTTGAGTCTAAAGGTCGGAGAAGTGTTTTATCTGCGACACGAAACGGATGCCGCAAGCGGGAGAGAAATGTACGCCGTCACCGATCCATACCGGCTACCGGCACTATACGGATTCATCGCGCTTTTCGTCATTTGCGTGCTTATTTTTGGAGGGTGGCAAGGGTTGCGAGGTCTTATCGCTCTCGCATTAAGTTTCCTTTTTATTTTTTATCTGCTCTTTCCGGGCATCCTGCACGGCTACTCGCCAATCTTGGTAAGCGTTGGAGTTGCGTCGCTCATTATCGTGCTGGGCTCGTATATAACGCACGGTTTAAATAGAACCACCACAGCGGCAGTAGTAGGCATGGTGATAACAATTCTCCTTACCGGTGCCCTCGCATACTATGCCGTCCACGTGACCCGACTAAGTGGTTTCGCTTCAGAGGAAGCGGTGTATCTCAACTTCGACATGCGCGGTTCAATCGACTTCATAGGACTTCTACTAGGGAGCATCCTTATCGGCTTGCTTGGTGTTCTGTATGATGCGGCGATCAGTCAAGCAATCGCCATTGAGGAATTGCACAAAGTCGGACCCCACTTGTCCCGCGCCTTTATCTTTAAACGTGCCTTACGCATTGGGCGTGAACATATTGGCGCTCTCGTAAATACGCTTGCGATCGCGTACGTCGGCGCATCCTTGCCGCTTCTATTGCTTTTCTATGCTTCGACCGACTCCAGCTTTTCTCTAAACTTGAACCGTGAGCTGTTTGCTACGGAAGTGATCCGCACCATGATTGGTTCGATTGGCCTCGTGCTCGCGGTACCGATCACTTCTCTTATTACTGTTCTCATGCTTATCAAACCAAAAAAGAACTCCGATAAGGCGGTGGTCGAGAAAGAGATGAGCGCGGTCAGTCATATAGGCCATTCTCATTAGCAATAGTAAGTAGACTTGGCACCAAAACTACAAAAACCACATTGCAACGAATGTGGTTTTTGTAAAGCTAAAAACGAGCTTCCTCGTGCTAGCTGTTAGATGCGGTGTATTATTAAAATAGCTCGAACTGAATTCAGCCCTCGCCGCGCAGAGCGCGGCTCGCAATGTGGGGGTGAAAAAATTCGGAGCGGCTCCGCCGCGAAAATTAACAATTTCAAGTTTTTCTTTGGCGGCAATTAAATGACTCTACTACCTTGATATTTTAATCTAAAAAATCCGCGTATGCCAAATAATGTGCGATATATGATAAAACCAATATTTTCCAAACGATTCAAAAAAGAATTTCTTTCCACTTTTTCAAAGTATGTAATAGTATCAACCAAACGCGGATTTTTAATTCTAGATGATGTTAATAAAGGAATTGCTGTTGCTAAATTCGGACCGATAAAATGCCAAGAATCATGGAAGGCTAAAAATCCACCGTTCATTACTTTTGAAAACCATAAATTAAAGTCTAATTTAACAAAACTATATTCATGAGCACCATCAATAAAAGCAAATTCAATCTTTTGGTTAAAATTTTTCGCCGCATTTTCGGATGTATCTCTTACAGGCTCAACATATTCAGCTACTCCGGCCTTGTTTATATTTTGTTTAAATTCTTCAAATGTATCAACTTTGCCGAACATTTTTTGATGTTCGGAGGAGCCGATGTGTGGATCAACGGCAAAAATTTTAACTTTATTCGCATCTCTAGAGCCGTTCCCAAGACAAATAGTAGATTTTCCTTTCCACGAACCAACTTCTACGATTACATTTCCAGTTTTGATTTTCTTTGCAATGTTATACAAAGAAAGGCCCTCGGCCTCTGTCAACCACCCGCCAACATTTTCAGTAGCTTTATTAAAATCAAACATATGATTAAAAAATTTCTTTTGCCCTTAAAAAATATGATTCGAGCCGATTTGTTTTCAGGTTCTTTGGCAGTTTGGAATGTGCGCGGCGGAGCCGCTCATTTTTGCCTCGCCCGACCCGAGCCGCGCGAAGCGCGGCGAGGGCTGAATTCAGTTCGAGCTATTTTAATAATACACCGCCAGTTGGAATTTTTCAAGCAAGTGCCGTTCGCCTCGCGGCGGCTTTGCCGCCTCTCGGCAAGGATTTCAAATGGTTTTTTGGCCGAAAACGAAATGCATTTATCAATAAGGGCAAAAGAAATTTTTTAATCCTAATCTTATGAAATACATACTTTATGCAAGAAAATCTACCGAGAGTGAGGAACGTCAAATTTTGAGTATTGAAGCCCAAATTTCCGAATTAAAAGAATTTGCCGCCAAAGAAAAACTTGAAATTGTTGCTTCGCTTTGCGAAGCCCAAACTGCCAAAGAACCTGGGCGAACGAAGTTCGCCGAAATGTTGTCATTTCTGCAAGCCGGAAAAGCTGACGGAATTTTGAGCTGGCATCCGGATCGTCTCGCCCGAAATTCCATAGACGGCGGACAAATTGTCTATTTGCTGGACACAGGAATAATTAAAGATTTGAAATTTCCGACATTTTGGTTTGACAATACACCGCAAGGAAAATTTATGTTGAACATTGCCTTTGGGCAAAGCAAATACTACATAGACAACTTGAGCGAGAATATTCGCCGAGGTCATCGCGCAAAACTTCGCAGGGGCGTATTCCCCGGCTTTGCTCCACTTGGCTATCTCAACAATCATCGCACTCGCGATATTGATATTGACCCAGAAAAATCTTCGCTAGTCCGAAAAGGTTTCGAGCTATACGCAACTGGCAAATACACCCTGAAGCAAATCGCGAGAGCGTTAAAAGATATTGGCCTCCGGAGTTACAAAGGCAATGTTCTTTCTGTTTCCTGTGCACAGAGACTTCTTCAAAATCATTTCTATTACGGAATTTTCAAATTTAAGGGCGAGACGTATCAGGGAATGCACGAGCCGTTAATTTCAAAGAAACTTTTTGATAAATGCCAAGAAGTTATGAAATCTCGCGGACATATCAAAACACGCAAAGCCGAGAAAACTTTTCCGTTTCGTGGATTATTCGCTTGCGGAGAGTGCGGCTGTGCTATTACTGCCGAAACTCAAAAGGGCCATAACTATTACAGATGTACGAAAAAGAAGACCGTTTGCTCGCAAAAATATGTCCGAGAGGAAGCACTGACCGAACAGGTGAAAAGTTTTCTTCAAAAAGTTTCTTTACCGAGCCAAGATGCTGAAAAGGTTTTGCGCGAGCTAGACAAAGACGAGCAGAAAGCAATAATGAGTAGCCGAGAAATTTTGCAAAATCTCAAAAGTGAAATTGTCGAAATCAGCACAAAGTTGGATAAATTGCTTTCTGCGTATCTCGACGAGATAGTTTCAGCCGATGAGTACGCCGCGCAAAAAGAGAAACTGCTCGCGCGAAAGGTCGAGTGTACTGAAGAAATCGGCGAAGTTGAGAACAAAAGTGTGTCTTGGCTCGAACCGGCTCGTGCGTTTGTAAAATCCTTAAATCAAGCTGAAAATCTTGTCCAGTCTGGGGATAAAGCAGAAATGACAACATTTCTAAAACAAATCGGCTCGAATCATATTTTGTTTGATAAATGCATTTCGTTTTCGGCCAAAAAACCCTTTGAAATTCTTGCCGAGCGGCGGCAAAGCCGCCGCGAGGCGAACGGCACTTGCTTGAAAAATTCCAACTGGCGGAGAGGGAGGGATTCGAACCCTCGAGACAATTTTACTCGCCTAACACGTTAGCACCGTGCCGCCTTCGACCGCTCGGCCACCTCTCCGTGCAAAGTAGCGTATCATTTTTTGCTCTTTTTCCCAAAAAATCGTATTATCTAAGCGTCTGCTAGGAAGGCCCTATCGTCTAGGGGTTAGGACAGCGCCTTTTCAAGGCGTTAACCCGGGTTCGAGTCCCGGTAGGGTCACAAAATAGAACTTCGTCCAATGAAAGGACGGAACGCACGCTCGCATGGGGCGAGCGTGCGTTCCGCTCTTTCTTCCGAAGAAGTTTCTTTATGTGAGGATATTCTAACCTTTGCGCGAACGTATTTTGAGCGAAGCGAGTGACTTCGCACGCGCCGCGCGCGTGGTGATGTGTACCTGATCGTACGCCCGGATTCCACACCAACGCTGGGCACCGCCCGCCGCGGCCAAGGCCGCGGCAACTCCGAACAAATCCGCTCCATGCATTTCGGATTCGCCACGAGAATGCATTTTGAAGAAGAAGGAATGGGCGGGTTTGTTCAGGGTTGTGCATTTCAGGCAGGGCGGCGCGCAACAAATATCTATACTAATCGAATTGAAGTGTTTCCTGTGAATTGTGGTACTATTTCTGTATGAATCCTAACGAGTGGAAGATTGTCGGTTGGATCGAGATATCAATGTTACTCGGGTCGTTTGTTCTCGGCGGGCTAATACTGGCTCCATTATTTTTTGCTTCCACCGATGGCGCCGACCAATACGCAAATGTACTAATTGGTTTCTCGGCTTCTTTTTTCGGTGGAGTGATAGATATCTTTCTCACTCTGGCTTGTGCATGGGTAGGCGTTTGGAGTGCTGCGCGACGCAAACTTTTTTCTTATGAGACTAGCGCCGAGCGGGTCGCACTTTTCAGCGTCTTATTTTTCTGGATTCTTAGCGATGCAACGCATTTGATTTTTATCATTTTTGCTCCGCTCGCAACAGTACTGCTGGTACTTGTACAATTAGCCGCGCTGTTTGTCGGCATCAAAATCTTGGTTCAACGCGCAATAGATATGTCAGGAAATTTGTTGAGATAAATTTTCATATATGACGTCGAGTGAAGTAAAGATCATGGCAATTATTTCGATCTTCCTTCTGATGGGCGACTTTCTAATATCTCATCTTGAAGTTCTTGCATGGCCGGAAGCAAGAATCGCCGGTTTTCTTGTTCATTTTGCCTTTCTGATCGGATGTTCTTGGGTTGCAACGTTTACAGCTGCTCGATTTGGCCTGCTCGAACCGCATATTCGTACGCGAATGATATCAGCAACGAGTATTGCAGTGTTCCTCCTTATTCTTTTAATGAAACACGTACCGCAAGCCGCTGGTTTGTTCGTGCGAGCACCGCTGCTAATGTTGATCAATTTCTTGATTTTTAATGCGCCATTGTATTTTGCGCTTAATTATTTTCTTCAACGGGAGACAAATTCATAATCCGCATCTCAACGTTAAATTGAAGACAGATCGAAACACAGCTTGAACCTAAAAGGATTGCTCACTTGCAGCAGAAATGAACATACGCGACGAGAAGAAGGTGACACCGACAAATATCGCCCAGAATAAGATTGTCCACAGAGGTGATGACTTTAGGCCGGAAATCAATTGCGGCACATCGGATGCAAAGACGCACACGACCACGAAATACGAGCACCGATAACAATCGACGCTATTCCGCCGAAGATTACAGTCACCACCGCAAAAGCCTCTACCAATGGTGGGACGCGGGAAGCTCCGTTTGTGACCAATAGAACCCCTATCGCCAATCCCAAAACTATGGAGGCAAGATACAGGGCGAGCTGCATAAGAAAAATGCCACCCGCCACACTAAGAATGACATATGAGGGGCGCGTTGAATGCATGCACATTACTGTACCATGTATTTGGCTGCGGCGATGATGCAGGAGTAAATAAAGAATCTTGTTGCGACTATAGGGATATGTATTTCGCGCCTCGTCCTATGCCATTCTTTCCCAATTTGCCCTGTTTGACGAGAGCGGCAGTATAGCGACTCGCTGTCGCGTCCGGGACATGCAGCAGCTTTTCAATTTCGTCATTTGTGATCGATTTGTGTTGCCTCACAAACTCCACAATTCTTGCGAGCTACACTTCTTTATTCCGCGTCTTTGTCGCAGCCGACTTCGCTCTATCGTTAGCACTCCATTTACGTCCAACTGGTGCTAAAGGTTGTGGTGTCGATATCGATTGCGACATTGACTGTGAATCCACCGGTATTTCTTGAGCCGATGGTGATTCTTATGGAATGACGGGCGGCGGTTCTGTAGACGCTGATTGTTCGGCAACAGGAACATATACAGGCGCAGGCGGAATCGGTTCAGCAAGTGCTGGTGCGGCTGCTTCAAACACAGGCGCAGATTCAGTCGGAGTTGGCGTGTCTTGCACAACATAATCCGTCATTCCCTTAATCTATCAAAATCGGCTCACATTGAATGTCGAAACGGCTTATCCATATATATACGTTTGAGCCGTTTCGTCCTTTTGGATTTGTATGCGCCGTCCATGCCTGAAAGGCAGAACCCCGAACAAACCCGCCCATTCCTTCTTTTTCAAAATGCATTCTCGAGGCGAATCCGAAATGCATGGAGCGGGTTTGTTCGGAGTTGCCGCGGTACTCCGCGGCGGGCGGTTTGGCAGGATTGGCACGAACTCGGAGCGTACGCTTCGCGTCCGCAATTCCACGCACGCGGCGCGTGCGGAGTCAGTCGCTTCGCTCGAAATACGTTCGCGCGAAGGTTAGAATATCCTCACAAAGGCAAAAACTCTGCACTGCTGCGGAGTTTTTTGCACTTTGTGAAGACGGAGCCATGTTTCGCTAGCAAGCGAAACGGGCGAGTCCGGGGCTGGAAAATTTTTGTTTGACAAACAAAAATTATTGTGGCTCACATCAAAAATAGGATCAAGAGGAGAAAAGTTTTGTCGAAAACTTTTCGAGCTCTTGGGAGGATCCTGGTAGTATCACAAAGGCAAAAACTCTGCACTGCCGCGGAGTTTGTGCGGCGCGTTTTGGTCACTGCGAATCAAATATCACTGAGAGGTAGGGATCAATCTCGCGTTGGGTCATGTTGTAGAAACGTTCGTTTTTGAGGTACAAATCTGTTGCGAGACGGATGCCGACAAATCGCCAGTGCCACGGCTCAAATATGTAACTTTTATTTTCGCGAGGATACGAAAGAATAAAACCAAAGCGATATGCGTTTTTGCTAAGCCAGTCATAGGCCGGAGTTTTTTCAAATCCAGCGAGCACTGAACCATTTTGAGGTGATACAAAATCGAGGGTCGTGCCGAGTTGATGTTCTGAATATCCTTGATCGGCAGAAAAAGAGTTCGCACCGGAACCGTAGGTAATGGTGTACGCGTTTTTTAGTTGTTTCTGTTCTTTGAACGAACGGTACGACGACTTTATTTTGATCGGGACTCCTTCTGATTGTGCAGTGTCTATCATCGCCTTAAGTAGGGGCCATGCTTCTACGATAAATTTCTGGGAGACTCCTGTATTTGAAACGTACTCCGAAGGTATGTCGGTCAAATGTTTTGGGGTGTAGTTTTCGCTCAAGAAATATACTTTCGAGTACTGGCTTAAAAGTTCGGGATCAGTTTGAGAAAGTTTTTGGAGTGTGCCGACGGTACTCGTGACCGTCCCCACAGTTTGCTCTATACCGCCAATGCGGCTATTTACTGCATCGATATGCTGCTGTGCGTTCGTGACCACTTGTGATAGACCGTCGGTCTGAGCGTTGACCTTATTGACCGCGGTTGTGAGCGTGACGATGTCATTGGAGAGTGATTGTGTTTGAAGGGCGAGTGAGTTGACGGTATTTTGCAGGTGAAGTTGTTGCCATACCGCGTAGGATGAAAGAGTGATAGATAGAGTCAAGGCGATGCCACTATATAACGAACTGGTACTAATCGCGCCTCGCTCAGAAGTCATGACTTTATTGTAAAGGAAAAACGATTTCGTCGGTACTGCCAGGGGTTTAATTTTCTGATATAACAAGGTCATGTCAAATTTTTTGGGAGAAGTCCGGGTGTCCGTGCCGCCGACGTCAATAATCTCGAGCGTAACGCTCATGGAGTGTGAGGGACTCACTCTTCAGAAAAGCATGAATTTTCGCGAGGAGCCGCATGCCGTCTTTTTGGTGCTTTCACGCGACGATGGCACCTATAAAGAAGAAATACGCGATGGGCTGCTTGTACTTGAAGGTCACGATTCTGTGGGTGCAGAAGGTGGGGGTGCGGGAGCAGATCAGATGCTTCAGTATGCAGGTGGGAAGCTTACGGAGAATGGGAAATTTTTTAAGGCAGCACAGGAGTATGAGGGGAGAGTGCGCGAGCCGCTGAATGTGCAAGTATATGAAAAGCTAGACGCAGGTGCATGCTTTGATAAGGGTCTATTTGATTTAGTTGGTGCAGAACGCACGAAAGAAGAGGGAAGGACGGTGTTCAAGTTCTTCCTGCGTCCTTGTGGAGATGAATACGTCGCTGGCACGCTGAAACAAGAGCGTATGCTGAGTGCTATGGAGAAACAACAAATATGGTCGCGCACACATGGGCGATGTGAAGGGTGCGGTGCACAAGAAAATCTTCGTTTTGTAGATGAACAACTTGTCTGTATGAAAGATAGAGGAGAGGGCAGCGGAATGCTGGGATAAGCATTTTCTCCATAACAGTGTCGTATCTAGCGTACTCCTACTTCTTGCAAATACGCACGGATGAATTGTTTGCACCCGATGTCTTCTTCACGAGTCGTGCCTTGTCCGCAGCCGTGAGGTGCAGGATCGGGTCGGCCACAAATCATGCCGTGGCAGTGATAGTACGCGCATTTGTCGGGACGAGAGAGGTGGAGTGCGGTGGGGAAGTTTCTCGTGCGAGCCTCATTTTCTTTTTGTATCTGTTTGGTTCGCGCTGCAATTTGTGTTTGGACTTCACGGAGCTCATCAGTCAAAGTATTTTTTTCCGCTTGGCGTCTCTCGAGCAATCGCTGATAGAATTCAAGCGACGATTCAATTGACACTTTTCGCTCCGCGCGCAGTGCATTCAAGGTTCCCTCGAACTGTGTTCGTGTGCTCTCCGGAGGGATGTAGGTACCAACTTCCCTCAAGTCACGCTGCAATGAACTCATACGCTTTTTGATGTTGTTTATACTGTCTTCTGTGGATTGTATTTCGGAAGGCAGTGCCGCAGCTCTCTGTTGCAGAGCAACTAATTCAGAATCAGTGCTGAGACTTATGAGTTGACAGTTTTGTATCTCAACGGGAGCTGCTCCGTCTTGTGGAAGTCTTGCGATGCGAGGATCTTCGGTAAATTGTTTTGCACCAGTTGGTGGGTGGCATGCTTTTTCTCGTGCATCAAGCGCACTGAAAGCTGCTTTGAGCGCCGTTCGCATTGTTCGAGTGTTTTCTTCGAACGTGTCTCGACTGTTTTTTATGGATGCGTCGTATGCATCAAAGCACGCTTTCGTGTCCGACTGTTCGTACGGCACATTGGGCTTTGGTGGATTTGCTTGACGACACTGGTCGAGCGCCTCTTTCGATTTTTTGTACGTTGCGTACGCGTTGTCGCTTTTTTGAAAATAGGCGGTAAATTCAGCATGCGATGTGCTGTCGGCGGGCGAGGGGATACCATTGAATCCTGCGACTGCTGCGTCGCGTGTTTTTTGCGCCGCTGCGTAGGGGTCGACTGGTTCTGCGTTTAAACAGCGGCTGAGACGTTCGTCGATTGCAGCTTTTTCTTCAGTAAACATTTAAACCCTGGCGGTGACACCTGAATCGTACAATGACTGCAACTGCGTACGAGCGCTGTCGATGTCGACGCACGCTGTTTTTTCAGCGTCAAAATTTTTCAGCGAAAGGATGACACCAAGAACCACTGCCGCCGCTACGGCGACACCACCAACAATCGTTGATGTTTTCGTATTCATACCGATAGGGTGGGTATACGCCTTGTTTTGGGAGCGCAAAAACTAATGCTGTCCTGCCTTGCACACATGGCAGGCGACGTTCTACGCCGCCTGCCGCCAAGTGTTTTACTTGGTAAACCACTCTTTGAGCCAACTCTTCATCTGCGCTATTTCACCCGACTGCACGGTAATGATTTCGTTACCAAATTTCACCAATTCTGGTCGCTTGGTTCCCGCGAGCAACTCTTTTGCCATGTCGACTGCGCCTTGGTGGTGCACTATCATTTCTTCGAGAAATGCTTTTTCCAACTCTGCACCCGTTTTTCCTTTCATACCCATCATCACTCCTTGCATCGATGATTTCATGGTGTCGCTTTGCATTTCTGCTTGGTTTTGCATCATGCTTCCATCCGGCATCATGTGCATGTTCGTCGGTGGGGCAGCGTGGGAGCCTGCGCCGTAGCCAATACCCAGACCAATAATGAGACTCAAGAGTGTTGTAACGAATGTTTTTGTTTCCATCTTTTTATTATAATGTAGTGTCGCTTATGCTCAAAAGAGAGTGTATTATTCATACATATTGCAGAAATATTTGAATTTGGTTCTCATAAAAAGAGTGCAGTAGAAAAGCCGTGAGGGGTCTATGGGGAAGCAACACCTGAGGCCTTCAATTCCCTTAAAGAAGAGTGTGTACGTTTACGCGATGAGCTGGTACCGATCATGGAATCGAAAAGAGCAAAAATAAAAGATGACATGGTTGATCCAGAAACGGGTCAGAAAGTAGTTTCTCTTGCTCATTTGAGGGAGAAACGTGAATCTGATCGTGTGGCACTTTATGCTATCTATCCGTACAATCTGCTCATTACCTACGCAAACCTGCCATATCTTGCATGGGTTTCTTTTGCGAGTGTCTTCCAGCTGACGATAACGTATTTAAATTGGTAGAATCAGTCCGTGCACACAATTACCCTCAATGGTGCAGAAGTGGAATATGAGCTGCGCACGAGTAAACGCTCGCGCGGTGTGCGGCTGTCGCTACGTCCAGGGAAGGGACTCGTTGTTACGAAGCCAAGACTTGTGCCGACGTTTTTAGTGGAAAACTTTCTGCACAAAAAAGCGGATTGGATACTCAAACATGTCGAGCGCATCAAAAATACTCCCGACTATTTGGTCCACAAGGGAGCAAAGCGAGAATTTGAAAAACACAAAGATAAGGCGCTCGTGCTTGCACACGAGCGCCTCGAGCAATTCAACAAATTTTACAATTTTACGTACAAGAAAGTAACTGTCCGCAACCAAAAGACGCGATGGGGGAGTTGTTCTCGTACAGGCACCATCTCTTTTAGTTATCGCATCGCGCTGTTACCCAAAGAGCTCGCAGACTACATTGTGGTCCACGAGCTCTGCCACCTGGGCGCCTTTAACCACTCGCGGGCCTTTTGGGCACTCGTGGAGAAGACCGTACCAAACCATCGTGAGCTGCGGGCACACCTGCGCGGGCGGTTAAGCTGAGGTATACTGACAATACTATCCCTAACAAACACCTATGACATTTTTAGCACCCGTTCTGGTTCTTCTTATTATCTTCCTCGCGCTCTCATTGCGTGTGGTCAAAGAGTACGAGCGCGGTGTTATCTTTTTCTTGGGTAAATGCACGGGCATCCGCGGTCCCGGTCTCATCATTTTGATTCCAGTCTTGGAACAAATGACACGAGTCCAGCTGCGCACCGTCACCATGGCGATTCCGTCACAGAAAATCATCTCAAAAGATAACGTGTCAATCGATATTGCTGCGGTGGCGTACTATCACGTCGTTGATCCGGTCAAGGCAACGAATGCTATCGAAGATGTCTATTCTGCCGTAAATCAGATCAGTCAAACGACGGTACGAAATGTGGTCGGACAGTTCCAGCTCGACCAACTGCTTTCACAAACAGGAGACATTAATTCTCAAATTAAAAACGTGATCGATAGTCATACCGAGCCATGGGGTGTGCAAGTAACGGCAGTTGAAATCAAAGACATCGTGCTTCCTGATAATATGCAGCGAGCAATGGCGAAAGAAGCAGAGGCAGAACGCGAACGCCGCGCAAAAGTTGTTGCGGCACAAGGTGAGTATCAAGCAGCACAAAAGCTCGGCGAGGCAGCGGACATTATGGCAGCCCACCCGGTTGCGCTCCAGCTGCGTACGCTCCAGACGATGGCAGAAATTAGTGTTGAGAAGAACTCAACTATTATTTTTCCTGCGCAGTTTATGACGACGGTGCAGGAGGCGTTCAAGATGCTCAAGGCAGATAGTCAAAAGTCCTAACAATGGCCCAGGCAAAAGTCATTCGTACGAATCCCAAATTGTGGGAGGCATGTAAAAAAGAAGTGCTCGAAAAGGTAGGTAAGTTTTCGGCACGTGCTATGCAGCAGGCAGTAGTGCTTTACAAAAAACGCGGTGGTGAGTATACCAGTACAAAAAGCTCCGACAATTCGCTGGTGAAATGGAATAAAAAGCAAAAGACTAAAAAGCCCTATCGTTCAGAAATGGAATGACGAGCACGGCGGCACTTTTCTGAACAGTACACGACCTGCTCCCATTGGCTTCGGCTTTCCCAGGATTTTCTATTTGAAAATGCTCGTGCGCATACGGGGCACGTTTTGTTTTGTTGGAGTATGGTTTTCTTTTTCACGTTAGTGGTCGCGGGCTGGGCTGTCGTGTTTTAGCCCATATCGCTTGAGTGCCTGTGCTCGTGCTTCTTTGTGAGGCACAATCGGTTGTGGCGTCAGTACACGTTCGCCAAGCCAGAGGCGCTGATATGCACCCGATGTGTCATAATTTTCTGCTTGCAATTCGGGATTAAAAATCCGAATTGGTTTGGGATCAGCACCAACAGATGCTCCCCACTGCCAGCCACCGTTGTTGGACGCTTCGTCGAGGTCAATGAGTGCCGCGCGGAAGTATTCTTGGCCCCAGCGCCAATCAACACCGAGATTTTTAGTGAGCACGCTCGCAACTATCATGCGGGCACGATTATGCATCCAGCCTGTTGTTGTGATTTGTTCCATCGCAGCATCGACGATTGGGTAGCCAGTTTTGCCCTGTATCCATGCAGTAAAACGTATAAGTGCCACGGAATCTTTTTCCCACGCCACGGTATTACGAAATTTTTTCTGAAATTCTTCGTTCTGTAAGTTCGGGTAATGATAGTAGAGATATTTGTAAAATTCGCGCCAGATGAGTTCTGAAAGATACGCAACTGGACCTTCGGGGAGGTGAATCGCATCGAGGTGGTCGAGTTTGTTGTGATAGTGCTTTTGAATTTCAGATTTTAGGGTGCGTGCAGAAACGAGACCCCACGCGAGTGCGAGAGACATGCGCGAAGTTGCTCCTGTTTGTGGCGGGTGTGTTGGTTCGGTCACGGTGTCTGCGGCGAGAGAATTGCGTTGCGTTTTGTAGTGAGTGAGATGTCCGTTATCGAGAAACCACGCGAAGCGCAGCAATGCTTCTTTTTCAGACGTGTACCATGTCTCCAACTGTGGCGGTGGGGTGAACGTGTCGAGGTCGATGGTGTGTGTGCCAACGAGGAGTGTGCGCGAGCTTCCAAGCGCTTTCGTGAGGTATTCAGTCGTGCAGGGAACTGCATCTGGGAGTGATGCGAGAAAATCGGCACTTGGATACTGCGCATCGCTTGGTTTGGAGAGTGGCATTTCTTCTGCAAGCATAAACTGACTCCAAACAGCATTTTTAAAGGGGGTAAAGACACTGTAGTAGTCGCGCGCACCAGTTTTTGTCTCGCGTTCGACGGTGAGTTGGTCTTTCAAAATATGTACCGTGATGCCGTACGTTGTCAGCCACTTTACTTGGCGATAAAAATCAGGATGAACGTCCTCGTTTACATAGATAGTGATGGTCGCTTTTTGAGCGAGTGACTCAAATACTTTTATTGCAACACCGCGCAGGACTGCAAAGCGAGTAAAATGATGCGCAAACGACGGGAGTGCGCGTGAAATGAAAAAACGAGAGGGGAGCCCAAACTGTTGACTCGGATTTCCTGCGCACATGTAATTCTCAAGAATAAATAGTGGCAAAAAAGCTTTGTTTTTTGACTTACTTTCGGCAAGTGCCTTGTAGAGTGCGGGATTATCCCGCATACGAAAATCGCGCCGTGCCCAATAAATAATGAGTTCTTTATTCACGCTGGTAGTGTAGCACAGGGCTTGATACCATGGTGGTATGGATTATATGCATGGCGGAATGGGTATGGGGTTTGGATTACCAGTTATGTTTGGTTCGTTTTTTTTCATTATTCTCATTTGGAGTCTTTTGTGGAAAGGACTCGCACTCTGGCGCGCTGCAAAACGTGACGATAACTGGTGGTTTGTTGCATTTCTTATTTTGAACACAGCGGGTATTTTGGAAATCGTCTATCTCTTTGCAGTGACGGGTGCTAAATTATCTGACTTTACCGGTCCACTTACCTCGCAGGCATCAGGCGCGGCGCAGCCAGAAAAGAAAGATGTTCAGAGCTAGTGTTGCAGCAGGGTTTCTTGTGGCACCTGCGTACGTGTTTGCGTTCGCTGTTTCTCCACCCACCCCAATTCAAGGTGAGGCAATTCTTCTACGTTTTCCTGAGCCGGTGTCGCAGGTCCGAGTGGCTGGTGGAGATGCGCCGATGGTCCACGTCGGCACCTCAAGCGTTGCACTTTACGCTTTTGGCCTCACGACTCGGGCAGGGAGCTACCCCGTGTCATGGAGGGATATGCATGGGGGGCGCGCCACCTCTACCATTTTTCTTACTTCACGTACGCGCTCGTCCGCTACCATGGATATACCAAAAAAACTCGGAGGGACGACAGCGAAAAACGCCAAGCGCGTAGTCTCTCTTCTTGAAAAAGAAAATACAAAAATTATGTCACTTCGCTCACATACGAAACAGTTATGGAGCGAAGCGTTCATACTTCCGCTCCTGAATCCCGTCGTGACTGATCCGTATGGGTATATTCGAGAGACAGCGGGTGCAGAGATTACGCATAAAGGAACTGATTATCGCGCGGCGGTAGGTACGCCGGTTATGGCAATGAATCGAGGTATCGTGCGGATGGTGCGTGCTTCTCCCGTATACGGAAAAACGATTGTGGTTGATCATGGGCAGGGATTGTTTACACTCTACATGCATCTCTCGCGTATTTCTGTCTCAACGGGTGAATTGATAGAGCGAGGAAGCGTGATAGGAAAAAGCGGTGCAACAGGGTACGCTGAGCATCCTCACTTACATGTGTCGGTGCGACTTTCTGGTGAATCGGTCGATCCAGTCGCATTTTTAAAGTTGTTTGAATAAGTAAAGAGGGCGGCATGATGCCGCCCTCCCATACTCCTCAGATAAGCCTTTGGTTACACTGCTCGGTCGTTCTATTCGAAGACTTGGCTTCGACCACCGCTTTCACCGAGAGAGCGCGGTGCGAGATGTGGCGTGAACGTCGTGGCGTGCCTCGGCATGAGGCGGAGAGCCGATGTTCTTTCCGACGGCATAGCCGATTCGGGAGATGAACTCACCAAGCTCGATTGGGGTGCAGCGGACTATCCGTGCAATCGTTGCGTATTGTCGCACGATACTTTTGACGAGAGCGATGCGCTGAGCGCTATCCCTGCTGTTCGACGACTGCACCCCTCTCAACTTTCGAAAGTCAAATCGGGTTCCTGCTTCGTCTTTAAACCCCGAGTGCCAGAGCAGATCGGAGACTGCACCATTTCGCGCACTGGTTTTTCCTTCAATGGTCAGTGCGTTTCTCAGCAGCTTGAGCGCAAGTTCGTGCATCTTTCGATTGGTCAACGTCATTGAGAGTTGCCTCGTGAGAAGTACTACGCGGAAATGCGTAGCGTTCGCACGATACTCAATTTTCAGGGAACGGTCAATTGCTGCACCGGTGATGCTATACTGCCGGCATGCATTCATGGTCAGAAAAAATACAGGCTCAGTGGAGTAAAAAAAACTATCTCTGCATCGGTCTTGATCCCGATCGTACCAAGCTTCCGCTGCAGAGGGCTAGTGCTTCGGAAACAATAACCGCTTTTAATTGCGCTCTTATCGATGCAACAAAAGACAGTGTTGCAGCATATAAACCGAACACAGCATTTTATGAAGCATATGGCGAAGAGGGGTGGACCGCACTCAAAGCAACGTGTGACTATATCCGATCAGCAGTGCCTGAAGTGGCAATTATTCTTGATGCAAAACGGGGTGATATTGGCACCACGAATGAAGGATACGTACAGATGGCATTTGATTTCCTGAAAGCCGATGCGATCACGGTACAGCCATACCTCGGAGGAGAAGCGCTGAGGCCATTTCTGGAGCATGTGGACAAAGGAATAATAGTGCTCTGTAAAACATCTAATCAGGGCAGCGCAGAATTTCAAAATATTGTAACCGCTGACGGCCCCTTATATATTCATGTTGCAAAGCGAGTCGCACATAAGTGGAATGAGAACAACAACTGCGCACTCGTTATTGGTGCCACATATATCGATGAGCTGCAGGCAGTGCGTGAAGCGACACCGGATATCCCGCTTCTCATTCCTGGTATTGGTGCGCAGGGAGGAGATCTCGGCGCGACAGTACGTGCGGGAGCGCGGAACATGATTATCGCAATTTCGCGCTCTATTATCTACGCTTCACAGGGCCCTGATTTTGCCGAGGCTGCTCGCGCTGAAGCGCAAAAATATCATAGCGCGATACAAGAGGCGCTGGTACAATAGCCATTATGGTCACTGATTCTGAAGCACTCCAGATTTTAGAAGACGCAGGCGCGTTTCGCGCCGGACACTTTGTCTATACATCAGGACGACATGGAGATAAATATGTCAATAAAGATGCGCTCTATGTGACGACTCGTGAAGTGTCGCGCCTCTGCGAAGCGATGGCGGCACGAGCGCTCGAGCACGCGCCGGAAGCGGTTATTGGCCCTGCGGTTGGTGCCGCTATTTTAGCACAGTGGACCGCGCACCACCTCTCTCTTATGACAGGGGAAGATATTGCTGCTGTCTATGCCGACAAAGATGGACAAGGTGGATTTGTTATAAAGCGCGGCTACGACAAAGTAATTAAAGGTAAAAAGGTACTTGTGGTGGAAGATTTAGTGACAACGGGAGGATCAATTAAAAAAGTCATCGACTGTGTAAAGAATGTTGAGGCCACTATCGTTGGAGCAATTGCAATTTGTAATCGCGGTGGTGTCACCAAGAAAGATATTTCAAACCCACCCCTTTTCGAGGCGCTGGTAAATGTGCACTTAAGCTCATGGGAAGAAAAAGAGTGCGAGCTCTGTAAACGTGGCATCCCTGTATCGGTTGACGTGGGTCACGGGAAAGATTTTACCGCAAAAAAGAAATAGCTAGTTTCCCTCAGCTTTAATCCACAGATAGATATCTTCAAGCGCTTTTACCGCATCGCCTGCAGCAATGTTGTTTTGGTGGTAGAGCCCATCGATGCAGTCGCCGGCAGCCCAAATACCAACGTGCGAAGTGCGCATAGAGCGGTGATCCGAGATTTTGATGCGACCAAACTGGTCGCGTTCTACGACGTTTTTAACCAAATCGGTTGCCGGAATTATACCAATCTCAACAAAAATACCAGAGCAGGGAATCGTGGTGCGCTCACCACTTTTTGTATGTTCAACCACCACTGACTCAACAAATACCGAGCCGGTCACTTCAACCGGAACGACATTCGTGAGTATTGTTGCATTCGGGTGTGCTCGGACTGCATCGACGGTTTTTGGGTCTGCTTTTGAAATATCGGCACTACGAGAGAGGAGGGTGACTGATTTTGCATAGGCAAGAAGCTGTGCTGCGGTCTCAAAACCAGCATTGCCTGCACCCACAACTACGGTATCAGTTCCGGCAAAAAGAGGCCCATCGCATGAGGCGCAGTAGACAACGCCCTTGTTTTCAAATTGCTCCGCCCCGGGTACGGTTAGTTTACGCCGCGCGCCACCTGTTGTGATGAGGACCGCTTTTGCGATCACTGACTCTGTGCCAACAGTGATATTGAACGAGTCGTCGATTTTTTCTACTAACTGCGCACGCACGCCTGTCTTTAACGTAACGTATGGATCCGCGTATTCGCGTACATGCTTTTCAAGTGATTTTGCAAGATCAGCTCCTGATATATGCGGGGTACCAATCCAATTTTGAATATCAGGTGATTCGATACTTTGTCCGTCGAAACTCTCGGTAATGAATATAGTTTTGAGTTGTTTGCGCGCGGCATAGACTGCTGCCGAGCAGCCTGCAGGCCCACCTCCAATAATTGCAAGATCAAAATTTACCATGAAAGATACCTATTTTCTCCGTAAGAATGAAGGGAGGCCACCCCACGGGTCTTCTTCGTCTATCTCGGGCGCTGCTGTTTTATCACTTTTTATGACATCTTTGAGCGGTTCTTTTGCTTTTTCTTTTTCAAGAATTGATGCCGGAGTTGCTTGTTTTTTTGCAATCTCTTCTCGCTCAGCTGCCTTTGCCGGTGGAACTTCAACTTCTTTGCGGGGAGGGAGTTTGTTAGGGACGAAAAGCGGCATGCCTTTCACTTGTGGAATGTTGCCCTCAGGGAAGCCTGTTGCGATAACGGTGACACGCACCTGGCTTTTCTTGAGTGAGTCGTCAGTAACAGCACCGAAGATGACTTTTGCCTCTGGGTCAATTGCTTCAGTAATAACAGCTGCTGCGTCTTGGATTTCAAGCATGCCAAGATCGTCGCTGCCAGCGACTGAGAAGAGCACACCTTTTGCTCCCGTGATTGAGACGTCGAGAAGCGGCGATGAAATTGCTGCTTTTGCCGCTTCGGTTGCGCGTCGCTCGCCGATTGCTTCGCCGATACCCATAAGTGCCGAGCCCGCATTTTGCATGACTGAGCGCACATCAGCAAAGTCGACGTTAATGATGCCGGTCGTGGTGATGAGATCGGAAATACCCTCGACTGCTTGTTTCAAAATGTCATCACACATACCGAATGCATTCTTGATTCCGGTATCGCGTGAGACGACTGAGAGCAGCTTGTCGTTCGGAACAATAATAATGGCATCGACTGCTTTGCGCAGTTCCGAAAGGCCTTGGTCTGCAAGACGCGAGCGCACCTGGCCCTCAAATCCAAACGGCTTTGTTACTACGCCGACAGTGAGTGCGCCCAGGTCGCGCGCGATTTTCGCAACAACGGGCGCAGCGCCAGTCCCGGTGCCACCGCCCATGCCGCAGGTGATAAATACCATATCAGAACCACGAAGAGCTTCTTGGATTTCTTCACGCGTCTCTTCTGCCGATTGCTTGCCAAGTTCCGGGTTCATGCCGGTCCCCAAACCGCGCGTTAGCGTTTTTCCAATATGAATCTTTTTGCTCGCTTTTGATTTATGCAAATCTTGCGCATCGGTGTTTATTGCGATGAAGTCAACGCCCTCGACATTGGATGAAACCATGTGGTTCACGGCGTTCCCGCCTGAGCCGCCAACGCCCACGACGCGGATTCGCGCGAACGACTCTACATCTGATTTTACCTGTTTACTCATAGAATGTGCAGTGAAGAAATAGTACCGACATAGTATCAGATTTTAGAAGTGCACATTATTGACACAATGCGCTGAGCGTTACTTTCTATGGGAGCAACGAAGCGCCGAATTGCTTTATTGCAGCCCAGGCATCGCGAAACACATCGCGAAATGAGGTTACTTCTTTCTGGATATCTTCATAAAATGCCCAGCGACAGAGTCCGTATGCTACTGCCCATGACGCATCGGTGGGACCGGCGGTGCGCAGTGAAAGGTTGAGGCCCACCTGGGATGGTATTTTGAGTACGGCACGGGCAATGTCAACACCACTCATCACACTTGAACCGCCACCCGTTAAGACAATACCTGCGGGAAGGAGTTGGTGTCTACCGATGGTTTTTAGGTGTGCTGCTATCAGCGTAAACATATCTTTTACTCGGCTGTGAACGACGTGCTGCATTTTTTTGGAAGGAATATCACTTCCGAGGATGGTGCCGCGTTTCATCTGTTCAGCATCGGAGAGAGGAATTTGAAATGAGAGTGCAAGGCTGTGCGTGATCTCGTTTGAACCAATAGGAAAAATTTTTACCGAAATCGGAACATCGTTGTCAAAAACGATGATTGAAAGCGTCTCAGAGCCGATATTTGCAAGCGCGACTCCTGCGGAGCGCTGCGCTTTAGTCAGCGTCGTAAGGCTTGCCGCAATTGGTGATGCGACAATATGCTCAACTTCAATCCCTGTTGCCTCGACCGCCGCCATTAGATCATCGTGGTGCTTCTCAAGCATGGTAACAAGAAGCGTATCGACCGAGAGTTTGGCACCTTGTAAGCCCTCGGGCGTGCCCAGTACTTTGTTGCCGTCGACTCGGTATTCGAGGGGGAGCGTGTGAACGATGGTACGGTTGATAAGGCGCGGCGCAGAGCGCTTTTCGCTCTCACGCAAAACACGTTCAATGTCGCGTTCGGTTACAACACCCCCCGAAGGAGTAAGCGTGACCTCGCCCGTTGCGCGCAATTCGTCGAGTCCGACTCCGCCGATTGCAACGCTTGCACTGTGTACTTTTACTTTTGCATTTCCTTGCGCACGTTCCAGCGCCTCTTTGATGCATTTTGTGGCTTCAGTGCTATCGACAATGTACCCATGTCGCAGTCCGCGCGAAACGGCAGTGCCGGTGCCGATAACATGCAGTGGTCCGTCAGCGGATTCGGGCGCAGCTGCAATCGCCACTTTAACGTGGTAGGTACCAATATCGATTCCCGTATAGACACGGCGGAGCATCATCTCATTGTACTGTTCTTTTGAAAAAAAGACTGCCCGTACTCTGGGGATAGGGGCTTACCGAAAGTGTGCGCGAGTTGCAGCTTCAAGCCGATCCATAGCACCGCCATGGTCATACCCTTTCAAGTGGTAGCAGCCGTGAACAAAAAGGAGAATAAGGCGCTCTTTCAGGGTTGTTTTGTATCTGCGCGCCTCACGCTCTGCCTTGCGGATGTTCAGAATGATTTCGCCGTTGTGGGCGTCGAGTTCAAATGAGAGAACGTTCGGAGAGTAGGTCTTTTTACGAGTCTCAGTGTTTATGCGACGCGCGAGAGTGTCGCCACAGATAACAAGAGAGAGCGAGTATGAAGTACCCAGGACTGATCGTGCGATACGCTCAAATGGAATCGGGGGAATAGGGCTACGGACGGTTGAGTGTAGCTCAACCGTCCGTAGTGTGTCTTTTTTAGTATGAGACTCGTTCCCTGAAGTTTTCTGAGAATGTGCCATGGTGGGACTCGTCCGCCTAAACTTTTCAGCGATACAAATGGGTTTACGACTCTCTATTAGGACGCTTACATTCTGTGACTAACGCTCGTTATCAAAAAGTTGTGGCGGACTAGCGCGCAACAGGAGTTGCATCGCCAAGACCGGTTTTAGAGGGTACTGAGTCGCGAACGGTATTTGGCTTCTCTTCGCGGGTAAACTTACGTGCGGTTTCAACGACCTTGCCCTCCTTGAGCAATTTAAAGTAGTTTGCGGTGTATTTGATACGCTTGAGAGCTTTTTTCTTCGTCACTGCTTTTGAAAGCGAGCGCGAGTGGTAGCGGATGGTGCGTGAGTTTTTAACAATACCAGTACCCTGCACGCGGCGGGTGAATTTGCGCAGCAAAGAAAGCATATTCTCGCCTGGATTTTTTGTGACTTCTACATTGACCATGTCGGCACACTCTACCACAAAAGAGCGCAGTAATGCAAGGAGTTATGCAGTGACACCGATCCGATGCCTCCTGAGATACGAAACCAGGTCTTCTATTGGAACTGCTTCTTGAGAATTGGTAAATGTTTCGCGTACGAGAATAGTACCTTCCATGGCTTCTTTGTGGCCCAAAATGAGCATAAAGGGTGTGGCGAGCTCTTTTGCTTTGTGCATCTGGTCACCCATACGCTCGTACATCAGGGACTGATGTACGGGAATAGATTCGCGGCGCAGGAGTTCGAGGACTTTGAGGGCACGGCGGCGCGATTCGGTCCCGAGGTGTGCAAAGAAAATCGAGGCGTTCGGTTTTTGTTCTGAACGAGCTTTCGTCTTACCGTGGATCTCACAGGAAATTGAGGCAATTGCGGAAGGAACCGGTGATCCGGTAACGCGCGCAGTCAAGGGGTCGTACCGTCCACCAAAGACTATTGGAATCGTTGCGCCAGTTTCTTGATCCTTTGTGGAGAGCTCAAAGAGGGTGTGAGACCAGCATTCTCGACTGCCTAAGAGGCGCGGATTGAGTTCGTAGGGCATCGACATTGCTTCGAGGTACTCAATGATGTCCCAAAAGCGGCGGCGCTCTTCTTCAATCAGATACTCGACGCTCTGCGGCGCGCGAGCAAGGCCTGGGTGTTCGCGCTCAATGAGTTGCACGAGGGTGCCGAGCGGGTCTTGCGCCGCTCGAGGACGCAGTGCCGGCGCGATGCTCTCGACATGTTTACGCAAAAAAGTGCCAACATCGCGTACAAAACGGTTTGATGATTCGTGCGTACCAATTGAATTAAGTGTGAGCGTTCGTTTCTCCACGCCTGCTTCTGCCGCGATTGCATCTGAGACAACAATAAGGAGCGCCTCGGCGATAGGAAGTGGCGTGCCAATCACGTGCAGTTCGAGGGTGACATTGTCAGGGCGTTCGCCGCCGCGCGGGGTCGCCATGCGCCATACCATAAGTGCACGTTGGCTGCTTTTGAGATTTGCGCAGTGTTTTGCAGATGCCGCGAGTGTACGCTCGTCCCGGCGTGCAAAATTGATGTCGCCGTGGGAAATTCTTTTCTCGTCACGATTTTTTTCACGGGGTGGAACAGTGTCTGCGGGTACGAAACCATAGTACTCTGCGACTGAAATTGCTGATGAAAGAAACCCGGCAGTATTTTCATGTTTGGTGTCGCGGATTCGGATCATAAGAGTGGAAAGTTTGTGTAAGGTTTACCCGCCTAAATTTTTAAAAAAGAAGTATACGCACACTAGTGTGTAATTCGGTATGGTCTGACTGATTAGTTAATAACATGTAAAATTTTGGCGGATTTAGTGTTTCCTAATAACGCGCTTCACCGGGTAAAAAATCGATCAAGGTGAGAGGGTAGAGTCGCACCAACACCTTTCCTACGATGTCAGCACGAGGAAGGACGCCCCAAGTGCGCGAATCAGACGATACATGACGATTGTCTCCGAGCACAAAATACTCGCCATTTCGCAGCTGGATCTCTTGGTCAGTCGGTCCACCGTAATTATTCGCGTCAAGATAGGGCTCAGAAAGTGTTTTTGGCTCAGAACCGGGGGTCGTGACAGTTACTTTGTTGTCTCTGACAGTGATTGTGTCTCCCGGAAGGCCAACCAAGCGCTTGATGAGTGCTCTGCTTTCGTTTTGTGGGAGATCAAGCACGATAACATCGCCACGAGTGGGCTCGCTGAAGCGGTATGAGACCTTGTCGATAAGTAAATAATGATAGTTATCAAAGGTCGGTTCCATAGAAGCTCCGACGACGATGTAGGGAGCGATAATAAAGGTGCGCACAATGAGTGCGATTGCTCCGGCAAGAAAAAGATATGCGAGAAAGCTACCCCAACTTTCGGAGGATTGATCCGATGAAGACGAAACTTCAAACATCGAATCTGACATGTGCGAAAGTATATCGAATGTACTTCATTGACACAAAGAGCAAACGTGTGTTGTACAACGAAAAAAATATTTTTTTCTGATTTTTAAAAAAATTTTTACAAAAAAAGTGAGCGTGCAGATTTTTTTATGCGTGCTAGCATGAAATTCATGAATTACGTCATTGTCGGTCTCGGAAATCCTGGAAATGAGTACGAACACACGCGCCATAATGCGGGGAGAGAGGCGGTTGAGTACTTTGCAAAGAAAAATGACGCATCAGAATGGAAAGAAGATGCAAAAAGCGAAGCAACGGTCGCAAAAGTAGGGAAAACTGTTCTTGTTTTGCCTGATACGTTCATGAATAAGTCGGGAAGTGCGGTGGTAAAGCATGTAAAGAGTGTAAAAGCAGCGGAAAATCTCGTCGTAGTGTATGACGATCTTGATTTGCCGCTCGGAAAGGTGAAAATCTCGTTTAATCGCGGTAGCGGCGGACACAAAGGAATCGAGTCCATTACTCGCGCCGTGAAAACGCAGAAATTTGTCCGCATTCGGATCGGTGTTTCTCCTGCAACCTCAAGCGGTAAGCTCAAAAAACCGGATAGAGAGGAGAAAGTGATAGATTTTATTCTCGGGAAATTCAAGCCGGCAGAACAAGATGCGCTCAAAAAGGTCTATAAGGTCGTTGCGGGGGCAATTCGGGAGATTATCGAAGAGGGGAGACTCGTGGCGATGAATCATTACAATAGTGTTTGATTGACTTTTTCTGTCGCTTGTATTAGGGTGCACGAAGACTTAACCACAGAAGCGAGGTGACCAATGCTGACACTGAACAAACATCCTTCACCCTCGTGGGGCTTATTTCTTGATAACGGCACTATCCCAAACTCGCGGCACCCTGTTCTCGTGTATAAAAACGCATTCGACTTCACTGATCGCTCAAGTGTATATCGAGAAGTTGAGGTGCATGTTTCTGCACACGGGTGGCGTCTCGAGTGGGAGTGGAGGATTTACCGATATACACACTGGCACAGTACCGCTCACGAAGCGCTTGCGTGTATCGAAGGAGATGCTGTTGTCGAAGTGGGTGGTCCTCAATATGGAGAAGAATACAATGTGATTCCCGGGACGATCATGGTTATTCCTGCTGGTGTTGCCCATCGAAATAAACGATACTCTTCGGACTTTAAAGTTCTGGGAATGTATCCGGAAGAACAGAAATGGAATTTGATAAAAGGAGCACGTACCTTTTCTCCAATTGGTCGCCGGCAGAGTCGAAAAGTGCCGGTACCGCGTGCTGATCCGTTCTTTGGTCCTAAAGGCCCACTTACGAAGTTGTGGCATGAATGAAAAGCGGGCGGGTGCAATAGCGCCCGCCCGCTTCTCTTTTTTCTGAATGAAACCTTAGCTCATCGGTTTCAATGTCATACGACGCTCTTTTGGTTCGAAGAAGGTAATCGTGAATGGATATACTTTTCCGAGCTCGAGCTTTGCGCGCAAATCTTGCTCGTTTGCGAATTCTGACACATGTACCAAGCCTGCAACACCTTCTTCGATAGAAGCGAGCGCGCCGTGCTTGTTATGTTTGATGACAATAGCTTCGACTTTCTGATCTTTTGTGTACTTCGAAGCAGCAACTTTCCACGGATCATCCTTAAGTGCTTTGATTGAGAGTGAGACCTTGCCATCTTTTACTTCGATGACCTTCACCTTCACTTTTTCGCCCACCTTGTAACGGGTACGAGGATTCTCGACGAGCGCCCAGTCCATTTCTGAAATATGCACCAAACCTTCGAGACCTTCTTCGATTTTCACAAAGACACCGAAATCGGTTGCGCCGGTTACAACGCCTTCCATGGTTTCGCCCACGGTATATTTCTCGACAAGTGTTGAGCGCTCCGAAGTACCAGCACCCTTCTCGCTAAAGATAAGTTTTTGTTCTTTTGGAGAAGCGGTGATAACCTGAACTTCGAGTTTCTGACCAATCAATTTCTTGAGCTCGACAAAAATCTTATCCTTGTCGCCATCGGGCACGCGTGGATAGTGCGCTGAGCCGAGCTGTGATGCAGGGAGAAATCCTTGGATGCCGTTCCAGGTAATGATAAGGCCTCCTTTGTTCGCATCCGCGATAGGAAGTTCAAATACTTTCTTTTCTTCGACTGCTTTCTCTGCTTCACTCCACATGAGCGCTTGGCGCGCTTCGCGCAGCGAAAGTTCGATGTAACCGTCTTCGTTTTCTGCATGAACGACCTTTGCGGCAACGGTGTCGCCCACATGCACATTCTTCAAGGTCTCACGTGCTGATAAGTATTCACGACCAAAAATAAGACCGGTACCAAACGGATGCAGATCTACAAAAATACGAGCGCGACCAACAGCGACGACCGGTCCTTCGACTACGTCGCCCACCGCGGGACGCTTCGGTGCGTTTGCAAGGAGCTCGTGCACCGGTGCTTCGACTGCTTCAACCTCAGAAACTACTTCTTTTTCTTTTGTCATGTTTGAGTGCGGACTTTGAGTGGAGGTTTCATGCGAGCTATGCTCGCCGACCTCTATTCATACCTCAAAGTGTTTACCCGCTAAAGTAATAATAAAAGCTCCGTGAGGAGCTAGAGAAATATACCGAAAGAATGCCGAGAATGCAAGAAAAAGTGAGGGCCCGCTCGCATAGCGGACCCTCGGCACTTACTGCGGTGGACTTGCCATCTCTGGCCCTCCTGTCCGAGCGTGCTGTCATTTTTTGATGAGCTTTCTCAGCTCAAGGCGTTTCTACCTCCTCAAGGTAGTGCATTAAACGCTTCCTTCCGGTTGCGGTGATGCTGCCAACTCCCAGGGGGAGTGCGTGAAGTTGTGTCATCTTCACTTTTGCGCGTCAAGCCGTATGCGGTATACTCTCACCATGATTCTTACCTACCACACTGGTTCTTGTATCAAAGCCACTTCAGGCGACACATCCATTGTCTTCGGCCCTGTTTCAAAAGAGTCTAAAGCATTTAAGCCGACTAATTTTGGCGTTGACGTTGCACTCATCTCGGTGAATCACGCTGATATGAATGGTGCAGCAGAAGCAGCGCGTGGTGAGAAGCAGCCGTTTGTCATTTCCGGTCCCGGAGAATACGAACTTAAAGATATTACGGTGAGTGGTTTTGGCTCAACTTCTGGGTGGGGTAAGGAAGAACGCATCAATACCGTGTATTCAATCACCTTTGACGGACTCCATGTGCTCTACTGTGGCGCCTTGAATACGACTGATTTACCTGAAGAACTTGTTGAGATGGATGCGCCCGACGTACTTATTGTGCCGATTGGCGGAGAAGGGATGCTTGATCCGGCGGGGGCACAAAAACTCTCGGTGAAACTTGAGGCAAAAATCGTGATCCCCGTTCTCTTTGATGCTGCATCACTCAAGACTTTTTTGAAGGAGGCTGGCGCAGAAGGAACGAAGGCGGTTGATAAGCTTACTCTTAAAGTAAAAGATATTGTTGATAAGCAAAACGAAGTTGTTGTATTGGAGGCGTGATGCCCAGAAAAAATACGCTACAATAGCGGCATGGTTGTTCGTCGCGCTGTTGAACATTTGCGAACAAGACCGCATCACGAGCGTCACGCGGTTGCGCTCACTATCTCTGTTGCGATTATGGCAGTACTCTTTTTTGCTTGGGGATATTTCTTTTTCGCTCGGCTGCAAGAGCAAGAGACGGTACCGGTTGAGGCGCAGCCGGCAGCAGCGGCTGCGCCTTTCGTCAACCAAATCTAGCATATGGCATTTACGAGGGTGCTGTGGTGGCGCTCTCGTATTTTTTTGATACACTACTTCCACCATGGCACGAAAATCCGCTGCGCCAACACCAAGCCCTGCCCCTGAAACAGCGCCGCAAACGGGTGTTGTCGCTCGTTCAATTACCTCTGAAATGCGCGAGTCATACCTCGACTATGCGATGTCGGTTATTACAGCGCGCGCGCTTCCCGACGTGCGTGACGGCTTAAAGCCGGTGCACCGCCGCATTCTTTTCATGATGAACAAGCTCGGCCTCACCGCTGGCGGTAAGACACGCAAGTCCGCAACGGTTGTGGGTGAAGTTATGGGAAAGCTCCATCCGCACGGTGATATGGCGATTTACGATGCGCTTGCAAAAATGGCGCAGGATTTTTCGATGCGCTATCCGCTTATCATCGGGCAAGGAAACTTTGGTTCTATCGACGGTGATAACCCCGCAGCGATGCGCTATACAGAAGCAAAAATGTCACGCCTCGGTAGTGAGATGCTTCGTGATATTGAAAAAGAGACGGTAAACTTCTTGCCCAACTACGACAATACCGAAGAGGAGCCGCATGTCTTGCCGACTGCGGTGCCAAACCTTCTCTTGAACGGCACGCTTGGTATTGCGGTGGGCATGGCGACTAATGTACCGCCGCATAACTTGCGCGAAGTCTGTGCCGCCACAGTGCATCTTATTGATGATCCTAAAGCGACAACTGAAGACCTTTTGCAGCATGTGCAAGGGCCTGATTTTCCGACAGGCTGTATTGCATTTAATCAGAAAGATTTGGCACATGCCTACGCTACGGGGCGCGGTCCTGTTGTTGTGCGCGGCGAGACAGAGATAGTAGAAGGAAAAAAAGAAGACTACTCAATCATCATCACGTCGATCCCATATCGCGTAAACAAAGCAGATCTTCTCACGCGCATTGCAGATTTGGTACATGAGAAAAAGCTCGAAGGCATCCGCGACGTTCGCGACGAATCGGCAAAAGATATTCGCGTTGTGATTGAGCTTAAGAACAATGCTAATCCACAGACGGTTCTAAACTTTCTGTACAAACACACGCAGCTCGAGGAGACATTTCACTACAACGTCGTGGCGCTTGTCGACGGTGTGCCGCAGACCCTGTCACTCAAAGCTATTCTTGAAAACTTTATAGCCCACCGCAAAGAAGTAGTGACCCGTCGCACGAAATTCGACCTCACCAAAGCACAGGCACGCGAGCACATTTTGCTTGGTCTCAAGAAAGCGCTCGATCACATTGACGAAATAATCGCGCTCATTAAGAAGTCGAAAACAGTCGACGAAGCCCGTATGGGCCTCATGACAAAGTTCAAGTTCTCCGAGATTCAGGCGAATGCAATCCTTGACATGCGCCTCCAGAAACTTGCAGGCCTCGAGCGCAAGAAAATAGAGGATGAATTGAAAGAGGTGCAGGCTCTTATCGAATACCTCCAGACGCTTCTCAAGAGCGAAAAAAAGATGATGGATCTTATCAAAAAAGAGATTGGAGAGATTTCTGAGAAGTACGGCGATGACCGTCGGACAAAAATCGTAAAGCGTGGCGCACAGATCTTGAACGCCGAAGATTTAATTGCTGACGAGGAGAGTGTGCTGGTTCTCACCAAGGGGGGTTATATCAAACGCACCAATCCATCCGAATACCGTAAGCAAAAGCGCGGCGGAGTGGGTGTTGTTGATCTTGATACGAAAGATGAAGACTTTGTTACGCATTTTGTGACAGCCTCTGCTCATTGCGACATGCTCTTTTTCTCCGATCGAGGTAAGGCATATCAGATCAAGATGTACGAATTACCAGAGGGAAAGCGTGCGACGAAAGGTAAGTCAATCATGAATTTTATTTCGCTCGAACAAGGCGAAACCATCACCTCGATTCTCCCCATGCCGAAAGAGGCAAAAGAGACAGCAGGACTCTCCCTTATGCTCGCGACACGACAGGGGACCGTGAAGAAAACGTCTGCTGCCGCATTTAAAGAAGTACGCCGCTCAGGGCTTATCGCAATCACGCTCGACAAAGGCGACTCGCTTATTTCTGCGCAGTTTGTTCGCAAAGGGGATGATTTTATTTTGGTAACCACCGAAGGGCAATCGATTCGATTTGCAGAGGATGAGGTGCGCGAAATGGGACGACAGGCGGGCGGCGTGCGTGGTATGAAGCTCGATAAGAATGATGCGATTGTGGGTGGCGGTGTTATTCCAAAAGATGCAGAGGATGCCGATCTTCTTGTTGTTTCTTCGACAGGCTACGGAAAAAAGACATCACTTTCTGAATACAAGACACAAGGCAGGGGTGGTAGTGGCATTAAGACCATGCAAATTACGGCAAAAACCAGAGAGCTCGTCGGTGCTGCGGTTATTAAAGAAAAAGGGTGCGAAATTGTTGCGATGTCAAAGAAAAGTCAGACGATTCGTACGAGTGTTGACGAATTGCCAACGCTTTCCCGCGCGACACAAGGTGTTCGCGTCATGAAACTGTACGAAGGAGACAGTGTTGCCTCGTTCGTGATATTTGAGGGTGGTAGCGAAGAATAGTTTTCCCCGGCTCTGTAAGTAGGGTACTCACCGTGCCGTATAATCGATTCATGTCCAGCCGTAATGTAGTGACGCTTTTTGTGTATGCAAAAGACTGACTCAATACAGGAGCCGAATGACTTTCAAAGTGTCCAGTCTAGTACTGCTGGATTTGCTCACCCACCACGCACTGTTGCTGCGATGCATATAGAGCTCGGCATGAAAGTTGCTGACTTTGGCTCAGGCTCTGGTGCCTACGCACTTTTGTTTGCCGACGCCGTAGGCCCGCAAGGGCGCGTATATGCAATCGATATTCAAAAAGACCTCTTACGACGCACGCACACGATGGCAGTGCAAAAAAATCTTCACAACATTGAAATTATTTGGGGTGATGTAGAACTTCCGCATGGTTCCAAGCTAGCCGACAAGCTTCTCGATCTCGTGCTTATCTCCAATCTCCTGTTTCAAGTCACGGGTAAGGGAGAACTCATGAAAGAAGCACGGCGCGTGTTGAAATCAGGAGGTCGATTAGTGGTCGTGGACTGGTCGGACTCATTCGGCGGCTTAGGACCGCAGCCAGGAGACATTGTCACAGAAGAAAAAGCGCGCATCCTTGCACAGGCGCACGGATTTTTGTTTCAGAAATCGTTTGACGCGGGCGCTCATCATTACGGTATGATATTCGATACGGTATGAAGAAGTCATCACCCTTTCAAATCATTGTTCTGTGTATTTTTGGCGCACTCGGAGTCGGCTCCATGATTGTTTTTGCGCTTTTTGTAAATGGCAATCAGACCGCACGCACGGGACCCGTCGTGATCTGGGGCACGCTTGACGGAAAAGTGTTTGAATCGGTGTTGAAGTACCTTTCCGAAGAAAATGAGGTCTATAAAGAAACAACGTATGTACAGAAGGGTGCCACTGATTTTCCCGACGTGCTTGCGCGAGCTCTCGCATCGGGTCAAGGACCAGATCTTGTGCTTCTCAGCCAAGATCAGGCGTATCTGGAGGCGCCAAATATGCTCAGATTCCCTGAGTCCGAGATCTCCCCATCACAATTTACTGATATGTACGTGTATTCAGCAGCACCGTTTGTAACTGCAGAGGGGGTTATGGCAATTCCTGTTATCGCTGATCCGCTCATTTTGTATTCAAACAAAGATTTACTCGCAGCAGCAGGATACTCGCTTCCGCCCAAATACTGGGATGAGCTTTTTGACATGGCGCGCGTTATTACGGGGTGCGGTGTAGCACGTGGTGGTACCGTCGGATACGTGACTGGCTGCGATCGCGATTCACTCTCAATTAAAAAAGCAACGATTGCGCTTGGCACCTACGATAATGTTGATCATGCCAAAGACATTCTGAGTACCATCATTTTACAAAGTGGCGGAAGCATTACGCGTCGCGATGAGTCAGGGGCACTCATAAGTGCGCTCATTACACGAGGCAACCAGAGCACCTCGCCTACTGAGAGTGCACTGCGTTTCTACACCGAATTTTCGGACCCTTCAAAAGATGATTACAGCTGGAGCTCGGCGATGCGCGACTCCCGCTCGGCCTTTAGCGCTGGCGATCTTGCGCTCTATATCGGGTATGCGAGCGAGCGCTACCTTATTGCAAACGCAAATCCTAACCTGAATGTCGGCTATTCGTTTTTACCGCAGATACGCAATAAAAACAGCGTGATAACCGGCGCTCGAGTATACGGTCTCGCAATACCTCGGACGAGTACGAACCCAACTGGTGCTGCGCAAGTTGCGTATAATTTTTCGGATAGTTTTGCATCTCTCGTTACGGCAAACGCCTATGGTGTCGTATCAGCTCGTCGCGATGTTCTCTCACAAGGAGGGTCCAAGGTAGTTCCGTCGCTATTTGCTTCCTCGACCATCGTGAGTGCGTCGTGGATTGATCCTGATCCGCAAAAGACAGACGCTCTCTTTCGCGCTATGATTACTGATGTTGTGAGCGGCACGGTACGTCTCACCGAAGGCGCCTCCCGAGCTGATCAGCAACTAAAAGCTATACTTGATGTACCATGAACCGAATACTCATTTTTCTTGTCATGATAGCCCCGATTGTTGCGTTTGCAGGAACGCAAGGCGGCAAATTCGAGAATCCATTGACACTAGAAGATTTTCGAGAGTTTGTAGCCGCTCTCATGAAGGTGGTCGTTATTTTCGGTATGCCACTTGTCGCGCTCGCACTGGTATATTCTGGTTTTTTGTTTGCAAAGGCGCGTGGCAACAGTAGGGATTTAGATACTGCAAAGAAAAATTTCAAAAATACTATCTACGGGGCCGTGCTTATCATGGGGGCATGGGTCTTTGCGATGGCGCTCTGGGGTACCGTAGGGCAGATTATTAATGGCGGAGGCGGGGGAAGTGCAACGCCGTCGCCTCCTGTGAGGACCATCAGTGCATAGAACAAGATTATAGTATGAATCGATTTTTCACGATGCTGGTGTTTCTCTTTCTTCCAACGCTTTCGTTTGCAGCAGGCAAGACCGTCATGGACATTGCCAAGATGATCACAACCTATATCAACATGGTGATTGCGCTCATGATTACGGCAGGCCTTGTTATATTTCTTTTTTCAGCGCTCAAAGGTTTTGGTTCATCGGGGGAAGGAAAGTCGGAATTTAAAAGAGTTCTTATTTGGGGTGTTATTGCGCTTTTTGTGATGGTATCAGTCTGGGGACTCGTCACGCTGATAAAAAACACGATAGCTATTTAAAATTCATGAAACGCATACTTGCAGTTGCAATACTCGTACCAGAATTTGTCTGTGCGCAGTCGCTCTATCAGGTGTGGAATGTTGCAAACCTGTTTTCCGGTATCCTTATTGTTGTTTCATTTATTTTCTTTTTTGGTGGTTTTGCCCTCTACATAGCACGGCTTGGCCGTACCTACCGCTCAGAAGGAATCGACCTCATGCAATGGGGTGTTTCTTTTCTGTTTGTTTTTTTGGTGCTGAGCACCATTTCCCGATGGACGCTTCTGTACCCATGGGCGATTCCCTGGGTATTTGCGCTCCTCATCATCGGTCTTTTTATGGTCTATATCCTCCCTGAACTCATCGCGGGCGGTGGCGAAAAGAAGAAAGAACACGACTAGTGCTTGTCCACAGAGCAGCTAAGTGTCCCTTGTGCCTCTTTTCTAATGGCGGTACCATTAAATCATTAACGAAATAAACAGCATTTATGTCTTTTAGAAAGATAACAGCTTCGGTTTCTGGTGTTGCGCTCTCTGCTCTGCCATTTATTGCTTTTGCACAGGCACCTTCTCTTAACCGCGGTATTACTGGAGTATTGTTGACATTGAACAATGCGCTCAACATGCTTATTGGCATTTTGATTACCGCGGCAATTGTTGTTTTCTTTTACGGATTAGTAAAGTATCTATGGTCGAATGCGGGTGAGGAGAAACAGAACGCCATCAAGATCATGGTGAATGGCGTTGTGGTTATATTCGTGATGGTATCTATTTGGGGGTTAGTTGCTCTTCTTCAATTCACTCTTGGTGTCAATGGTCGCCAAAACATTACGTTCCCAACAGGTGCTCCAGTAAACAGCACGCCTACACTTAACTAACTCTTCAGGTTTTCAACAAAAACGCCAGGATGACCTAGCTTTTTTGTGTTGGTACGATAGGATTGCCTCATGGTTCAAGGAGCGCAAGCTATTCGAGATGCGGCAATCACATACGTCATAGATCCGATTTTGATGCTCATGTTTTCACTTGGGTTCTTCTTTTTTGTGTTAGGTATCGTTGAATTTTTATGGAAAATGAAAGATGGGAAGGTAAGCGAAGAAGGAAAAGAACATATGAAATGGGGACTTCTCGGTATGGTCATCATGAGCAGTATATGGGGCATCATCGCGCTCATCGATAACTCTCTTGGTCTTAATTTGGGTAATCCGCGAAACCCGAACATCGACGCGTCTCAAATCCCGAGTCTCGAGCGGATTCGGTAGGAAAGATTGTGGGCGAGAGAGGACTTGCACCTCCACGTCTTCCGACATTAGCTCCTAAGGCTAACGCGTCTTCTATTTCGCCACTCGCCCAGTGTGCGCGTACTGTACCATAACTTTTTTTCTTGTCGTAGGGACTGTTTGTCTTTCAGTCGGTAAGCTGTAATATTTTTCCCGTCGCAAAAATATTTAGTTTCCCCACGCCTCGCCCGTTTTTCCTACTGGAAAAACATGGCTCCGGCTCGGACTTGTAACAAAAAACATTCCGCAGGGACTGTTTTTCTTTCAAGTCCCCAATCTGTTCATTTTTTGTCGTCACAAAAAATGCCAGACTGGGCACGGCTCGCGGTTTTGCATTGCTGTTCAAAACAACGCTCCGCCTCGGACAATGTCAGAAAACCTGCCGTAGGGCAGGTTGTTGTGTACATTGTCCGCCCACTAGGATTCGAACCTAGGACCGTCTCGTTAAGAGCGAGCTGCTCTACCAACTGAGCTATGGGCGGATACTGGTGCATTGTACACAAAAAAAGCGTATTGGAAACCTTAGAATATTTGATTTAGAAAAAAAGTGAGGGCGCCCCAAGGGCGCCCTCACTCATTTTGTTTTCAAAATGAGAGATGACAGTGACTCGTCTTGGTGAATCCGTCGAATTGCTTGCGCCAGAAGTGGCGCGACAGATATCAGTACAAACTTTCCGTTTTTACCCGAGAGCTTTTCGGGAGTCAAAACAGTGTCGGTAAGAAATACTTGAGTAAATGCGCTTTTGCTCAGGTTGTCGAGCGCGTTACCTGAGAGTATTCCATGTGTTGCATACGCAAAGATGCGTTTTGCTCCCGCTTTTTTTGCTGCCTCTGCATCGGCAATCATGGTGCCACCGGTATCTATCATGTCGTCAACAAAGAGAACGTCTTTGTTTTTGACACTACCAATGATTTGAATACGCTTGTCGACCATGCCCGGTGCGACGCGCCGCTTTGAGAAAATCACACAGTCATCTTGACCGAGATACTGTGCATATTGTAGCGCTCTCGCTGTCCCTCCTTTATCAGGAGATGCCACAACGAATGACTTGTTGAGCACTCTGTGAAGATACGGAACAGCGGCATGCGAACTATACAGATGATCTGTTACCATGGGCTCAAAGTGCGCCGCTGTCGCTTCAGAGTGTAGGTCCAGCAATAGCGCGCGGTCAGCCCCGGTGAGTTTCAGGGTCTCAATGGCAGCTTTTGCCGCAACTGGTACGCGGGGTCTGTCTTTTCTGTCTTGGCGATTGTAACCAAGGTATGGAATAACCAAGGTCACACGCCCCGCTGATGCCATGCGCGCTGCTTTTCCAAGCAGCATCATTTCGAAAAAGTTTTCAGCTGGCGGCGGTGTTGAGTTGATGATAAAAACATCAGCTCCTCGCACATCAGCTTGCAACTCGATTCGAACTTCTCCATCGTTGAACCTCCCAACAATTGCCGGCGAAGGGTCAATGCTCAGGAGCTCAGCAATGCGTGGTACTAAGTGGTTGCTGGCATTTCCTGAAAAAAGGCGAATTTGTCTATTCATTGGTACCTCCTTCTGTTCTGCGCTCGTATGCGCCTGAAAGCAGGATACTACAACCCCATATATTCACAATCTACGTGAGACCCGGGCCGGAATTGCACCGGCGCATAAGAGTTTTGCAGACTCCCGTGTTAACTAACTTCACCACCGGGTCGTGAGGTGTACTCTAACATAAAATGGGATTACAATCATAAATAAAGCAATTTTCCGTCGTGTGTCGAGATGGTGGCGGTCAACGAGCTTTGAGGTTAGATTGTTTAGAATCTTGATAGTGAGTGAATATTTGCCGGGATGATGGAATGGTAGACATCAGACACTTAAAATGTCTTGCTGGGTAACACTGGCGTGTGGGTTCGAGTCCCACTCCCGGCACTAAAACATCCAAAACCGAGGCAGTGCCTCGGTTTTGTGTATGTTTTTGCCGCGAGTAGGGCTCGTAAGTGAGGACTGAGGACCCGTCAGCAGACGGGGATGTCCGAACAGGACCGAGAGGAGTATGTTTGCGACGGCGAACATACGAGCTCTTGGTCGAGCTCCTTCGGCACAGACAAAAAAAGAAAAACGTGGCGATTTTTTTAAGCACATGACCGAGCCACTCTCAGCACAGAAAAGTTTTTTGTTTGTAGTGTAAAATATAGAGTATGGAAAACGATGAGCCGTTTTTGCGAATGGCGATAGAGAACTCAAAAAAAATCTATGAACGGCAGGAACTTTCCCGCGGGGGCAGTGGTTGTAAAAGATGGAGAAGTGATCTCGTCCGAAATCAGTTCGCCGTACCCTGGACTTTTTCATGCGGACTCTAAAGCTGTGTCAACAGCGTTTCAAAAAAGTGGCGTCCAGAAAGGCGCAATCTTGTATGTGGGTCTTGAGCCGTGTCTCATGTGTACCAGTGTTGCGTATTGGGCAGGGATACGCCGCATTGTATTTGCTATACCGAAGTCCAACGTGTCCAGTAATTACTATGAGACGCATAACGATACTCACAATGTTGTCGCAGCGTTTAATGAGTATATGAACATCGTTCACTTGAAATCACTGGAGCCGGAGGTATTGGAGGTCGTGAGGAAGTGGGAGAACAACCACTCGACGGATCTATCGTCAGTTATTTAGAATGGCTCAGGATTTTACTGAGTACTATTTCCCCCTCAACCCCTCATCAACCGCCTGACGATTTTTCTCGCCATAGTCGATAACCACCTCGATAAACGGTGGGCGACCGATGCCAGCTTTGTGAATAAAGGCTTTGAGCTCGGTGCGATTGCGTTTTGCAAATGCAAGCGCATCTTGTTCTGCTGACTCTGGCATCACTGAAATATAAATTGTCGAGTTTTTGAGATCGGGAGAAACATCTGCTCGTGTCACCGTGATGAGCGACGTTCCGTTTGATTCGCGCACAAAAAACTCTGCCGCATAGTGGGCAAGGGCTTCAGCTATTTGGATACGTCGGTGGTTCATATAGTTTTTCGTTCAACATGTTCGAGGATATCGCCACTTGCAAGTTCCGCTTCAATCTCGACTTCGATACCGCACTCTGCCCCTGATTCTACTTTGCTGACGTTTTGCCGATTGCTCTGCATGTTGAGTACGGTTCCTTCGCCTAAGATTTCACCGCGTCGCACCGCACGAACTGTCTTTCCTGCAGAAAAATACCCCTCAAGAACAGAACACCCTATTAAATGCACGTTTCGCTTCTCGGAAAAGAGTTTCAAGACACGTGCTTTGCCAAGAATAGTTTCGATAGTTCGCTTCGGTGCTGACTTACGCATCAGTTCTTCAACACGCTCAGTCATTTTATAAATAATTGAAAAGGTCTCAATGCGAACACCGTCACGCTGCGCTAAAACATGCGCCATGGTATCGGTTGAGGCATTAAAACCAATAACAAATGGATTAGGACTCTTTGTGGCAACCGCAGTCTTCACATCGCTTTCCGTTATAGTACCGACCCCTTCTTGTACCACCGTCACTCCCATGTGCTCATCGCCGAGCTTGCCCAGTTCGAGTCGAATTGCCTCCAGAGTGCCGCTTGCGTCAGCGCGAACGACGACAGGGAAGAGAAATCTACCCTCAGCGTTTTGAGCAAACACAGGCACGGTTGCCTTTGCCTTTTCTTCTGCAGCAGTTGCTTCAGCTTCTTTTTTACTCTCAAATGAAACAAACGTTGAACCAACATTAGGCATTTCATCAAATCCAACAATGGTAACCGGAGTAGAAAAGCTCGCAGATTTGAGCGTTTTGCCCGCATGATTTTCCATCAGCCGCACCGGTGCAACGCCGCTCCCAGCGCAAATCGCCATACCGGTCAGAAGTGTGCCATTGGTAATAATGAGTGTTGCGGCGAGCCCGCGTTTTGGGTCGCGATGCGCCTCGATTACATAGCCACTCGCGAGCGCCTTTGGATCAGCCCGTAACTCTTCAAGCTCAGCGACAATAAGAATGAGGTTTAGCAGTTCGTCTACCCCCGCACCACTTTTCGCAGAAATTGCAGCCCATGAAATGTCTCCACCAAGCTTTTCGAGATAGACACCGTGTTCGGCAAGAGAGTTTTGAGTGCGCATGACATCGGCATTTGGCTTATCGATTTTGTTGATTGCGACAACAAACGGAATGCCCGATTGTTTGATACTCTCGAGCGCTTCAAGCGTTTGTGCTTTTACTCCGTCATCTGCCGCGACTACCAAGATGGCGATGTCGGCTGCGTTTGCTCCGCGTGCGCGAATTGCCTGAAAGGCGGCGTGTCCCGGAGTGTCGATAAAGGTAATGCGCTTTTTGACACCATCTTTTTCATGTTCAACTTCGTATGCGGCAACATGCTGCGTGATGCCACCTGCCTCTTTGGCGACAGTGTTTGTTTTTCGAATATAGTCTAAAAGCGTCGATTTACCATGATCGACATGTCCCATGACAACCACAATAGGCGGGCGTTCGATGTGTCCAGGTTGTTCTGTCATAGGGTAGGGGGCGCATAGAAAAGCGTGAACGACAGTATAACATTGTTTGATTCGATTTGCACTTTTTCCGCCTATTTGCTACACTCTTGCGGCATGTCATCAATTCAAACAACTGCACTTACCGACGCCGGTTCGCACATCGGTTATTCGCGTACGCGCCGCCATCCGACCGCGCAAAAATTTCTTTTAGGCACGAAAGATCGTACTGATATTTTTAATGTAGAAAATTCGACAAAACTCCTTGAAAAAGCTATTGAATTTGTAAAAGCAACCGCATCTACCGGTCGCCAGGTGCTTTTTGTTGGAGGCAAGGCGGAAGTTCAGGTTGCACTGAAGCGCGCTGCTGAAAAAGTAGCTATGCCGTATGTTGCAGGGCGCTGGGTAGGAGGAACGCTGACCAACTTTAAAAACATTCGAGGTCGTATTGATCGTCTTGTAAAACTCATGGACGAACGCGAGAAAGGCGAACTCATCAAGTACACGAAGCGTGAACGCCTCATGATTGACCGTGAAATCGACGAACTTCTTGCACGCTTCGGTGGTCTTATTTCGATGAAAGAAAAGCCTATGGCGCTCTTCGTGATTGACCCGCGCCATGAGCACACGGCAGTGCGTGAAGCAAATCAGCTTGGCATTCCTGTTGTGGCTCTCGCTTCTTCCGACTGTGATTTTTCTATGCTTCAGTATCCGGTTCCCGGTAATGATGCAACAAGTAAGAGTATTGCCTATGTTATCGGCATCATCGTCGATGCGTTTTTAGCCGGTAAAAAGGCAGCGTAAGCGTGCACTTTTCCACCGCGTGTAAATTGTCGTTTTCCTTTTATCATTTATAGTGTTCTTTATATGGCAGAAATCACAACCGATGTTATCAAAGCTCTTCGTGACGAAACGAAAGTATCAGTCATGCAGTGCAAAAAAGCGCTCGAAGAAGCGGGAGGCGATGTTGAAAAAGCGAAAGTTATCTTGCGTAAAATTTCTGCGCAGGCATCAGCAAAAAAAGCAGATCGAGAGTTGGGAGCTGGTACTGCAGCTGCCTATGTCCATGCTGGCGGTCAGGTTGTAGGCGCCGTTGTTCTTTCTTGTGAGACCGATTTTGTCTCAAAAAATGAAGAGTTCATGAAACTAGCAAAAGATATCGCAATGCACGTTGCTGCGATGGCGCCGCAGTTTTTGAACCGAGATCAGGTGCGTGATGAAGACACAAAGGCGGCAAAAGAGGTCTTTATGGGTGAAGTTGCGAATATTCCCGAAGGAAAGCGTGAAGTTGCGCTTCAGGGCAAGATTGATAGTTATTTGAAAGACAAGGTGCTTCTCGACCAACCGTTCGTAAAAGATCCTGCCGTCACTATCCAGGGGCTGCTCGACAATGCGGTGCAAAAGTTTGGGGAAAAGACGGTCATCACTCGCTTTGAGCGCCTGTCGGTGAAATAACGTATGGTGGCTTTCGCCGTTGGAACATTCTTCTTCTCTCTTGTCGGTATCGTCTCGTTGTTCTCACTCAAACGCTATGAAGTTGCGCGCGGCTTGGTGCTCTGGGCGCCATATCGGGCGCAGGCTGATGACTATGCGCGCGCGCTCAAGCATGCTGCAATCAGTCTCGAGCAAGAAATGGTAACGTGGCCGCCCAAGGGTAACTTAATCTGCCGTTATTTCATACATCGTGCTGCTCTCGCGAGTGCGCGCGGTTTTAATGCGGCAGAGCAATGGGCGCACCGCCTTGCAGACCGCGTCTCGCACCGCCATGGTTTTGAGCGCCGTGAGACACGCTCGCGGTTTTTGAAAGAAGTATCAAATGGTGTCGGCAAAAGATCGGCGCAAGAGCTTGAAAAAAGTGAGGAATGAAGGCACAATTGCAATGCCCTAAAACTTTTGCACAGCAAAAGTTCGGGCGAACGTTTTTTACAAAACGTTTTAGCCGGGATAGCTCAGTTGGTAGAGCAACTCTTTTGTAAAGAGAAGGTCCCCGGTTCAAGTCCGGGTCCCGGCTCTCAGAAATTAAAGTTACTGTTTTTCTTTCGTACTCGTCGAGCTTGGGAGTTTTTTGAGGGCGGGGGCGATTTTTTCCATATCCTCGATACTCTTGAAGCCATAGTACGGCGTACCTTGAATGACGAGTGCTGGTAGCTCGCCGTCGAGATCGTGGATAGCAGTAAGTGTTTTAAGTGCGGAGAGGTCGAGGTTATAGTCAAATGAATAGACGCGCAGTGTTGGATATTTTTCAGCAAGCGCCGTGAGTACATACCCCTGACGCTCACAGTCTTTGCAATCTCCCGTGTTTGAATAGAAATAGAGAATTACGACTGGTTTCAATTTGCACTTTGCCGCCACTTTTTGAATCAGCAAAATGTCTTTAATTTCAAGCAGCGAGTAGTAGCGTTTGAGGCGCAAGAGCTCTTCGTCGTTCGCGCCGCGATTATTTTCAAGATAGGAGAGCCGTTCACCAAGTGGCTGAAGCTCGCGCGAGAGAACAGAATTTTCAGCGATGTCTTTGCATGAGTGTTCAGCAAGCAAATCAAACTGTGTTTCGAGAGAAAGAATATCAATCGCGATTTGATCCTGCGTTGTACGTACATTAACTACTCGCTTACTATTAAAATAGTTTGAAATGTAAAATGCAGTTGCAAATACAAGCGCGGTAATTGCAAATGCAGTCAGATAGGTGGTTGTTTTTGGGGTACGCATAAAGATCATCGCCATTTCACGCCGGTATTAAGTGCAGCGCGAACGACGGCAATTGTGAGCCATAATGGCACAATAAAGCCATAGAGCACAAGGAATACCGGCGTAGAGAGCGGTGGATAGCGATGACCTGAGAGTCGGGAGCCGATCACGATGAGCGTAATTGCAGATGCAAGCGACGCGAGCGACAAGAGCAAGATGACACTCGTATTGACGTAAAAGAGTGAGGGGGCGACGGGCGCGTGGAACCCGAGGATTGAAAAGCGTACCAGTATATGCTGGAGTGCATTCCCGAGGCCCCACAGTACGTGAGTTGCAAGCAAAATCGCAGAAAAGATAGAAATAACCGCCGTTGGTAAGACGATAAGTCCTAAGTTACCATAGGTAGGATTGCCAAACATGTGACGATAATCAAGCGCGTTGCGAAGAAACCCGTATGTCCAACGAACGCGTTGTCTTATAAGCGTGCGTAGTGTTGCTGGTGTTGTTGTTTCGACGCGGGCGAGCGGCACGTTCACAATACGATACCCATGCTCCTGGAGTCGCATACCCATTTCCATATCTTCGGTCGAGTGTGCGTGCTTCCACCCGCCGACAGCGCGTACTGCGCTCACGCGTAAGAACGAAAAGGGACCCGGCGTGATAAAGACTGACCCGATTGCGGCGAGTGCAAAACGGTGAAAAATGGAGAGGCGGTATTCAACGTTTTGGATGTGCTGCAGCGTTGATCTAGGTTCACGAACGATAATCCCCGGTGTGACTGCTGCAACATCCGCATCGGTAAATCCGGTAATGATGTGACGGAGTGCATCGCTCTGTACTGTCGAATCTGCATCGAGACAGCCAATGAATTCGCTTTTTGTGTTGCTCAACACGAGATTGAGTGCGGTGTGCTTACCACCGTTTTTCTTTTTTATGAGCGTAACGCGCGGATCAAACGTATATGCGCGCGCGATTTCATAGGTATTATCGGTTGAACCATCATCAACAATTGTTATCGACAATTTATCTTTTGGATAGTCAAGTGCAAGGAGCGACGCAATAGAGCGTGCAATACCGGGTTCTTCGTTAAAGCATGGAACGACAATGGTTACTGTTGGTAGTTTTGAGTCCGGCAGAGGGGTCGCAGTTGACCGGCGAGAGTCGATAAATGAAATAAGCAAAAAAACCTCGAAATAGAGGGCCAAAAAGAGAGCTATGTACACAACAATGTCGAATGACATCGCAAATAATTATACCACGAAAAGCAAAAAAAAGATAGGTACGGTGAACAAGTTTGTCCGCCAAGAAGTCTCCCTATAGTGCAATCGCTACTAAATTCAAGTACAATTCCGACAATGCCGCAAGGTCATGTGCACCCGATATCACACCTCATCCGCGCCGCGGTTGATATTTTTGGTCGCATGGGGTTTGCCTTTGCCGAAGGTCCGCTTCTCGAAGACGAATGGCACAATTTCGATGCACTGAATGTCCCCAAGAATCATCCAGCGCGTGATATGCAGGACACCTTTTTTATTAAAGACGATGCCCTAAACACTTCACACAGTGAAGTGTCGGGCGAACACCCTCAAGGAGAGGATGTTTTAGCCGGACATGTATTGCGTACGCATACTTCTCCGGTGCAATTGCGATACATGGAAGGGCAGGTGAAACAAGGAATAAAGCCACCGTACCGTGTCATTGTGCCGGGTAAAGTGTTTCGTAACGAAGCAACTGACATGACCCATGAAGCGGAATTTTTTCAGCTTGAAGGATTGGCAGTAGGAGAGGATGTCACACTCGCGCATTTAAAAGGTACGCTCGAGCGCTTTTTTCGCGAACTCTTTCATGGCGCGAAAGTCGAAGTGCGTTTTCGCCCGAGTTTCTTTCCGTTTGTTGAGCCTGGTGTCGAAGTAGACATGCGATTGGTTGGTAAGAATGTCCCTGAGAAATTACGCGACAAATGGATTGAAATGATGGGTGCAGGTATGATTCATCCTACTGTTTTGCAAAATGCGGGAGTTGATCCGAAGCAGTATCAAGGTTTTGCATTTGGTATGGGTCTCGACCGTCTTGCGATGCTGCGATGGGGAATTGATGATGTGCGACTTATGCATTCAGCGGATCTGCGGTTCATCAACCAATTCTAAGTATGAAAATCTCTCGCTTGTGGCTCCAAACATGGTTTGAAAAAGAACTTCCACCCGTAGAAGAGCTTTCAACGGCGCTCACCTTTCACGCATTTGAAATTGACGGGGTTGAGGATGATGTCTTAGATGTTAAAGTGACACCAAACCGCGGACATGACTGTTTGTCATATCGCGGTATCGCGAAAGAAATTTCTGCGATTTTGCAGATACCACTCAAGGCTCGTCCAGAATTTGACCTTGCGAAAAAGACTGATGCTATTTCTATTACACTTTCGACACCACAATGCCACCGTTTCGTTGCGGGATACATAAAGAATGTAAATGTCGCTCCTTCTCCTGCATGGCTCAAAGATGCGCTTGAAAAACAGGGGCAGCGCTCTATCAACAACGTTGTCGATGTTACGAACTATGTAATGTTCAACATCGGACAACCGCTCCACGCCTTTGATGCAGGTCAACTGAAAGAGAGTAATGGTACCTATGCGTTTGAAGTTCGCGCTGCACGCGATGGTGAAATGATGCTCGCACTCGATGATAAAGAGTACAAACTGTCGTCCACAAACATGGTGGTATCTGACAAGAATGCTGACGTCGCAGTCGGTATTGCAGGAGTCAAAGGAGGTAAGCCTGCTGCAATTACTGAAAGTACCAAAGATATCATTATCGAATGTGCAAATTTCGATGGTCCCTCGGTTCGCAAGACTTCTCGCGCGCTCAATCTGCGTACTGACGCATCGCAGAGATTCGAACAAGTTATTTCTCCAGAGATGACGCTTTGGAGTATGGCAGATGCAATCGCGCTCATTCTTGAATTAGCGGGCGGTGAATTTGTGGGTATTGCTGATAACTATCCTGAACTACAGCAAAAAACTTCTGTTTCAGTTACGCTTGAGCACATAAACAAAGTGCTTGGCGTGACTCTGAGTGTGGCGCAAGTTTCAGATGTGTTTTCACGACTGCTATTTTCAGTTACTGAAAAAAATAGGAAATGGACTGTGCATATCCCGCCGGAGAGAATTGACCTCACTATTCCAGAAGATTTGATCGAAGAAGTAGGCCGAATCATTGGGTACGAAACGATTACTCCCGTTGAATTGCCTGATTTAAATCGAACCGTGATTTTGAATGACCGCTATGCACGTAATGAGCAGATTCGCGCGTTTCTTATTGGGCAGGGTTTTACTGAAGTCTTTACGAGTGTATTTGCAGACAAGGGCGAACGGGTCGTTCTCAATAAAGTGGACGGCGTACGTCCGTATTTGCGCGATACCCTCAAAGAGGGACTCAAAGAAGCGCTCGAGCGCAACATTCGCAACAAAGAATTGCTCGGTTTATCGCAAGTAAAACTATTTGAAATTGGTACGGTGTGGCGCAAGGAGCAAGAAGAAATGACGTATGACATCGCCGTCGAAAAAGTAAAAAAGCAAAAGACTGAAGATGAGTACCGCGTTGAGCTAGAGCAATTTGTGAAGTCACTTCCAGAACACGCAGATGCTTACCCTGAGCAGCAATTCACCACCACGGAGCATTTTCAGCATTTCTCTAAATATCCGTATGTCGTTCGTGATATTTCTCTGTGGGTGAGCCCGCAATCTGATGCAGAGAGTGTCATCCGAAATGCCCCTGATAATTCTTTGGTGCAATACTTTGCACGTTTAGATCGATTTGAAAAAGAGGGGAGAGTTTCTGAGCTCTATCGTTTTGTATTTCAATCATTCGAAAAGACTCTCACCGATGAGGAAGTAAACGCCGAAATGCAAAAGGTGTATGACGCTGTAAAAGCAAGGGGATGGGAGGTGCGTTGACCTCATGACTCGTTCAGTCTAAAGTTCAACCTAGTTGCAACGACCACGCACGGAGGTTGGTCATGACAGAGTGTCTCCATGTCAAATGCGCACGACTACACCGAATGGTGACGGCAAAATTCAATCAGGGGCTGCGACCGTTTCGGATCACGATTCAGCAATTCGTAATCCTCAAGCATATTGCCGAATATCCAGACTGCACACCGTGCGCGGTGCATATTGGCAAAGCGTATCACATTGAGAAATCGACCCTGAGTCGCAATCTCAAGCGTCTCGTCAGCTCCAATTTGATAAGCATGGATCCACCCGCGGGGCGGCGCGGCAGAGGACTGCACATCACCGACAGTGGTCGGGCCGTGCTTGCACAAGCAACACCTGCCTGGCAGGCGACAAACACTCATCTTCTCGCAATGGTGAGGAGTCAGACAGGCAGCTTGCTCTCCGTTATCGGCGATGCCGAAGATGCCCTTTTGAGAGCAATCGCCTGACAGCGGCGCCTGGGTTTTGCGACCCGGGCGCCGTTTTCCTTTGGCAGGGTCTTTTGATATACTACCCCCTACGTATGGCCGAAAAGAAATCACCCCCCTCAAAACCAACTAAAACGAGTTCGAGCTCGTACGGAGCTGAGCAGATTACCGTACTCGAAGGTCTCGAGGCGGTTCGTCGCCGCCCGGGCATGTACATCGGTACGACTGGTCTTTCAGGCCTTCATCATCTTATTTGGGAAGTCTTTGACAACTCACGCGATGAGGCGATGGGAGGACACTGTAATGATATTGAAGTATGTCTCTTACCTGACGGTTCTATCCGCGTTGCCGATAATGGTCGTGGTATCCCGGTAGAAATCCATCCTAAAACTAAAGTCTCCACTCTTGAAACGGTTATGACCGTTCTCCACGCGGGAGGTAAATTTGGGGGAGAAGGGTACAAAGTCTCCGGCGGTCTTCACGGTGTTGGTGTCTCGGTAGTAAATGCACTCTCAAGTAAAGTGCGCGCTGAAATTCATCGCGATGGTGGCAAGTTTGAGCAGGAGTATAAAAACGGCGGTAAGCCGGTGGGAAAAACGAAAAAAATCGCCGCCTCAAAAGCGCATGGCACTATTATTACCTTTTTGCCTGATCCAGAAATCTTCCCTGATCGCACGTTCAACTTTGACACGATCGTCTCGCATTTGCGCCAGCAAGCATATCTCGTTCGGGGTCTGCGTATTTCAATAATCGACTTTCGTGATGCAAAAGAGGTCGATGATGTCGGTGTATTTTATATGCGAGAGCTCGGTGTCGATGCGCCCTCGATGAGTTTCTATTTTGAAGGCGGTCTTGCATCCTTGGTTGCGTTTCAAAACAAACATCTCGAGCCAATCCACAAAAGCATTTTCTATGTTGAGAAAGAAAAAGATAGCGTGCAGGTAGAAGTCTCGCTTCAGTATGTCGATGACATGTCATCCCGCATCAGTGCATTTGCAAACAATATCTATAATGCAGAAGGTGGTACGCACGTAACCGGTTTCAAAACAGCGCTTACGCGTACTCTCAATCAGAAAAATGGCGGTGGGAAAGAAAGCGATTCGTTTACGGGCGATGACGTTCTTGAAGGACTCACTGCAGTTGTATCGGTAAAATTGCGTGAAATTCAATTTGAGGGTCAGACCAAGGGCAAGCTTGGCTCAGTCGAGGCGCGTGGTGCAACCGAGGCAGTATTTGGTGAAGCGTTTGCGGCATTCCTCGAGGAACATCCTGATGAGGCCCGCGCAATAATTGGTAAAGCAGCACTCGCAATGAAAGCGCGCAAAGCGGCAAAGGCAGCAAAAGACAGTATCTTGCGCAAAGGTGCGCTCGACGGACTGTCACTTCCTGGTAAGTTAGCTGACTGCCAAACGAAACATGCAGAAGAAGGGGAGCTTTTTATTGTCGAGGGAGATTCTGCTGGCGGCACCGCAAAAACGGGTCGCGACCGCCGTACACAGGCAATTCTTCCGCTGCGTGGAAAGATTTTGAATATCGAACGAGCTCGCATCGACAAGATGCTCGCGTCTGAACAGATCAAAAATCTCGTCATTGCTCTCGGCACGGCAATTGGCGACGTATTCGACATTACGAAACTGCGGTACCATAAAATCATCATTGCAACCGATGCCGACGTTGATGGTGCTCACATTCGCACGCTGCTTCTTACGCTTTTGTATCGCCACTTTCGTCCGGTGGTTGATGGTGGGTTTCTTTATATCGCGCAACCGCCGCTCTATAAAATAAAGAAAGGTAAAGAAGTCTTTTATGCATTCACCGATGCGGAGCGCATAAAAATTACAGGGAAAGATGTTCCTATCCAAACTGAATCAGAAGAAGTGCCTGAAGAAGAGGTGGGAGAGAGTGAGGAGACCAAAAAAGCTCCGAAACTCTCGGTGCAACGCTACAAAGGTTTAGGTGAAATGAACGCAGAAGAATTGTGGGAGACGACGATGGACCCTGCGCGCCGCATGTTGAAGCAGGTGCGAATCGAAGACGCACAAGATGCTGATGTTGTGTTTGATATGCTCATGGGTACCGATGTCCCGGCACGCAAATCATTCATCCAATCACACGCAAAAGAGGCGAATCTTGATATTTAGTATGGGGATTGATGGTCCGGAGAGGAGGGGACCAAATAGACGACATGTCCTTTTTGGACTTGGTGCAATGGGCGCTGCGGCGGCGCTGCCTAACGCCGCCGCAGCGCGTGAGTTCATCTCAAACGAGCAGGCAGCAAAACTTGTCGCACTGTTTCAACAGAATTTTTCAGCGAACGGTGCGCGTACCAAAGAGTTTGAGCGAAAAAATCTCAGTGCTGAAATTGTCCTGAACTGTTTTGATGATATGCAACGTCTTGCCGACGCGCTCAATGAGGAACAGACCCGAGGAGGGTATCCAGCCCTTACTCGTTTTGTGTCACGGAAAGCTCCTTATGGCGTCTTTGTGCGACGAAACGGAACAAGTAACGCAGTAGAACATAATGGTTTTTATGCAGTAGTTGATGGCAACTGCGAGGAGATAAATGCGCGGCATACTATCTTGACCGACGGATACAAAATAAGTGCCGGGGACGTTGCAACACGCACTCTTTCTCCTGAAGAGGTGGAGAAGCGTGGTATTGCAATGGAGCGCTTACCACGTTATTGCGATACTGCATCGTATGCAGGTCATGTGGGAGCGATTCACGGTACGCTCAATAACGGAGAAAGGTATATGGCGCACTCACCCCTAGTGAAGGTAACCGAATCGCTTCTCGCACTACTGTTTCCAAACGGCGTGCCCGCGAGCAAAACCGCCTCTTCCGAGGAAAAACGCCGAGAACTTTTGAACTCGTATGTTTTTATGCTACCGCGGCACCTTAATCGCACGTCTGTAGACGCTATCATTGAACGTAAAGGGCGCATGTCGGGCTCATTTGTGGGCGTACAGAACCCCGAGACTTCAGAGCTGGAGCCCGTAGGCCCGCTGCACTACACTGTGGCTGTTTCAGGAGGCAAGGAAACATACACGTTGTGCTTTGTGGCAACGGAAAAAACAGTGCTTGATACGGTGCGCGCCGTAGTGGTTCCCGCGACGACGGTGAAATTGTAACTTAAAACGCCATCGAAGCAGTATTGTTTCCGGTACGAGCGTCCGAACCATATGGCAGCACGGTTACCGAAATGATGCCGCCGATTGCACGGTCGAATTGCAAAGTATTAACCATATATGAACCAGGTGAGAGCGGCGATTGTGAGGATGACTTGTATACATAGCCGGTTTCAGTCGGCAGTACCGCACGGAAGTGATAGCGGCCACTTGTTGATCCGCCGTTATTTTTAATCTCAAAGCGAACCACGACAATTTCTTCAGGAGAATATGGAGGTCGCTCTACAAATATGCCGCTCATGCGGTCAATGACTCCGACCGAGAGGATGCGGACTGAAAGATCGGCAGGACCTGCTTGTGAGGCGCGTGTTTTTGCCGGTTTGTTTTCTGACTTTGTGGAAACAGCAACGGGTTTTGTATACGTTCCTGGCTTTTTAGCAACACCAACAGTACTCGGTTTCAGAACAAGCGAAGCGCTACCTTCGGCGCGCAAGCTTTGTGCGAGCGTACCGACTGCCTGCGCTCCAATAGTCGGCTTGAAGACAACGGAGATGGGTACTGAAGCTGTCTTTCCGCCAGCAAGAGAAGGAATGAGGGTGATTGATTTCGAGCTTGAAGCGGTAAATGCAGCGCCGCACGGGACACTCACTATCTCGCCTTCTGCGTTTGCGGTTTCAAAATGAACGCCAGGTACGCATAAATAGAGAAACGAGTATGAGCCTGCAACTTGGGGTTGGTGCACCCAGTTCAAGACGAATGGCTCGCCCGATGTTGTCTCGTCGGGTTTCATGATCCGAATGGTTTCAGTTTTGACGCTAAAGAGGGGGATGAGCGAGTCTTTTGCTACTACGAGCATATGTGCAAAACCCCACACCGCGATTGCAGCAACAATTAAAAATCCGGCTACTGCAAGAATAGTGCCGAGAGCGCTTTCGTGTGAGTTGCTATGAGAATCTGCCATAATGCCGGTATGATATAACAATTGTTACTATTTGTCAACTAACGCACCATGCCTCATACTATAGTATATGCAATCACGTTTTATGTTCTTGGTATTAGCAGGTGTTACTGTCCTCGGGGTAGGAGCGGTACTGTTTCAGAAAGGACTTTTATCTCCGTATCATTATGAAGCTCCGCTCTCTCCTGCTACTCCTGTTTCGGAGATGCCGCAAACACGCGGTACGCTTGTGAGTATTGTTTCTCCCGCGGCTTCGTCATCGGTTAGTAAGACATTTGTAGTATCGGGTGTAGCGCCAGGATACTGGTCATTTGAAGGTAGTTTTCCGGTGCAAGTGCGCAGTAGCGCACAGGAAGTTATCGCAACGGCGGTAGCTCAACTGGAAGGCGACTGGATGACGGACAAGCAAATACCTTTTTCCGCGACTATTGATTTGGGAACTTCCACCTACCAGGGTCCGGCGATGCTGATACTCATGAAAGATAATCCTTCTGGGTTGCCGGAGAATGAAGATTCGGTTTCGATGCCCCTTATTATTCAATACTAAGTAACTGTTATGAAGAATTTTTTTGCAGCGGAGATGGTACGTGCAGGTCTTACGCTCGGTATTTGCTTTGTAGTCGCGGCGTTTATCGGCTCAATGACGTTGTACAACGTTCGTGCGCTCGATAACACGTTGTCAGTTACCGGATCAGCAAAGCAATCAGCTGAAGCAGATTCCGCCAAATGGACAGTTTCGGTAACGCGTACTGCATATGAGGCAGACGTTCCCGATACTCAGGCACGTGTGACGCGAGATACAAATACGGTTGTGGGCTTTTTTAAAGCGGCAAAAATCGATGAAAAAGATATCATCATGAGCCCCGTTTCAGTTGATCAAGACTATTCGTCCGATAACAATGCGCCGCGCAGATTCTCTGTTCGACAGCAGATTACCGTGCAATCCAAAGATGTTCGTCTCATCGAGAAGCTCGCTAAGAATATTGGCGGACTCGCACAGCAAGGAGTGCTTCTTTCGGCAGGTACTCCAGAGTACTATGTGACGACGCTTCCTGAGCTTCGTATTTCTCTCATTGGTAAGGCAATAGAAGATGCAAAGAAGCGCGCAGAAAGTATCGCTGCCTCAACAGGACAGAAAGTTGGTCCGCTTAAATCGTCCTCGGGCGGCGTGGTGCAAGTCTTGTCACCGAATTCTATCGAAGTGTCTGACTACGGGTCATATGACACCCAGACAATACAAAAAGAGGTGATGGTGACAGCTCGTGCAGTATTTCTTTTGAAATAGTGTATGGACGGAGGCGGTGAAATGAGAAAAATATCTGACTTCAAGACTCCTGAATCTGTGCGCAAGTTGTTGCGCACAAGAATCGAGCAAGCGCAAAACGTGCTTGCGCAACTGAAATTACATCAAAAAGAGCTCTGGTCCACTGATCGGAAAGATAACGCACGGTATCTCGCCCTCTTTGTACATCAATTAGAATTTGATGTTCTTCCATCTGCCCACACAAATCTTTCCGAAAGTAAATCACACGAAGAGCTGACACGTAGTGTCAAGGGCATAAACGATGTGTTTTCCCAGCTCTCAGCTATGGGGTATACACTTGATTGGGGCACTGGACCTGCCCCGGAACCACACCGTCTCGACAATGCAGTATAGCCAGAGCGAAAGTAGGGCCAGAGATATTGTCGCGTATCTCAAAAAAACATACCCGGTACCAAAAAGTGAGCTGCATTACAAAACACCGTTTCAATTTTTGGTTGCAGTCATGCTTTCGGCGCAATGTACTGACAAAGCAGTGAATAAAACCACGGCCACGCTCTTTCAGAAGTACAAAACGGTAAAAGACTTTGCTGACGCAGATCCAAAGACATTTGAAAAAGAAATTTCTTCTATCACTTTTTTTAGAAACAAGGCACGGCACGTGCGCGAGACAGCGCAGATAATTTTGGAACAGTGTGGTGGTAAAGTGCCAAAGACTGAAAAAGAATTGGTAATGCTTCGAGGGGTTGCATACAAGACTGCGCATGTTGTTTTGGGCGAGCTATTCAACATTTATGAAGGTATCCCGACGGACACGCATGTAAAGCGTTTTGCTAAACGTTTCAGACTCACCAAACACGACGATCTCAAAAAGATTTCTAAAGATCTCGAATCTCTCATCCCCAAACAAGATTGGAAGTATGTAAATAATGGACTCGTCTTGTATGGTCGTTATATTTGTCCCGCGCACCCCCATGATTGCTCCGAGCACCCGCTGACAAAAATTGAACGCAGATGGGATGCGTGAAAGGTGGCACCTTGCTCATGTAACCTTGCACTTACTTTCTTACTCACCGCAATCAATATATAGTGAGAAAAAGTGTCCTTCTTACTTCATTTTTCATATGTACCATCTTATGTCCGACCGGACACAGTATGGTACATGGTGTTACAAGGGAAAAACCCCATGATCCGCCTGAATAAGCACGGTGAGACCGTGCTTACACAGTCGGAACGAAACTAGTGCATTACGAACTACGTCTCTACACTCTGGTACCAAGATTCTTTGAACGGTACTGCACCTCGAAAGGGGTGCGGCTCTCTGGTATGATGCTGACATGGCAGAAGCAGATATTCGGGCAGACAGGCTCAAAAAATTAGACATATTAAAGAGCTCAGGAATGAGCGCTTTTCCTGTAGAAACTGACCGCACAATTGATGTTGCAGGTTTCGTACAGCATTTCGAAGAATCAGAAAAGAAAGGTGATACGCACATTCTTGCTGGGCGTGTTATGTCTCGCCGTGGGCAGGGTGGCATCATGTTTGCTGATCTCTTTGATGGCAGTGCCCGCACGCAAGTGGTCTTACAAAAGGCAGAAATGGATGAGCAGTTGTTCACACTCTTTGCAGACACCGTTGATGCGGGTGATTTTGTTGAAATCACGGGGAAGGCATATCTCACAAAGCGTGGTGAAAAATCAATCTTGGTCCAGAAATGGAAAATGCTTGCAAAATCGCTCTCGCCACTCCCGAGTGAATGGTATGGCGTGAAGGACGAAGAATTGAAACTCCGTGAACGATATCTTGATATTTTGATGAACGAAGAGGTGCGAGAGATGTTTGTGCGCCGTTCAAAATTCTGGCAATCAATTCGTAACTTCTATCTTTCGCGTGGGTTTATGGAAGTTGAAACCCCTATACTGGAAACGATGCCGGGCGGTGCAGATGCACGACCATTTGTTTCTCATCACAATGCACTTGATATGGAGGTATATCTTCGCATTTCGACGGGAGAGTTATGGCAGAAGCGTCTCTTGGCGGCGGGCTTTCCTAAAGTGTTTGAAATTGGGCGTATTTTTAGAAACGAAGGACAATCACGCGAGCACTTGCAAGATTACACTCAGCTTGAGTCATACGAAGCATACAATGACATGCGCGGCGGGATGACGTTCATCCTGGACTTGTACCGCACGGTCGTGAAAGAGGTCTATGGTAAATACACGTTTGAAATCGGAGACCACGCAGTCGATTTTGCCGATGAGTGGAAGGTAATTGATTTCTGTACGGTAATTGAAGAGCGTTATGGTATTAATCCACTAACCTGCTCCGACAAAGAGGCGATTCAAGCAGCGCGTGATGCAAAAGTGCTTACTGATTCTGATGATAATAAAGCGCGCGCAGTTGACAGTCTTTGGAAATCAACTCGAAAGAGAATTGCAGGCCCGGCATTTCTCGTTGGCATTCCAGTCTATTTGGAACCCCTCGCAAAACGCTCAGAAGAAAATCCACTCGTTGTGGAGCGTTTCCAAGTTCTCATTGCTGGCTCTGAAGTCGGAAAAGGTTTTAGTGAACTCAATGACCCAATCGACCAACGAGAACGATTTGAGGCGCAGCAGGCGATGCGTGACGCGGGCGACGATGAAGCGCAGCGATTGGATGAAGAATATATTCGTGCGATGGAATATGGCATGCCGCCAGCATTTGGTTTTGGCGTTTCAGAACGCCTCTTTGCGTTTCTCGAAAACCGCTCTGTGCATGAATGTCAGTTATTCCCACTCCTGCGCCCACGGCAATAATCATGCATATCCACAAAATCGGTCATTGCTGTTTGGTGTTGGACATACACGGAGTTCGGGTTATGACCGATCCGGGTGTTTTTACAACAGCACAAGGTAATGTGACGGGACTCGACGCAATTGTGATCACCCATGAACATGCTGATCATTACGAGCCAAACATGCTCAAAGACATTCTCAAGAACAATCCAGACGCGGAAGTGATAGTAAGCACTTCACTAGGAAAAACACTTGAAAAGGAGGGAATTGTGCATTTGGTAGTAGGAGATGGACAGGAAGTACAGGTGCGAGGAGTAAGTGTGAGAGGTTTCGGCAAGGCACATGCGTTTGTGTACGAAAAAAAACCTGACATGGAAAATACAGGCTATCTCATCGACAATGCGTTTTTTTTGCCAGGCGACTCATTTGAGCAACCCAAAGCATCTGTCGATATTCTCGCGCTTCCCGTCTGCGGTCCATGGATGAAACTTGGGGAAGCACTTGATTTTGCTATTGCAGTAAAGCCTCGGGTTGCGTTTCCCGTCCATGATCACTTATATCGACCAGAAATCGCAGAGATGTTTGAAGGATGGCCGACTCAAGTTTTCTCAGAAAAAGGAATCGAGTTCGTTGCGCTCAAAGCGGGAGAGACTAAGACGTTCTAATATGATTTCATTCGATGATTTCGATAAGGTTGATATTCGATTAGGAAAAGTGATTGCCACGGAAGATTTTCCGGAAGCACGAAAGCCCGCAATCAAGCTCACTATTGATTTTGGTTCAGAAATTGGTACAAAGCGTTCAAGTGCGCAGTTGATTGATGCGCACACGAAAGAGGAGTTAGTCGGCATACTGGTCATGTGTGTGGTGAATTTTCTATCGAAACAGGTGGGACCGTTTGTTTCCGAGGTTCTCACCCTCGGCTTTCAAAATCATTCAGGTACGGGATGGGTGCTAGCGACGGTGACAAAACCACAGAATGTACAAATAGGGGATAGACTGCGATAATACGGCGACTATGCAAGGGCCACTCTTTATCTTTATTGCAGCGGTGTTGTGGGGTCTCGATGGTGTGCTACGCCGCTCTCTGTATTCGCTCCCTGCGCCGACCATCGTCTTCTACGAACATCTTGTTGGGGCGCTCATCATCGCTCCTTTTCTCTATGTTGCGTGGAAGCATGAGGTATTCACCAAAAGGGAGTGGGGAGCGATGAGCATCGTTTCACTTTTTTCTGGCGCCTTAGGAACTGTTTTGTTTACCGCGGCATTAAATGAGACACACTTTATCTCATTTTCAGTTGTCTATCTGCTCCAAAAACTACAGCCAATTTTTACCATCGGCACCGCATGGTATGTGCTCAATGAGAAACCGACGCGCGCATATGCTCTCTGGGCTCTCCTTGCTCTGATTGCGGGATATTTTGTAACGTTCCCGGGTGGCATGGTTAATTTCGGAGAAGGAGGAGGATATATTCTTGCTGCGCTCCTCGCCTTCGGCGCTGCGGTGTGTTGGGGCTCATCAACTGTATTTTCCCGCTATGTACTTTTGAATCATTCAAATACCGTTGTCACCGGGCTTCGATTTTTGCTGACGGTACCGATTGCATTTTTGTTTGTCCTGCTTCTCGGTAAGACTGAATCATTCTCATCAGTCACACCGGTACAATTTGGGACGCTCGTATTTATTGCACTTTCGACCGGCATGCTCGCGCTTTGGATTTATTACAGAGGTCTTGCGGTCACGCCAGCACGCGTCTCGGCGATTGTTGAACTCGCGTTTCCCGTTACCGCAGTAGTGATAGACTATGTTCTTTACGGCACCATGCTCGCATTCAGTCAATATCTTGCCGCAGCAGTACTTCTCTTTGCGATGTATCGTATAGCGCAAACTGACAGAATGTAATTGAAAAAGGGCGCGACAGTGTGTCGCGCCCAAGGGATTCACCAGAGCCGCAGTTGTACCGGCTTTCGCCACGTATCGTCGGGAAGCGATCCCAACCGTGCTACGTAGTTTGCACGATACTCGTTGATAACCAAGACTACACAGCGTCGTATCTCCGCGTACTGGTGCGCGTTTAGGAGGATTGATTCTCCTGGTTGCATCCCAAAGCGGAAACGTCGAACCTCAATCAGGTTTTCAAGTGCAACCGGCATTCGGTGAGCGACCTGAAATGTGAGGTAGACGCCGTTACTCAGGACTATTTCTGCACTGACTCGGTCTACACGGCGAACGGACCACGGCTTTTGTGCGGGAATATGCATGGTGCCTCGTATTTTTTGTACGCATGCACTATGATACGCTTCTGAAATTATAAAATATTTTCATAAAAAAGCAACAGCATACTCTCTTCACAAGAAAAGGAAAAAACGTACACTGGCGGTATTATTAAGTCCTAAACTCTTTTTATGAAACCTTCACTCATGATGGGTATGAGTTCGATAGGAGTAGGATTTGTCATGATGGTTATGCCGTTTATGGCAAGTGCCACATCAATCTACCCAGGAAATCAATATCAGTACTGGTGTGGTTCGTACTGGTCGCAGTACCCTTGTAATTCGCAGTATTACAATTCCCCATATTCGTACCAGTATCCGTATTACTACCAGTATCACTATCAGCAGCTGCAGCAGTATTACTACCCGTATCAGCAGTATCCGTACTACCAGTACAATAACAACTATCCGTACCAGTATTCTCAATACGGTGGCTACAATAATTACTACACGGGGTACGATTATGGTAATTACTACTACAATGACTATTACAACAATAACTACCATTACGGCAACGGATACAACTGGTAGTCGCGCATAGGTGCGTCCGTGAGAGGACGAAGCCGCTTTCTTTGTGTACAATGGTCGCTATGGCAACCTTGTCTGAGACGCTTCGTGAGCGCGGATATACGTACCAATTTTCGAGCGAAACACTCGAAGAAATAACCGATGGTCCTAAACGCACCTTGTATCTCGGGATTGATCCCACTGCGGATTCTATGCACGTGGGACAACTCATGAGCTTTTTGGTGCTGCGCAGATTTGTGGAGGCAGGGCACAAGCTTATCATTATTGTCGGTGGTGGCACTGGGATGATAGGCGACCCGGGCGGACGCAGCAGCGAACGAAATCTTCTCGACGATGTAACGCTTGCTAAAAATACCGAAGCGCTGAAAAAGCAAATCACAACCCTCGTCGGCCGCACTGACTTTTTGATGGTAAATAACGCCGATTGGCTCAAGCATCTCTCCCTCATTGATTTTCTGAGAGATGTTGGCAAGCACTTCACGGTAAATGAAATGATAAAGCGCGATTCGGTGCGCCCGCGTCTCGAGACGCCGGATAGCAGTATTTCATTTACTGAGTTTTCGTACATGCTTTTGCAGGCATATGACTTCTATTATCTGCACAAAGAATATGGCTGCGATCTGCAAGTAGGAGGGTCGGATCAGTGGGGAAACATTGTCTCGGGTATTGATTTCATTCGCAAAAAAACAAGTAACACCGCGTATGCATTTTCCTGGCCATTAGTAGTAGACAAAAAGACCGGAAAGAAGTTTGGCAAAAGCGAAGGAGGTGCCGTGTGGCTCGATAGCGCCAAAACCGCGCCATTTCAGTTTTACCAATTTTGGTTCAACATCGATGATGATATGGTGGAAGAGATGCTCCTCAAGATGACCGTGCTCTCGCACGAGGAGATTACTACTGTCACACAAACACATGCGGCTAACCCCGGCGCGCGTGAAGCGCAAAAGCTGTTAGCTCGTTCGGTTACTGAACTAGTACATGGCGTCGATGCCGCTGTACGTTCGGAAATAGCGTCTCACGCGCTTTTTGGAGATATTGCTGCTCTGACGAAAGAGTCAGTAGAAATGCTTACACAAGGATTGCCGACAACACCCGCGGTACCAGGGATTGCCGTTGTTGATGTCTTGGTATCTTCGGGACTTGCTTCCTCAAAACGAGAAGCTCGTGAATTTTTAGAGAAAGGGGCGATAGTAGTTAATGGTGCAAAAATAGAAGATCGCACATTGATAGAAGATGACTTCGTGCATGGAATAGCAATCATGAAGCGCGGTAAACGTGAAGCACGTGTGATTGTCCGTTCTTAACTTAAAAGAGAGAGGGCGACCAAAAAGGTCGCCCGACATTCAATCGTGGTCGCGATTTTCATCAAAACCAATCCAGGGATCGCATGTGAATAAACCACCGCTTGCGCGGATAATTCGTGGCGATTGCTCTTCTTCTGACTCGAGATATTCGAGTTCGCAGTCATAGAAAACGTCTGACGCGACTGTTCCTCGCATGTATTGTCTCTCAACGCGCTTTGCTTCACGATCACGCCTTTCTATTTTGCGATTAGACACGGCAATCTCCTCTGGTTGCGATTCAACTATAAAACAAATACCATGTCAGTGATGAAAGAACAAGGAGTGTTTCAGTTGCAGAGTGAATATCAGCCATCGGGAGACCCCACAGGAAATCAGAGTTTCCTATGGGGCAAGAAATGGTATGCTTGATTTCCATGTCAAAACAAGGAGTTCAGCCATCGGGAGACCAGCCGGCGGCAATTGCAGCGCTTGTTGACGGGCTCAAGCATGGCAGGCGCGACCAGACGCTTCTTGGCGTCACAGGTTCGGGGAAAACCTTCACGATGGCAAATGTGATTGCGCAGTATGGAAAGCCGACACTAGTCATTGCCCACAATAAGACCCTTGCCGCGCAGCTTGCTGCCGAGTATCGAGAATTTTTCCCCAGTCATGCGGTTCATTATTTTGTATCGTACTACGACTACTACCAGCCCGAGGCATATGTGCCCACGTCTGACACCTTCATTGAAAAGGAGGCAATGGTAAATGAGGACATTGAGCGACTACGGCATGCTGCTACGCAAGCGCTTCTTACCCGCAAAGATGTCATCATCGTTGCATCAGTTTCGTGTATCTATGGTTTAGGATCCCCAATCGAGTACGAAAAAGTAAACCTTAAGCTTGAGAAAGGGAAGCAGCTCACCCGTACAGAACTCACGCGGCGCCTCATTGGCATGTCGTTTGAGCGCACGACGGGCGACGTTTCTCCGGGCACCTTTCGCGCGCTTGGTGCTGGAGTAGAGATTATGCCCGCGAGTGAACGTGTTATTTATCGCGTTGATCTCTCGGGTGGTGTCATTGCGAAAATAGAAGAGATTGATGCGATTACTCGCGCGATAACCGGGACGCATGATGCAGTGTTTGTTTTCCCTGCACGTCACTACGTAACACCAACTGATGTGGTGGAAGCTGCGCTTGCTGACATGGAAAGCGAACTCACTGCACAGCTCAAGGAATTTGATACTGCCGGCAAAATCTTGGAAGCAGAACGTTTGAAGCGTCGCACACGTCAAGATATTGCCATGATTCGTGAGTTTGGCTACTGCAATGGTATTGAAAATTATTCACGCCACTTTGATCGCCGTAAGCCGGGTGAACCACCTTTTACGCTTCTTTCATACTTTCCGACAAAGCCTGACGGTTCTTCCGACTTTCTCACCGTGATAGACGAGTCGCATGTCACCATCCCACAAATTGGCGCGATGTATGCAGGAGACAGGTCGCGCAAGCTCACGCTCATAGAACACGGATTTCGTCTGCCAAGTGCCGTCGATAATCGGCCATTGAAATTTGATGAATGGGAAGCACGTGTGGGACCAGTACTGTATACGAGTGCAACGCCGGGGCAGTATGAGCTCAAGAGAAGCGGTACACCCGTACAGCAAGTGATTCGTCCAACAGGACTTCTTGATCCGCAAATTGTGGTGAAAGGGGTGGTTTCTCAGGGCGAGTATCCAGGTCAGGTCCGGGATATGATTGCAGAAGCAGAAATAGTGACAAAGCGCGGCGCACGCTCACTCGTCACCGTCCTTACCAAAAAAATGGCGGAAGACCTCACTGAATTTTTGAAAGAGAAACAGGTGCGTGCACGGTATATTCATAGCGATGTAAAGACGATAGAGCGCATCGAGATACTAACGGATTTTCGTAAGGGGGTCTTTGACGTCTTAGTAGGCGTAAACCTCTTGCGCGAAGGGCTGGATTTACCCGAAGTAGAATTGGTAGGAATTTTGGATGCTGACAAAGAAGGTTTTTTGCGATCGGAAACATCGCTTATTCAAACGATTGGCCGCGCAGCGCGCAACGCCGCAGGACGGGTGATTCTCTACGCTGATAGTATGACGGGCTCTCTTGACCGCGCGATAGGGGAGACGAATCGTCGCCGCGAAATCCAAAAAGCCTATAACGACAAAAACGGCATTACGCCGCAGACAGTCTTGAAGAAAATCAAAGATATCACGGGCGATATTGCGCGCTCACGCGAGCGCACCATCAAAGAGCTAGCCTCAATGGATAAGGCGGCATACAAAGGCGGCGTCGCGAAGCTCATCAAACAGAAACGCCGCGAGATGCATGCGGCAGCTGATAACCTTGACTTTGAAACAGCTGCGCTCTTGCGTGACGAAATTCGCGAACTCGAAAGTAAGGCGGATAAGTAAATTGACAAAAAATCATAGGGGGGTGTAATAGGTATAGATTTTTCCAAGGAAGGAGTCTGTCATGTCAGATCGTAAGCATATCGACTCGTTGCTCAAACACATCAGAGAGTACAAACCAACTCTTCTGCACTCCACGGGAGATACCTTTTTGTATATGCTTGCAAATAACTGGAAGCTCATTTTGCATGATGATTCTGTTCAGATGAGCGCACAGCTTATCGATCCAGAAGAACATCGTCATGACTCATGTGATTTGGGGCACATAGAGGAGCTTTCAACAAGCAGTAGCGCACACCTTGCACTCGGAGCGTACCTCTTTGATGAAATCCCATGGTAGGAATAGGCGGGCAGTGCATTGTGCACTGCCCGCGAGCATGTTGTATGCTTGTCGTATGCAGATTGCAGAACAGGTCCCGCTCAAAGAGTTCACCACCTTTCATATTGGTGGCAATGCCCGTTATTTTGTTGAGATTGTGAACGAACAAGAACTGATTGGGGCGCTTTCATGGGCTCGAGAAAAAAACATCTCTTTTTTTCTCCTTGCAGGCGGTAGTAACCTGTTGGTCAGTGATGCAGGTTTTGATGGTCTTGTCATTCGTATTAAAAACAAAGACGTCCACGTAGAAGGATGTGAGTTGCGTATTGATGCAGGCTGCAATTTACTCTCTACCATTCGATCAGCGGGTGAAATGGGTCTTGGCGGCTGGGAAAAATTAGCAGGAATTCCGGGCACGGTGGGGGGTGCAGTTCGCGGCAACGCAGGTGCTTTTGGCAGTGAGATACAAGATTTTGTGACAACGGTTCATGCACTTAACACCATCACGCTAGAGACCAAAGATTTTCAAAATACGGAATGTGAATTTTCGTACCGGCATTCATTGTTTAAAGATCATCCTGAATGGATTATTCTTTTTGTGCAAGTCAGACTTGCACAATTAGAAAGTAAAAAGGTATGTGAGTCAATAGAAGAGACGATTCGCGAGCGTGAGAGACGGCATTTGCAAAATGTCCGTGCGGCAGGATCGTTTTTTATGAATCCTGTTGCACCACAAGAGGTGCGAGATATGTTTGAAACAGAGAAAGGTGTGAAAGCCCGCGAAGGCCGGGTCCCAGCGGGGTGGCTTATCGAAAAAGTGGGGCTCAAAGGAGAGCGCCTTGGAGGTGCTATCGCCAGTTTGCAGCATCCAAACTACCTCGTGAATGAATCGGGACATGCGAGTGCTGAAGAAGTGCGCACACTCGCGACGAAGATTAAACAGGCAGTGAAGGAGCGGTTTGGGATAGAGTTGGAAGAAGAAGCAGTAATACTATGAGCACGATAAAAACCAGAACCCATGAGCGAATGAAGGATGTGCTGATGAGCCCCGATGCTCCTGGCCCTGAAGCACACTATTACATGATTAGTGGTGAGGGAAAAAGGCCCAACGTAACGGTGTGGGAAACTGGCACGGTCGGCGGTGAATACATAAAAACATACGGACATTACCACGAAGGCATGCTCAGCGATGTGTACGAAGTCCTTGATGGGGAAGGAATTGTTTTGCTGCAAAAACTCGGGAATATGGAAGGGGTTGTTGAAGAGTTTCGATGTATGCCATGTAAAAAAGGTGACCGTATACTTATGCCTGCTTTCTGGGGGCATGTCATTGTAAATACTGGAAAAACCTGTCTTGTCACACTCGATTCGAGTACAGGTAGTGGGAGTGCACGTTACGAGGAAGTAAAGCGTATGAATGGCTTCGCTTATTACATAAAGGAACAAAATGGAAAGCCGTTTCTTGTGCGCAATCCTCGGTATACTGAAGTGCAATTGGTGGATTATGGAGGGCTTTCCCACGAGTAACCTTGCCTTCTTGTTTTGAAACGATACAGTGAGTCCAGGAGTGTGGCTGAGAAGAGAGGAGTGGACCATGTCGTTTAAAAGCAGACGCCGGGTGCCGCTGCGCACCAACTTTATGGCAAGCGAGTGGCACGATCGTTCTCGAATACCTCGTTTTCCCGTACCCGATTTCTCTCGGTTACCGGAAGATGACGCACAATGTGAAGGCTTGAAAGTGTTTCTGATTCGAGAACACCAAAACCTTTTCGCATGCATTATATGTACGGTTGTGGGACCGGGTTCGCTTTCAGAGCACGGTCGGAAACTCCGTGTTCGATGCGGCACGAAAGGAATCGTCGAGGTTCCGAAAAGCTGGCTGCGGCTTGCGTAAAAGAAGGGTGAGCTTCGGCTCACCCTTTTTGTTTTTCACGTCTCTTTGATATAGTGCATACCTACCCCTCGCGCTGCCCTAGGGGCGAACTTGCATGTCACACGGAAAAAATTTTGATCAAGGAAAAATAATCGTAAAAGGTGCAAAGACTCACAATTTGAAAAACGTGAGCGTTGAAATGCCGCGTGGCAAGATGGTGGTATTTACTGGTCTTTCTGGCTCGGGCAAATCATCGCTCGCGTTCGATACAATTTTTGCAGAAGGTCAGCGTAAATACGTTGAATCTCTTTCGTCATACGCACGTCAATTTTTGCGCCAAATGCAAAAGCCCGAAGTCGAAGAAATCAGCGGTCTTTCGCCTGCAATTTCAATTGACCAGAAGTCACGTTCAAACAATCCACGTTCAACTGTAGCTACTATCACCGAAATTTATGATTACTTACGTGTTTTGTTTGCACGCATTGGTCATCCGCACTGCCCTGAATGTGGAAGTGAAATCAAAAAACTTTCGAATGAAGAAATTTTAGAGACAGTCCTTAAAATTGTTGAAAAAGCTCGCGCGAGTAAAGGTGAAGGGAAACTCACGAGCGGCGTCTCACATGCCAAAATACGCATTGCCTCTCCCGTCGTAGTGGGTCGTAAAGGTGAGTACTACCAACTGCTCTATGATTTGTTAAACAAAGGATATGAAAAGGTAGTAGTAGATGGTGAAGAGAAGTCATTGCGCGAACGCGTTGAGCTCAAGAAAAATTTCAAACACAATATCGATGTGATTGTTGATGACATTTTTGTCTCAGAGTTTAAAGATGACCCAAAGGGTGCTCGTGAGCGCGCGAGTGAAGCGATTGAGAAGGCGCTTGCTGAAAGTGACGGTCTTGTGCGCATCACCGATGCTGATGGTGTTGCTCACATTGTTTCTGCAAAGTTTATGTGCCCCAACGACGGTTTTTCTTTTCCTGAAGTTGAACCGCGCCTTTTCTCCTTCAACTCACCGTATGGTGCATGCCCAACCTGTAACGGTATCGGCACCACGTTTCTTTTCTCTGACGATCCATGTGAGGCATGTAAAGGCGCGCGCTTGCGTCCTGAAGCGCTCCATGTATTTTTGGGTGGCGGTCCTGGTAAAGGTAAAAACATTGTTGATTTGGTATCACTCTCCATCACCGACGCCCAGCGTTTTTTCGACACCATAAAACTAACAAAAAAAGAAGAGGAGATTTCGCGCGCAATTGTGAAAGAAATTACCAGTCGCCTCAAATTTATGCTTGATGTGGGTATTGAATATCTCACTCTCGACCGCAAAGCAAACACGCTCTCCGGTGGAGAAGCACAGCGCATTCGTCTTGCATCACAGCTGGGAAGTGGACTCGTGGGAGCGCTTTACGTGCTTGATGAGCCAACAATTGGTCTTCACCAGCGCGACAACGATAAATTGATTTCTACATTGAAACATCTGCGCGAGCTTGGTAACACGGTCTTAGTTGTTGAGCACGACGAAGATACCATCTATGCCGCTGATTACATTATTGATATTGGACCCGGCGCAGGAGTCCATGGCGGTAATGTTGTTGTCTCTGGATGGCTCGAAGATTTGTTAACTGCCAAGAAAAACACGAGTGGCTCTCGGACGCTTGCCTATTTGCGTGACGAAGCGCGTATTGAAGTTCCTGATACGCGTCGCACGGCAGACCGTGGCAAGATAAAAATCCGCGGCGCTAACAAGCACAACCTCAAAAACGTAAACGTAGATATTCCGCTCGCAAAACTCGTCTGTGTGACTGGTGTCTCAGGCTCAGGTAAATCAACGTTCCTTTACGACATCGTGCATCGCAACTTGCAGGCACGATTTGATCCACGCTTCCGTTCCGCAAAAACATATAATGCAAAAGAGTTTTCAGGCACTGAGTATCTTGGTCGCACTATTCTTATTGACCAGTCAGCAATCGGGCGTACTCCACGCTCAAACCCTGCTACCTACACCGGTGCATGGACTCACATTCGCGATCTCTTCGCAATGAGTGAAGAAGCAAAAGCGCGTGGTTGGGGCCCGGGTAGGTTTAGTTTCAATGTGAAAGGTGGCAGGTGTGAATCATGTGAAGGAAACGGACTCATTGCGGTGGAAATGCACTTTCTGCCGACAGTCTATGTCACCTGCGATGTCTGTAACGGCAAACGCTTTATGAAAGAAACACTCGATGTTAAGTACAAAAAAAAGAGTATTCATGATGTGCTCTCTATGACGGTCGAAGAAGCGCTTGGGTTTTATGACGATATTCCTGCTGTTTCTGACCGTATGAAAGCACTCCAAGATGTGGGGCTTGGATATCTAACTCTCGGGCAGAGTGCAACAACACTCTCCGGTGGGGAAGCACAGCGTGTGAAAGTGGCATCAGAATTGTATCGTCCCTTGCAAAGTAAAACGGTGTATCTTCTTGATGAACCAACGGTTGGGCTTCACTATGACGATGTCAAAAAGCTTATAGACATTTTGCAGAGACTGGTTGATCGAGGAAATACGGTCGTCGTTATCGAGCACAATCTCGATGTCTTGAAGTGCGCTGACTACATTATCGACATGGGTCCTGAGGGAGGTAGTGGGGGCGGGTCAGTAATTGCGAAAGGTACACCAGAAGAAGTTTCGGTGACTGACGGTTCGCACACGGGGTACTATCTTAAACGAATTCTCAAAAAGAAACGGCAACACATTAGTTGACATTATTTGTAAAAATTTTGTAAATTTGTTTACGGCAATTCCAAAAGGACGCCGTACAGCAGTAGCAACAGCAGCAGAAGGAATACCAAAAATGGACCCGCTTTTCGACAAGCCAACCGCGGCAATCGAAATACACAAGTGGGGCATTGCGCCCAGCGAAGAGGTTGTGGAGCTCGTAGCGTGCTTTCACCGCATGACCTACAAGTTCACCAATCCCACAACAGAAACGGGCGAAGAGCGCGTAAAGCGCTTGCTGCGTGAACCGCAGTATCGCATCCTCTGGACCGGTCTCGCGGTGGACTATCGCTATGGCTCGCAGGTTCATGACTGCATGACCGTGCTAGTCAAAATTAAGAAGTCCTAGTGGTTTCGACCGCCCCATGCCAACCGGGGCGGTTACCTTTTTGTACTTTGAAGTGCAGTCACAAACGCCTCTGCTAGCTGGCGGTTGGTGATGAGAGGGATGTTCATGTCAACCGCTTTACGGCGGATGATAAATCCGTCGCGGATGTGATCGGTATAAATGTGAGTGGGAATATTAATAATCAAATCAAGCTCTCCTGATTCGATAAGTGTTCCTACATCAAGTTCTTTTTTCTTTCGCTTGCCCTCAACAGAAGAAATTTTAAGAACTCGTTTGTTTGGAATCTTCTGCGCTTTTAGAAAGTCTGCGGTGTGTTCGGTAGCAAAGAGGGTAAAGCCCATTTCGTGAAGTGAACGTACGCTCTCGAGTAGTTTTACTTTATTCTCTTCTCTGCCAAGAGAGACAAGAATATTTTTCTTGGGGAGGCGGAATCCTGACGCTTTCATAGAGAGGATGAGTGCCTCGTGCAAGTTGCCGCCAAAGCAGGCTACTTCACCCGTTGATGACATTTCTACGCGTCCAATAGGGTCAGCACCTTTGATACGGCTAAAGGAGAATTGCGGCGATTTTACGGCAACGTGATCAAGGTCGACGGTTTGATATTCGCCTGAAATATCTTCACCAAGCATTGCACGTGCAGCGAGTTCAATGAAATTGTAGCCAGTTACTTTTGAGACAAACGGGAAACTACGTGATGCGCGGACATTACACTCAATTACCTTAATATGGTTGTCCTTGGCGAGAAACTGCGCGTTGAATGGTCCCGTGATGTTGAGTGCCTGTATCAGCTTTTTTGTAATTTCTTTTGCACGACGGACAGTTTCAAGATAGGTGCGCTGTGGTGGGAGTACAACCGTAGCATCGCCACTATGGGTGCCAGCGTTTTCCACGTGTTCTGAAATGGCGTAAATTTTGAGCTTGCCGCTCTGTGCCACGCCATCGATTTCAATTTCGCGCGCATTTTCAATAAACTGTGAAATGACGACAGGGTGCTCACGCGAAATGTCTTTTGCTTTTTTGAGAAAAGCCACGAGTGAATGCTCGTCGTGTGCAACGGTCATTGCAGCACCTGAAAGCACGTATGAAGGGCGGACGATAACAGGGTAGCCAATAGCAGCTGCTTTTTTGAGTGCCGCTTTTGTGGACGAAAACTCACCCCATGTTGGCTGATCAATGTCGAGCGTATCACAGAGATTTGAGAAGATGTGACGGTCCTCAGCGCGGTCAATGTCGATGGGTGAGGTTCCCATGATCTGAACCCCTTTTTTATACAGGGGGAGTGCGAGATTGTTTGCTATTTGCCCGCCGGTAGAAATAAAGACACCAGCAGGCTTTTCAAAATCGATAATATCAAGAATGCGCTCGCGCGTAAGTTCTTCAAAATAAAGTCGATCTGATTCGTCGTAATCAGTTGAGACGGTTTCAGGATTTGAATTAACCATGATACTTCCCATTCCTTTTGCACGCAGCGTCTTGAGTACCTGCACACTCGACCAGTCAAATTCAACTGATGAGCCTATACAGTAGGGACCGCTGCCCAAAACTACGTAATGCTTCTTACTGGCTACAACATCATCTTCGATGCCGTGGTAGGTGCAGTAGAGATAGTTTGTTTGTGCGGGGAATTCCGCTGCGAGTGTGTCGATTTGTTTTATGGATGGGCGAATGTTGTATTTGAGGCGAAGCGAACGAATGTCGTCTTCGGTGCGCCCCGACATAAGTGCGAGTTGTGCATCACTAAAGCCTATCTTCTTTGCTTCTCGGATTTCTTCAGAGTCCGGCGTACGGTTTGTTAACTTCTTTTCAAGGGTAATGATGTTGTGCATTTTCGAAAGAAAGAATCGATCAATGCGAGACCATTGGTGAATGGTCTCGACTGAAATGCCGTCACGGAGCGCCTCAGCAATCGCGAAAATGCGCTCAGTCGTGGGTTCTTTGATGAGTTTTTCATAGTCGCGAACGGTAAATTTTTCTTTGTTACTTTGTGCGGTGAATCCGGTTGCACCAATATTGAGCGAGCGAATCGCTTTTTGAAGCACTTCTTCAAATGAGCGACCGATTGCCATCACCTCACCGACACTTTTCATCTCAGTACCGATGCGCTTGTGAGCGCTATCAAATTTCTGCAAATCCCAGCGCGGGAATTTCAGCACGAGATAGTCGAGCGCTGGTTCAAAGCAGGCGGTGGTCGTTTTGGTTACCGCATTTTTGAGTTCGGTTAAGGTGTAGCCGAGCGAAAGTTTCGCCGCGACGTAGGCGAGTGGATAGCCAGTTGCTTTTGAAGCAAGAGCGGATGAACGTGAAAGCCGAGCGTTCACTTCAATGACACGATATTCAGGCTTATCAGGATTGAGCGCATATTGAATGTTACATTCGCCGACAATACCAAGGTGGCGAATGGTTTTGGTCGCAACGGTGCGGAGCATGTGGTATTCGTGGTTGTTGAGTGTCTGTGATGGGGCAACGACGATTGATTCACCGGTGTGGATGCCCATGGGGTCAATGTTTTCCATGTTGCACACTGTGATGCAGTTGTCGGCGCAATCGCGTACGACTTCATATTCCACTTCCTTCCATCCACCCAAATATTCTTCGACAAGAATTTGTGGGACTGATTTAAATACTTCGGTTGTTTTTTGTTTCATCTCGGCAGCATTTGCAACACGGCCTGAGCCTTCACCGCCAAGTGCAAAGCCTGAGCGAATCATAACGGGGTAACCAATTTTCTCTGCGGCAGAAAGCGCCTCGGCAACTGACTTCGTCGCAATGCTTTGCGCCGTATCCACCTTAATCTGTTTGAGGCGTTGCACAAAGAGTTTTCGATCTTCGGTATCGCGAATCGCTTTTGTCGGAGTACCTAACACACGTACTCCGTATTTTTTAAGCACCCCCTTTTTCTCGAGCGCGAGTCCCAAATTCAGCGCAGTTTGTCCTCCAAAAGAGAGCGCGATTGCGTCTGGTTTTTCTTTTTGTATAACTTCAGTTGCGTGTTCAATCGTGAGGGGGAGGTAGTACACTTCGTCGGCGAGAGAACGATCCTTATGCTGCGTTCCTTGAAATGCAATGTCAGTTTGGACTGTTGCAATGTTTGGATTTAACAATACGACGCGGATACCTTCCTCTTTATATGCTTTTATTGCTTGCGAACCCGAATAATCGAACTCGCCAGCTTGTCCAATGCGTAAGCCTCCGGAGCCGAGAAGGAGAATGCATTTGGGTTTTGAAAGAGTGACAGCCATATTATTTTTGGAGTGATGCTAAAAATTCATCAAATATCCATGCAGTGTCGGTAGGACCTGGTGCTGCTTCAGGATGAAATTGCACGGAACGCCACGGTGCATCGGTGTGTTTAATACCTTCAACTGAGTTGTCATTCGCGTTGGTAAACCACACCTTCCAGTCCTCAGGTAGAGAGTCTGACTTCACTGCAAAACCATGGTTTTGTGAGGTGATATAGCATCGACCTGTTTCAGTATCGATGCACGGCTGATTTTGACCACGATGACCGTAAGAGAGTTTGTAGGTCGCGCCGCCTGCAGCAAGTGCGAGAAGCTGATTACCGAGACAAATTCCTAATATCGGTTTGTTTTGCTTCATTGCGTTCTTGATTGAGTGAACTGTTTTTGAACATTGCGTGGGGTCACCAGGACCATTCGAAATAAAAAGAGCGTCGTACTGTTCGTTGGCAATATCGTAATTCCACGGAACGCGCTTGAGTGTGACGTTGGGGCGAGTGAGCGAGCGCACGATGTTTTCTTTCATACCGCAGTCAATTGCAATGATGCAGATAGGCCCGTCACCGTGAATCGTTACTTCAGATGGAGAGACATCGGCTACCAAATTGCGTGTGTTTGGGTCGTCAAAGACAATAGGCTTCTCTGATGAGGATATCGCTCCAAGAATGGCTCCGTGCTCGCGCAGTTTTTTTGTAAGCGCTCTCGTGTCGATTCCTGCAAGAAGCGGTACACCTTCTTTTTTGAGCCAGCTATCGATTGACTGATGCGCGTCAGAGTGAGAATAGGAAAGTGCGAGTTCAGAAACGATGACACCTTTCAGGTGAATTTTCTTTGACTCAAAGAATGATGAATCAGGAACGCCGTAATTGCCAATCAGGGGATACGTGCAGACCAAAATCTGCCCCGCAAATGACGGGTCAGTAAATGTTTCAACATACCCTGTCATCCCAGTAGAAAAGACGACCTCACCTGAGGTCGAATTGGAAGAACCATATTGAACGCCTTTTAATTTTGTTTTGTCGGCGAGATGTAGATAGGACATTAAAATTAGAGTGTACACGGTGTTCCAAAATGTGTAAAGTAAACCCATGACCCGAGAGGAGCTCAAGCAATTTGATTTGCCGGATACGCCCGGTGTGTATTTTTTTATGCAGGGCACAACCATCCTCTACATTGGGAAGGCGACATCGTTGCGTGACCGTATCCGCAGTTACTTCTCAAAAGACCTTATGGAGTCTCGTTCGCCCGCAATTGCGGCCATGATTGAACGTGCACAGCGCGTTGAGTGGCAAACCACTGATTCGGTTCTTGAGGCGCTTATCGTTGAGGCAAATCTGATTAAAAAACATCAACCGCAGTACAACACTGACGAGAAAGATAACAAGAGTTTTAATTATCTAATTATTACCAAAGAAGCATTTCCGCGTGTCTTAGTGGTTCGTGGAAGAGAATTGTTTGACCCATTGAATGCAGATAAATACATCACCAAGTATGTGTTTGGTCCTTTTCCGCAAGGAGGGGCGCTGAGAGAAGCATGTAAAATTGTTCGAAAAATTTTCCCTTTTCGTGATACCTGTACTCCCGAAAGTGGAAAGCCTTGTTTTAATGCACAAATAGGCCTCTGCCCCGGCGTCTGTGCGGGCACCGTTTCCAAAACAGAGTATGCACATCTTCTTCAAAATGTTGTTGATCTGTTCAACGGAAATTTCCATGGGCTCAAGCGTCGATTGGCAAAAGAAATGCAAGAGGCTGCAGCGAGTGAAGAATTTGAAAAAGCTACCGTACTGCGTCGGCAGATTTCAGCACTTGATCACATTCGCGACGTCTCGCTTATAAAAGACGAGTCACGTGTTTCTTCCGGAGGTCATGTACGTATTGAAGCGTATGACGTGGCGCACACGGCGGGTAACGAAACAGTAGGCGTTATGGTGGTGGTGCAAGACGGTGAAGCCGCGAAGCAGGAATATAGAAAATTTAAGATAAAAACAGTTAAAAACGATGATCCGGGGGCGCTCACTGAAATGTTGTCACGCCGATTAGGACATCCAGAATGGCAGTATCCTCGCGTTATTGCGGTTGACGGGTCTACAGCGCAAATTCGTGCGGCGCAAAAGGTTCTCAAGCAAACAGGTATCGAAATACCAATTATTGGTGTTGTGAAAGATGATCGTCACAAGCCAATCCGTCTTGTTGGAGAGGATCGCGTTATTGCAGCGCACCAAAAAGAGATAGTACTTGCAAATAGCGAAGCCCACCGCTATGCAATCGAGTGGCATCGCAAGCGTCTTCGAAAGGGGATGATATAATTCTTTCATGGCACGTACGACTGTTGGAGTCTTGCGCGGTGGGACCTCCGCCGAATTTCCACTTTCCTTAAAATCAGGGGCGCATGTTATCTCTGCTCTTTCGCCAGAAAAATATGATGTGCGTGATATTTTGATTGATAAAGAAGGGGTGTGGCATGTGCGCGGCATGCCAGTTGATGGGGCGCGAGCGCTCGCGCAAGTCGATGTCGTGGTGAATGCGCTTCATGGCGGTGTCGGTGAAGATGGAAGTGTTCAGCGATTTTTAGAGCGTAGTGGTGTGCCGTATGTCGGATCTCGGCCTCATGCGGCGCAGCAATCCCTAAACAAAATCGTGGCCCGAGAAATTTTGCAAAGCGCAGGGCTGCGCACGCCTCTAGGGCAGGGTTTTAACCTCAACGACGAACATACGACACGAGAAATGGCGCGGCAGATGTTTGAAAAAATCGGTCCTCCCTACATTGTAAAACCAGCGCTCGGTGGCGGTTCACATGGTGTGCGCTACGTATCGACTGCGATAGAACTCCCCGATGCGATTGGCGACACACTTGATGAATATGGCTCGGTTGTGGTCGAAGAATTTGTCAGTGGTGAGGAGCTTGCGGTAGGTGTTGTAGAAGGATACCGAAACGAAGACGTGTATGTCCTGCCGCCTGCACTTGTGAAGTATCCCGATGATGCATTTCATCTTTCGCACCATCACTACGGCGATGGGTTGCGTCATATCGTTCCGAGTCCTCTTTCTGACGAGTTGAAGGTGCAGCTTTCTGAATTGGCACGCACCGCGCATCGCGCTCTTGAACTTTCTGACTTTTCCCGCGCTGATTTTATTCTGACGAGACGGGGACCAGTCATTCTCGAAGTTGATGCATCGCCCCATATATACGAAGGATCGGGTTTTCATCATATGCTTGAGTCAGTTGGTTCTTCGCTCTCGCATCTCTTAGAGCATATGATTGGGCGGGCGCGTTCGTAGCGTATACTGAGCACCATGCTTTTTCTTTCAAAGTGCCCTGAGTGCGGTGAGTCTCGTGTGCCGCATCCGATAGCCAAGTGGTCCGACAAAATCGGTGCTGCTATAGAGCGGTTTCCGCTGTTACGATGGGTTGATTCGTATACCGATACAATTGGCTCACGAATTCGAGTACGACCAGAATGGCACAGACGTGGAAAGCGTATATGTGAAGCGTTGGTGCGTCTCGGTGTTATGCGCAAGTATACAGCAGCGAGGGAGAATGAAAGCACTCGAACGATAGCACTCTATGAAGGCGCTGCGGCGACCAATGTTACCCTTTCTCAGTATTGTATTGGTGAAGTCACGGTATGCTTCTCGGCAGAAAAAAACGATGGCACGGGCAGGCATATTCTGTTCTCCGTTATTCCGCGCCCACTTGGCTATCCCGGCGAAGTAATAAAGTGGCTCGACGATAAATCAATCTTAAAACAGAAGCTTCGTGCGGCGAAACTACCACATGCCTCGGGTGGCTCTGCCCGCACGTTTGATGAGGCACGTACGATTTTTCAGGCACAAGGACAGCGAGTTGTGGTCAAGCCCCATCGCGGAAGTCGAGGCAGGCACACTACGCTTGATATTCGTTCTGAAGATGAGTTACGCGCCGCATGTGCTATCGCACTTCAAGTTACCGACGAAGTCGTTGTTGAGCGATACTTCAAGGGAACGGTGCATCGCGTTACGTTAATTGGAGGAAAGCCTGTTGCAGTTGCACGTTGTGAATATCCTCATGTAATCGGCGATGGAGTACATACTGTTTCTGAACTTATCACTCTTGAAAATAAAAAGCCGTATCGTGATGGGCGTTTTTTCAAGCCTCTTGATCCTGAATACCGTGTCGATATGTCGCTCAAAAAGCAGTCACTCACACGACTATCGGTGCCTGCGTGTGGTCAAAAAGTGATACTGAGTGATAAAAACAGTCGACTCCATGGAACACTTACCGAAGATGTAACTCAGCAAACCCATCCCGAAACCATGCAGTTGTTTGCAGCGCTCGGTGAGGTCCTTGGCGACTCGGTAGTTGGTGTCGATTTTATGTGTGCTGATATTACGCAGTCATGGAAGGAAGACTCTGATGCGGGTTTTCTCGAATGTAATTCCTTGCCGTTTATCGATGTGCATCACCGGGTTATCAGCGGAGACACCGTGAATGTGGCTGCATATTTATGGGACGTAGTCTTTCCGCCTCAAAACACTGATTCGTTGCCCGCGCGGTATCTCGTATGAGCGGTACGTACTCGCTTGAAAAAATCAGTCATTTTCGCTGTGCTCACTGTAACCGATGGTGGAGTATTGCTGATGTTCCCACTACTCCGACAGAGCGGGAATGGTTTTGTCCGTGGTGTGGGGAGAAGCAGGCGGTTCGAGATAGTACGCCGCAACATCTCCTATGATGTTGATGATAGTGTTTAAAGAAAGAGGTATCGAGGAGTACCTAACATGTCACGTCTTGTTTTCTAAGCCGGAGTACCGGTAAGAAAAATTGGTCGCTAGCCACACAACGCCCCGTCTTCCTCTTTGTGCCCCACAACTCAAAACTTTACCGTCGCAAAGTTTCGGTCGCCGGCCCCGCATCGCGGTTGTGTGTCGCTACATGCAACATCGCTGGGGCTTCCACAGACGCAGAAAAACCTCCCGCAAGGGAATATATCTGGTCTATGTGGTCAGGGATATTTTCTTCGCCGCCGCTCACGAAATTTTCGGGAGATTTATAAGCAGAAGGAGACTCTCTCAAGAGCTCGAAAAGTTTTCGTCAAAACTTTTCTCCTCCCGGTCCTGTTCGGACATCCCCGCCTGCTAGCGGGTCCCCAGTCCTCACTTTTGAGTCTCCATGGAGTCCTACCAGTAATAACAAAACCGAGGCATGTCCTCGGTTTTGATTACTGGTGGACCCATGGAGACTCGAACTCCAGACCTTCCGCTTGCAAAGCGGTTGCTCTACCAACTGAGCTATGGGCCCTTATAGGGGGTACTAGCTACAAGGAGATAGTGTTTAGAAAAACCAAACACAAATCCAAGCTAGGTGGACACATTATGCAGTGGGTGCCATTTTTTCGCAATGGAGTGGAAAAATGAAGGCGGCACTCACAGAGTGCCGCCTCGGCTATCGTCCCAACCGTCCAAGCTGATCCGCAACTTCACGCAGTGCGGTAGAAAGCTTTGTCGTGAGCTTGAGATGGATTGGGCCGTCAATGAAACAGACACCATTTTTATCTCCCAGACCCCACACGGTTACTTCAGTGGGGTGCAGCGATACTCTAATTTGCGTGATACGAGTCAGGTCTTCATCGTTTAGCGGAGGCATGCTTCTGCGCAGATGTGCCATTTTCAGTCTCCCACAGCGTTTAACTGGAGCTAACCTTACGCTACCTTGGCAGTGCCGTAAAGTACCGCCTTGACTTTGATTCAGAAAGCTCTATAATGTCCGCAAATGTACGTTTCCGCCCCGGTGCAGGTGTTTTGCCACGCAAGGTTTTAGGAAGGAGTCGATGTACATAGTTACAAAAAAAACATACTTGCATGGCAAAAAAGCTTTATGTTGGTGGTCTGCCTTACGCAACTACCGACGCAGAACTCAAGGAGGCTTTCGCGAAGGCAGGATCTGTTGATTCGGCCACGATCATTATGGATAAGATGACTGGTCGTTCAAAGGGTTTTGGTTTCGTTGAAATGTCTTCTGACGAGGAAGCACAGGCTGCTATCGACATGTGGAACGGGAAGGATTTCGGCGGGCGTACGCTCACCGTGAATGAAGCTCGTCCCTTGGAGGCTCGTCCTCCCCGCCGCGAATACGGCGGTGATCGTGGCGGTTACAGTGGCGGAGGCTACGGTGGTGGAAACCGCGGTGGTGGTCGCTGGTAATTTCTCGAGACTCACTCTCGCAAAGAGCCCCTGAAAGGGGGCTCTTTGCTATCCAAAAGTGCTTCAAATCTTATTTTCTACAAACGTGGTAGCATTTCCCGTAATGGAACGCATGCCTCGTACGTCTTTTTCAGCAGAGCATGGCACTGAGAGCCCTGTTGAGCGCATGTTTTTGCAATCGTACGATGATTATGCTAACGCACTCTTCCGCCATGCAGTGCTGCGGGTTCGCGATCGCGACCTTGCTCGAGATCTGGTGCAAGAGACATTTACCCGCGTATGGGACTACCTTGCAAAAGGGAAATCCATCGAGCATGTACGAGCCTTTTTGTACCGCACGCTCAACAGCGCGCTCGTTGATGCCATGAGAAAAAAGCGACCCGTATCACTGGATCAGCTTGCCGAAGATGATGGATTTGATCCGCCTGAAGAGTACACTGATCCGACGCCCGAGGTGCGCGAAGAATACCGAGCAGCACTTCATATGGTGAACGCGCTCGACGATCGATACAAAACCCCGCTTTTGATGCGCTATGTCGATGGGCTTTCGCCGAAAGAAATAGCTGCGCTTCTTGGGGTTACCGAAAATGTCGTCTCGGTGCGGATTCATCGTGGTCTCAAAGAGTTGCGAGGATCACTTCGTCAATAAGCTATGGAATACTTCAACGAACATATTAATCGAATACAAAAAGCGGCGGGCGATGTCGGGCTTTCCGAGAGCGAGAAGGCTCGCGTGCGTACGCACGTCTATTCATACATGCGCGCCCACCCAGTTCGTACGGGATTTTTTGCGCGCTTTCACCTATGGCTTAGTGAAGAATTTTTGGTGGCACGACTGCACCCGATTGCGCTTGGCCTCGTCTGTGCGGTGACAATAAGTGCTGGGAGCGCGTATGCTGCAGAAGGTTCGCTCCCGGGAGATCGTTTATATCCTATCAAACTAAACGTCACAGAACCTCTCCAGCGTTTTGCTGCGTGGACTCCACAGTCGCGTGCGCAGGTCGCACTGTTGCATACACAGCGACGCCTTGAGGAGGCAGAAGCGCTCGTCGCGCGCGGAGCACTCACGGACGAGAATCAAAAAGATTTGACTCAGCGAATTACACAGCATGCAGTTGAATTGGAATCGGAAGCAGAAAAACAAGATGATTCTCAGGCGCTCGCAGTTCGTTCTGACTTTGAGGCGGTACTCAGTGCACATGCTGACGTCCTTGACGAGGTGGCGCTTGATCCTGAAGATGGCACCGTGCTGCAGCCAGTACTTGCGGTAGTACGTGAGCGTGAGTATCGTTTGCGGGAGCTGCGCGCGGCTTTTGCACGCCAAAAAGAAACTGAGGCGACAGGAACGGTGCTTGCACTGGTAGAGCGCCATCGCGCTCACGCGGAGGAAAAAATGAAGATGTCACCGGGTACTGACCTTGCTGCCGCTCGTAGTGCTTCATCCGGACCAGAAAGTGATTTTGGTCGTGGCAATGAAGACTTGCGAGAGGGTAATCTCGTGCCCGCACTCATAGCGTTTGACGATGCTGCACGTGGTGCAGAAAAAATGCGTGAGCGAAAAGTGGCAGAGAGTCGCCTGCGTGAGCGGCTTGCGATGCGTGACATGTCTCGTGCTAAACACAGTAATGAAGGGGTTTCTGGTCAAGAGAGTGCTGCAAGTATGCCGAATCCCGCCGCAGCGACAATGATGATGGTGTTGCCCGCATCATCAACGGCAACCTCTACCGCTACGAGTACCGAGCCCTTACCTGAAGAACACAAAAAACGAGAAGACCGTTAATCCACATTATCTTCGTCACTCAAGTATAAATTCGCCTATACTTAGGCGTGTGAACACTACTTCGGCATACGCAGCGCATCGTGCGCTTCTTCGAGTGGTGCAAGTCTCGGGCGGGCTTTTTGTATGGGTTGCTTTATATGCCGCGCTCACTCTCTCGCTTCATGACGTTCGATCGGCTTTTATTGGCATCGTTCTTGCCTATGCACTCTCGCACGCGCTGACGATACTCTTCCTGCCATTGTGTATGGAAGGAATTGAGAACGGAATTCGTCGCATGATGCTTTTAGGAACAGGGGTGCTTTCGTTTTCCTTCGCATTTCTTGCGCTCACGTTTGGTGCCTGGGGTGACGAAGGGACATTATGGAATGTCATGATATTTGCGGCACTATGGGGCCTGTATCGCACACTGTATCTTGTCCCCTATGAAGTTGCTTCGCGAACTCGCAGAAGTCTTCTTGTGGAATTTTGTTTGACCATTGTTCCTTTTTTGACCGCGCTCATGTTCGTTCTTTTTGATGAAGGCCCGCGCGGTGTCTTCGTAGCATCTTCAATCCTTACGCTACTCTCAATGCTGCCGCTATTCTCGGTTCCTGACTCACGAGAATATTTTGCGTGGAGCAGTGGGGAAGTGTATCGACGACTCTTTGACGTTCGTTCGCGTGAGCTCGTTGTGCGAGCGTTTCTCGGAGGCCTCGAGCGGGCCGCATTCCTGCTTGTATGGTCCCTGGTTATTCTTACGTGGGTCAAATCGCTTCTTCTCTGGGGAATTATTATGTCATTCACGCTGCTTACAATGATGCTCTTTGCACTCGTTCGTGCCCGTGTGCACCGTGCAATGCCACAGACGCCACTTGTTTTGGAGACCGCTCGCATATCGACATGGATTTTGCGCGGACTCGCTGCTTCACCTGCAGGAGTACTCTTTGTCCAGCTTTACAGTATTGCAATGCCGCAGAGCGTGATTCACGATGTCTCTGACGCCGGCATTTATATTGATGAATACACGGCACTCAAAGAAGTCGCTGCATCAATCGGCGCAGTTCTTTTGTGTGCTTTTGCAGCATTGTGCGCCACGATACTTTCTATACCACTGACGGCGTTTTGGTGCTTTGTACTCGTTGCCGTACTCGGGACCTTTGTTCGTCTTACTCAATACGAACGGTTTTAATCAAAGAGTTTTGTTACCACCTCTTTCACGTCGCTGCCGTCTGCGCGGCCTGCAAACTCTTTCATCACGGCACCCATAAGTTTACCTATACCTGCTTTATCCACGTTCATTTCTTCCTTTTTAGCGCGAGCAACTTTCTCAATTTCTTCTTTCGAAGCGCCTGCGGGAATATACGCCTTAATGTAAGTGAGTTCTTTTGCTTCTTTTTCTGCAAGTTCTGGCCTGCCACCCGCAGTGAACTGCTCGATAGAATCTTGGCGTTGTTTTGCAAGGCGCTTCAACACCACAATCATTTCGTCGTCGGTAAGGGCGTCGGTAGGTTTTTTCATCTTCGCAACAAGCTCATTCGTAAACGCCGCAAGCGCACCGCGGAGTGTTTGCACGCGGACGTCGTCTTTTGCTTTCATTGCTTCCTTTAAGTCATCTCGTATGTTCTGATTGAGCATATACGACGCAGTATAGCATCATGCTACAATCGTGCCATGGAGACCATTCTGCTGCTCGTTCTCATTGCTGGTGTCGCTCTAGTTTTGTATTTGCAGTTTTCTGGTAGTCAAAAGAAAGAAAACATCGATAGTCTTTTGATACTGCAAAATCAAGTGCAGTCACTTACGAAATCGCTGGAAGAAAAATTAGGAGAAGGAACAGAGCGCATGTTTGAGTCAATCGAGCGTCAATTTGGTGAATCAAAGCGCTTAGCAACTGATATTCGCGACTTGGTCGGAAAACAGCTTTCTGACATTACGCGTGAGCAGACAAAAACCAACGAGGCGACAGGGCGATTCGTTACGATTGCAGAACAGCTTGCAAACCTCGAAAAGACGCTCAAGCACCAAAAGCAGCGCGGAAATCTAGGCGAGGCATCGCTTGAACTCAGTCTAAGCAACATTCTTCCGCCAGGAACCTTCAAAATGCAATACGAATTTCCTGGCGGAGAGACCGTTGATGCGGCAATTATTACCAAGGAGGGAATTATCCCGATTGATGCAAAGTTCTCTTTGGATAACTACAGCCGAGTAGTGAACGCGATTGACGACACTCAAAAGGCGGAGCTTGAGAAACAGTTTAAAAACGATTTGAAGCTACGCATCGATGAAACGGCAAAATACGTGCGACCAAAAGACGGCACGCTTCCTTTTGCGTTTATGTATATTCCTGCCGAGGGTATCTACTACGACCTTCTCGTGAATGAGGTGGGCTCGGTTAAGGTCAATACAAGGAACTTGATTGATTATGCATACTCCGAAAAGAAAGTGATTATTGTCTCGCCAACGACATTTGCTGCGTACCTGCAATCAGTTCTCTATGGATTCAAAGCATTCAAGATTGAGGAGACTGCAAAAGATATTGCAAAAAACGTCGAGGCTCTCGGCAGACACTTAAAGGCCTACGAGGACTTCTACAAAAAGCTTGGCACTTCGCTCTCTACCACCGTCAATCATTTTAATGCGGGTCAAAAGGAGCTCGGCAAGATTGATAAAGATGTTCTCAAGATAACGGGGGAAAGTGTGGGGTTTGACGGGCTTCCAATAGGCAAACCTGAGGTAATTGATGGCTAACTACAAAAAGGTGACGCCGCTCTTGGAGCGGCGTCTGGTCGTCAGGAGAGGGATTTGAGGACAAGTCCCCCAAAAAGGATGACGACGAACAAGGCGCTGTTCACTGAGTTGTAGCGGATTCCAAAGAATGTGATTGCTAGGATACCGTACCACCATGCATCAAAGGTTGACATGTAGACTCTCCAATTGTTTAAAAATAATCTTAACACTATTTATATAGGATGTTAATAAATTGATGTCAGAAGTTTCTGTTCTCGTTTATGGCGTTCGAGGGCAAGCTAGATGAGTTTGTCTACCAATTCAGTTTGTGACATACCTGTCGCTCCCCATAACTTTGGATACATAGTAACGGTACTGGAAGTGTTACCCTTGCACTATGCTGGAAAAATTTTTTAGGAAATGTAGTATGCATGTATGGCACAAAAGAAGAAAGTTGCAGTCTTCGACGTTGATGGCACTATTTTCCGATCAAGTCTTTTCGTTGAGCTCACTGAGCGGCTTATTGATAAAGGGGTATTTCCGCAGTATGCGCGCGGCGTGTATGAGCGTGCTCACAAGCGCTGGATTGAACGCGAGGGGGATTACGAAGCGTACATCGGCGGAGTTGTTGAGGCGTTCAGAACTCACATTCAAGGCGTGTATTACGGTATTTTTGCTGACACCGCAAAAGAAGTGGTGAATGCACACTGGAAGCGCACCTACCGCTTTACGCGCGATCTTATACAAGATTTAAAAATGAAAGATTACTTTCTTCTGGCAGTATCTCATTCTCCTAAAACGATTCTCGATCAGTTTTGTCCCCGGCTAGGCTTCGACAAGGTGTATGGCGTTATGTACGAACTGGGTGCACAAGACAGGTTTACCGGAGAAATCATGGATGAGCATCTTATTTTTAATAAAGCGAGTATTGTGAAGCGGGCACTGGAGAAGGAGAACCTCACCCTTACGCGCTCTATTGGTGTAGGTGATACTGAAGGTGATATTTCGTTTTTGGAACTCATGGCAAAGCCAATTTGTTTTAATCCGAATCAAAAACTGTATCGCTATGCGCGCCGGATGGATTGGAATGTGGTAGTTGAACGAAAAGACGTCATTTATGAGCTTTAAGGTGATTATTGGTTTTGGCATCGGAGTATATATAGCATTCATCGCCATCTCTCTTTTTGTTGCAAAACAGTGGGGGAACGAGATAGCACGCAATACTGCACCGTTTTTGCGCGAGAAAGGGTCTATTTCCCTGTTGGTCCTCGGTGACAGTACCGCCTATGGTGTCGGCGCCTCGGCTCCTGACAAAAGTGTGCCGGGGCGTTTAGCAGATTTTCTAAATGGGTCAGTAGAAAATTATGCTCGCTCGGGTGCGCTCACGAGAGAGATACGAGATCAATTTTTACAGTCACAACGTTCTCGCTACGATCTTGTGCTTATTCAGGTCGGTGCGAACGATGTCATGTTTGGAAAATCACTTGAAAGCGCTGCACGTTCTTTGCAGGAAACAATACGGCTCGTTCACTCAAAATCTGAGCGAGTCCTTGTTCTTACTGCGGGGGATATAGGCTTAGCAGAGATATTTCCCTGGCCTCTCTCGACGATATTTTCCTACCGTACACGCATCTTACGTGAAGCATTTAAGCGTGTCTGTGTTGAGGAAAAAGCAGTATATGTCGATATCTATGCTCAACCCGACATTTTTGGGACTGCTCCTCACAAGTACTATGCGAAAGATGGTCTTCATCTTTTGGATTCGGGATATGAATACTGGTTTGATATAGTGCGCGGGTATGTCGAGAAAAACTGGCCCGAACTTACCACAACTGCGCGCGTTCACTAGGGAAGTTGTATCTTTTTACCGCACACAGGGAAGGCATGATTTACCGTGGCGACGGACACGGGACCCGTATCATATTCTTGTTTCCGAAATAATGCTCCAACAAACGCAGGTTGAGAGGGTTTTACCGTTTTATCTGCGATTTCTAGAGAAATTTCCGACAATTGAGGTGCTAGCGTCGGTACACCTTTCTGATGTGCTCAAACTATGGCAAGGCCTGGGTTACAACCGTCGTGCAAAGATGCTTTACGAGGCATCTAAGGAGGTTATTGAGCGTTTTGATGGTGCTATGCCGCGATCACGAGAAGAGCTTGAATCACTCCCAGGGATTGGTCACTATACGGCAGGCGCCGTACGGGCATTTGCGTTTAACGAACCTGATGTTTTTATTGAAACCAATATTCGTACCGTACTCATACATCATTTCTTCCCGCACAAAAACAGCGTGGATGATGCTGATTTACTACCAATTTTGCAAAAACTAGTCACCCCACTTAATTTGTGCAAGTCAGACTTGCACAATAAGAATACAGAAAACAAAAAAAGCAAGCAGCATGGCAGTGCACAGGACGCGATTGATGTGCGGACGTGGTACGCCGCGCTGATGGACTACGGCTCACATCTCAAGAAGATTCATCCTAATCCATCTCGAAAAAGCAAACACCACACAAAACAGTCAAAGTTTGAGGGCTCGTTGCGGCAGATGCGGGGAGAGATTGTGCGTGCGCTCAGTAATGGAACAAAGCTTGGCTATCTAAAACGAGACATGCGGTTTGAAAAAGCCGTTGAGGGCCTTGAAAAAGACGGCATGATACAAAAGAAAAGGGAAACATGGATACTAGTGTAAATGAATGCGGGTCGCTGCAGTGCGCAGCGACCCGCTCGTTGTCACAGTGGCAGATACGGTCGCGCGAGCGACCACAGCCACTCTTTTTGCGCCCAGAGCGCGGCCCCGAGCCCGATTTGAAATAGGCTCATCGTTACCCGTTGTTTGAGTGGACGGCTGCGGTATACAACCCTGTCACGGTACTCGACGCGAGCCGCATCGGTTGTCTGAGTGCTCAGCTCACCTCCAGCGAGTAGTTTTGCAAGCTGGATGCGAAGTGTGTGAGCGAATCTGCCGAGATACGGTGCAAGGACTTTGCTGAGTGTCGTACGCACCCAAGCAGGCGTATACTTGTAGATGAACAGCGCCATACAGAAGTAGAAGGCGGTCTGAATGAACCATCCGAAGAAAGGGAGTGCAAACGCGATGTTGAGCGTTCCCCACACCACCTTCCACACGGCTTTCAGTACAAGGTAGATTTCGTACATCTTAGTCTCCTTTGCAGACTAAAATTATTTTACCACAAAAATATATTTTTACAAGCTAAATCGTCACAATTACTGGAATCACAATTGGTCGCTTCATGGTGCGGGCGAGGAGGAATTGTGCAACTGCATCAGAGAGGTCATCGCGAGCGCGGTCAGCATCGACGCGAGGGTTTCGGAGCGACGCTTCGACACTCTTACGAACAATGAGTCGTGTTTGATCCATAAGGTCTTTGTTGTCACGCAAGTACACAAAGCCGCGAGAAATGATGTCAGGAGATTTGTGCAAGCGCCCAGTGCGGCGGTCTACCGTTGCCACGACGACACAAAAACCGTCTTGCCCGAGCGCTTTGCGATCACGCATCAGGACTTCTGAAATTTCAGAAACGACATTTCCTTCCACAACATGCAGTGCTACCGGCGCCTTATGCTGAGTCATATGGATTTTCTGTCCGTCAACGATTTCTATAACGGCACTATTGTCAGGAATGACGATATGATTTTTGGGCATACCTAATTCATGGGCAACATTTCCGTGCTCACGGAGCATGTAGTGATAGCCGTGCACAGGAATAAAGAATTTTGGACGAACTTGTTTGTGAATCCACACTGCCTCTTCACGATTACCGTGACCCGATGCGTGCACGTCCGATGCGTGATACGTGATTATTTTTGCCCCTTGGCGCGAAAGATTATCCTTCAACTTCTGCACTGCACGTTCGTTACCAGGAATAACCGACGAAGAGAGCACGATCGTATCGCTCGGCTGCAAGCGGATATATTTGTGGCTCTTGTTACCGATGCGAGCGAGGGACGCGAATTCGTCACCTTGAGCGCCCGTTGCGAGAATAACTAATTTTTCGGGAGGATACTCAGGAATTGCTTCTACCGGTATCACCGTTTCATCTTTGTACTTAATCAATCCAAGTTCGCGTGCAATTTCGATGTTGGTGCGCATCGATCGGCCGTCAATAACGATTCGTTTGCCATGATCCTCAGCAAATTTCACCACACGAATGAGTCGCTCGAGGTGTGAAGCAAACATCGCGATAATAAGTCGTCCGTCAGTCTCACGAACAATCTTTTCAAGCGTTGTATATACATTTTTTTCTGGAATGGAGAAGCCGGGCTGCCAGACGTTGGTCGAATCCATAAGAAGGCAGAGCACAGTGCGGTCCTTGAAGATACCGAACTCGCGTTTTTCTTCATCAGACGGTTCGCCATCGTCGTGCGAGAGCTTGATGTCACCGGTAAAGACAACATCACCCCACGCCGTCTCAATGATGATACCCATCGAATCAGGGACGGTGTGCGTGACGCCAAAAAAGCGCACGGTGTGATTTCCTAGTTTCAATACTTCATCTCGCTCGACTTCGCGAATAGTGACAGGCGCGGTCATAGCAAATTCTTCTTGGCGTTTCTTGATCATCATGCCCGTGAGGCGGCGCGTGTAAATCATTGGATTACCAATACGGTCGATGATGAACGGAATCCCGCCGATGTGGTCCAAGTGACCGTGTGAAATAAGAAGTCCGCGAATACGATCTCGATTTTCTTCAAGATATCCGGTATTCGGAAGAATGTAATCAATACCGGGCGTATCGTCTTCTTTGAATTGAAATCCGCAATCGAGCACATAAATGTCGTTACCGATTTCAATTGCGGTCATGTTGCGGCCGATTTCCTCGACGCCGCCCAAAGGAATAATGCGCACGACGCCTTCGGCAACGGGTGGGACGATGACGCGGCGTTCGCCGGTCTCGCGAGCAGGCTGGTGTTCAAGATGCATTTTTCCGCGGCGCTTTGGCGGGCGCGATCCTCCCATGGGGCGGCGGCCAGAGGGGTGAGGGCGCGCATGTCCGGCGCCGTGTGGAGAGCGCTGTGGGGGACGAGGCCCCCGTGGTCGAAACGGGCCGCGTGCAGGACGCGGTGCATTATTATCTGATGATTGCGGCATAGCGTAGAAACGGTAGTTACGTAGTTATCTTACTAATGAATACTAATTAAAGAGTCAAATCTTGTGCCTTGGTGAAAATCGTCCACACACGCTCGGTTGTGGTATACCACTCGTACACATTTGAGAAGCGATCCGAGGGGTCTCCGATGTGGGAGAGGCGTACGCCTTTGACATCTGTAGGTATAGCATAAGAAAACGTTGGTGCAAAGAGGAAGACAGCAGGTACTTCTTTTTGCAGAAGCGAAGCAAACGAACTGTAGAGCGCATCTCGCTCTTTTCTATTACTCGATGAGCGCGCTTTGGTAAGGAGAGAATCAGCCGTACTGTTTGCAAACAGTGAAAGATTGAGCCCAGGATCCTGGCGTTCTTTTGAATGCCAAAATGCATAGAGGTCGAGTGTTCTTCCCACGACTTCGCCAAAAAGAAGCACATCATAATTGCGTGGACGAATGACGTTCGTGTTGAATTCGGTTATGTCATGCAACCGCACTTCAGTCGGCACGCCAAGCGTGCGCCACGTTGCGGCGACAAAATCAGCGGTCTCGCGCAGTTCGGGCGTGTCCGCAGTATCTATCGAAATCGAAAGCGTCTTTTTATTCTTACTCCACGTTTTTTCTTGATCATCAAATTTCCATCCGGCTTTTTGTAATGCTGAGTGCATCTCTTCAATCGAGGAAGTGCTTGAGACATACGGTTGTTGGGGCACAAATGGCGTGTTGAGTGGAACTGCATATCCCTTGAGTACGGTCATGACGAGCGCTTCTTTGTCGATGACGTCGTTGAGCGCTTGCCGTACCGCGCTGTCGGCAAGAACGGGAGCGTGACTTTGGTTGAAAAAGAGACCAAAGACGCGCGGGAGCGCAGTAGTGTAGAGCGTACTTCCATTCCAGGTGCTTGAGGCGAGTGTTTGTGGGGAGAGGCCGCCAAGTGAATCAATGGTTCCCGCCGCATGCGCATTTTTCAGAGACCGTTCGTTGTCGAAAAAGAGCGCAGTAATACTCTGAAGATACGGCGCACCCAAGGTAAATCGAGAAAATGGCTGAAGCACATACTGAGTAACTGCTCCGCTTGAGTCGGTTTCGGCAGACTTGATTTCAAAGGGACCCGAGCCTACTGGTTCAGTATTGAGGGGGCTAAATGCAAACTCGTTTGCTTTCACGCCCTCCCAGACCCTGCGCGGAATAATACCGATAGTAGTGTTTTCAAGAAATGGCGCATACGGTTTCGGAAGCGTGAAGGTGATGGTGCGAGCATTTGAGGTGACCTCAACTCCTTCCCAGTCAGCGCGGTGCGGTGAACGAACTTCAGGATTTTTTATCATGGCGATGGTGTAGAGCACATCGTCCGGAGTCATGAGTGTCCCATCATGAAATCGCGCATCATCGCGCAAGGTAAATGTATATGTTGTACCATCAGGCGATATTGAATAGTCAGTGGCGAGGTCAGGAATGAGCGTACCGTCAGGTGTCGCGCGCATGAGGCCCGAAAATACGAGGCGCGAGAGATCAAGATCGGTTTGAGAGATTGCAAGTACGGGGTTTACAAAACGGGGTGCACCAATGAATCCTTCGGTTATAGCGCCACCTTGTGCTGGCACCGTGACTGAAAACGCATCGTTCGTATATCCGAGTATGGCGAGTGTCGAGAGACCGAGCGCGACAGAGCACGCATACAGAATAAGGCGTTCTGCCGGTGAAAAGCGCACGAGCAAATCTTCTGCGTAGCGTAAACTGCCCGCAGGCCGCATACGCAGCAGTATCTCGCGCCATGACGGTGGCGTTGAAGCAGGATCAGGAGATGAAGGTGTATCAAAAACAGGCATGCGGTGCATGCAGGTTGGTGCGAGAGTCGCATCAACGTGCGTTATCGAATAATGAGAGTTACCAAGGCAGACAGCGCAAACAGAATGCCAAGTACAATGGTAGCGCGGAAGAGGAATCGTTCCAACCCCCTTCGGGTGTGGAAACCTGAACTAAAGTTATCAGCACCAAACGCGCCTCCCAAAGAAGCGCCCGTGCGCTGCAAAACAATAGTGACGATAATCGCGATAGAAAGCGCAAGTTGTATATACGGAAGTACCTGAAGGAAATAGTTCATATGGCCCGTAGTATAGCCCTAAAAAGGGGGGTTGAGTACCTTGACTTTTTAACATTTTAGAGTATAATTGTCAAATCATGGATCTGCCTACCCCCGTACAAACAGTATCGAGACAGAAGCCCCCTCAGACCGTATTTTTCGCTGTCGTTGTTATCTTTTTTGTACTCGGACTCTCCGCTGCACATTCGATTGGTTTTGTGCCGTACTATCTCGATGGCTCTGCGCCCCGCGATGGTTCGGTTGCGCTACAATCTCTCCCTGAACTAACTGATACCGTAACTCCAGCTTCGGGTACGGAAATGAAACCAAACGTACAGAGCACAAATGAAAAACCGGTATACCCGACACGACTGCGCATCTCTGCCATCAATCTCGACGTACCGATTGTAAATCCTGACACCCGTGACATCGCGGCTCTCGATGAGTACTTGGCAAAGGCACCGGTACGGTATGTAGACTCAGCGCGTCTTGCGGAAGATGGAAATATATTAATTTTTGGACACTCATCGCACCTCGCAGTTGTGCACAATCAGATGTACAAAGTATTCAATGGACTTCCTGAACTTTCAGCGGGGGACATGATTACGCTCACCGGAGATGGAAATGATTACCTCTACCGCATCTCAAATGTTCGCAAAACTGACGCCAATGAAGAGGTGATTGATCTTTCAAAGAAAAATGGTCGCCGTCTCACTATTTCCACCTGCGACAACTTTGGTGCAAAAACATCGCGATGGGTCGTTGAGGCTGAGTACGTAGGAATGGCACCATAGCAGTGATATCGCAGGCGATTTCACGACATCTTGACAAATTGTCAATTTTTGATATAGTCCAAAAAGTCCTCAACCTCTCAACCAAAGCCCAATAGGGCGGAAAGGATAGATCACATGCAGTACCTTCTGGGTGCATTGGTCGCTCTTGTTGGCTCGGCACTGCTCTTCAGTGGTGTCGTGCAAGTGACGTTTGACACGGCGAGAATTCGAAATCTCGCTCCGGCAAACGCCGCGCCCGTCGCGACTGAGAGGGTCACGATGGATTCCTGCACGCATGCCGGCAAAACCGGCGTCTACGTGTTCAAGCCCCGCGCAGGCGGCGGTGAGGACCGGTTCTGCCGTGTTCCAAATCCGAAGTGAGCGCGGCCTATGGAAATGAGGTGGTGCAGCACCTCATTTCCAAACTTTTTAATTCTTATGAAGAACGAAAAGAACATTATACTTTTGATACTTGGCATGGCTCTCGTGCCGCTTTTTGTTTTTGCACAAGAATACACGGATTACCCAGCTCCGTATACTGATTATCCTGCAAGTAATGACAGCTCTGCCACCTATACTGATTACCCAGCACCCTATACAGACAATCCAGCACCTTATACTGACTATACAACAAACAACGACGTTCCGGCTCAGTACACCGACTACCCAGCGCCTTATACTGACCATGCTGCAAACAACGACGTTCTTGCGTCTTATACGGATTACCCAGCTCCGTATACTGATTATCCTGTGTCAGGCTACACGGATTACCCGGCTCTCTATACTGACCATGGCACGTCGGGTTACACCGATTACCCGGCACCTTATGGTGATGTGAGCGTGCGCAACTACCAAGGTCAGACCGATTATTATCCATACTACGGTGGAACCGGTTACAGTGGGGTGGGTGGTTATTCAGGCCATTCCTATTATTCTTCAGGCGGATCTATTGGAGGATACTCGCGCGGTATTTCAGGTGGCGGAATGATCGGTGGATACGGCGGTACTTACGGTGGTGGTTATACCGTTGGTGAGGGGTATACAGGTGGCGGTGGCCGCTGTATTGCAAACTGTCAACCGCCACGTTCAGGCACTGGTGTTGGCTTTGATTATGCACCGTATCACACCGGATATACCTCATATGGTTCTGGCGTCGGATATAGCGCATCAGTGGGTTCGGTATATGCGCCCTATACCTCAGGCACAATGAACTACGTTGCTTCGGTCAATGCACCGTCTGTCCCATCGACCTATTCAGCGACGGCGTATACTAGTGATTACAGTGAATTCGAATACGGTAATCAGGGGGAAAGACATGGTGGCCAGTACTTATCTCTTTCGCAGATTCCCTACACGGGTATCGATGTTGACCCCGTAGTACAAGGCGTGATCTTGGTCGCCTGGTTTGCAATTGTGCTCGTAGTTTTGATTCGCGCGATGCTTAAATACGCTGAGAGTGCGTATCAGTAGTACTACTCTGAATACACAGGAGGGCTTAGGGAAAAAGAAAATGGCTGGTATACTAATCCATAATGGATGAGTCACTTGCTAAACCCAAGAAAAATGGGAAGCAAAACGAAAGATTGCGGCCTATAAACCGTGGTTTGAGAAATGCCTTGGCAGCTCTCGTGACGCTCGTACCCACTGTAGTTGATGCACAGCAGCCATCTCAAAATACTCGTGATTTAACACGAAGACATGCTGCTCCAGGTATCGATAGGCCATTAACCCTCCAAAAGCCACTGTCCGGCCCGGATACTCTCAGTTTGCAAGAACTAGTAGCAAATGATCGCTTCTATTCCTACGATACCGTGCATTCTAAAGAGTGGATAAGATTTCTCGGGCCTTTTTTTGCACCATCTTCTGGTGGTGGCGGTGACGTGAGTAAATGGCCCGCTGTGCCCGTCAATGCCCCGAGAATCGATGGGAACGGTTATCAGTATTTGAATGTAATTCCACGCCCTGGCGGTAATGTTCTGAGTACGGCTACTGCGTTTATGTCCACCATCGGCCAGGATTTGCAAAATGGATTTTTAGAGCAAGGTATTAATATAACTGAAAAACCTGCACCGTTAACGCCGCCTTTCGATGCTGCCCCTAAGTTGGAACGAAAGCATATTGCACGCTCGGGGGATGTGGTGCCAGTCACGACGTTAGGGTATCGGTTTAATCCTGAAAATGGTAAATGGGTTCCGGATGCGCATTATGGTATTGCCCGACGTCTTGGTGCAAACACCAGACTTTATAATACAGTTCGTGACAGTATTGTTCTTTCTGCAAAGATGGAAGACCCTGCAAAAATAAAAATGTTAGAGCAATTTCTTAAAATGAGTTACGTGATGAGGGTTGATGCGTCACCAGATCAGGCGGTCCAGGATTTAGTTGCAACCGGTGCGCCAGTTATTACAACTGAGAAAGCGAATCTTCCCAACCCACAAGCAACCTTTGGCTGGTTTGGGGTGGCAAATCAGAAAATTCAGGTCGGAAAGCATACTTTTTTGCTCATACAAGGACCCGAGGTTCTCAAAAGGTCAGTTATTGAGTGGTAGGGAGGAGGTATTGACTTTTAATTAATTATGTGCTAACATTTTATTAGAGGCGAAATCCTCCTGGTCTTTTACAGCACTATGAACTGGATCACTTTTTGAACATAAGTGAAGGTGTGTGCAAAACGTGACCCAGTTCACCAACCGGCAACCCAGGAGATCTAATGGTCCGGCTGTTCGCTAGCATCGCACTGCTCGCAACCGTGTGCGTAAACACGGTCAATGCAACTGCGTCAGCTGTCAGCTGCCCGGAAAGGCATGTCTGCATCGGCGACAAAGCGCTTCCCATGCGGACCCCGAGAGAGGTTCGTACTTTGCAGAACACCGACAAGATGAAATGCACTGGGCGGTGGAAGGAGCGAGTGCTCAACCTGCCGGGTGGCCTCAAGCGTCACCAGGGGCGCTGCGTTCACTAACGCGGCTGCATTGCGGCGCGAGGCGTCCTTCTCCGGACGCCTCGTGCTGAACTTCTTGAACACAAACTTGACATTTTATCAAAATTAGTGTAGGTTACTGCATTATTCACTCATTACCACTGTTCGCACCACTTAATTTTATGAACACAAAAAACATTGCTTCTGTGCTTGTTCTCTCTCTCATTCTTTTTGGGGGCTTTTTTGTTGCTACTACTCACGCACAGGAGGACGGTGGTTGGACTGACTACGGTGTGACAGATTTTGACGGAGGATATGACGGCGTCGACTGGGGTACTATTTCACGCGGCTCGCTAAAAGATTCAACAGGTTGGACCGATTACGGTGTTACTGGCGGCATTGGTTGGACAGATTATGGAGTGACTGGAGATACCAGTTGGACTGACTATGGTGTTACTGGCGATACCGTTTGGACATTGGTTGGACAGATTATGGAGTGACTGGAGATACCAGTTGGACTGACTATGGTGTTACTGGCGATACCGTTTGGACCGACTACGGTGTTACTGACGGCACTGGTTGGAAAGATTATGGAGTGAGTGGTGGTTATTCAACCCCCGCATATTCATCCGGCTATTCATATGGCGGTGGTTACTCTACCGGCGGTAGTTACAGCACGGGTCGCTCTTCAGGTGTCGGCTACACTGGCGGTGTTGGATACACCGGTGGTGTTGGCTACACAGGAGGAGTTGGCTACAACGGCGGTGTTGGATACACGGGTGGTGTCGGTTACAGCGGCGGTGTTGGATACACTGGCGGCGTAACATACTCTCCCGTTACCTACGTTACTCCACAGCCTCCCGTCGTCTACCCTCCAAATCCTCAGCCTCCTGTTGTTCGTCCTGCTCCTTCATGCCAAATCTACCAAGCACTTGCGAGCGGTAACAACAGCACCTTCCTCTCATGGTCGTCACAGAATGCGGTATCAGCAACTCTTACCAACGTTGGTCAGGTGCCAGTAAACGGTTCACGAACGGTCTATGGTGCAGGTACCTATGTTCTCACGGTAAACAACGGCTACGGTCAGAATGCAAACTGTCAGGTTGTAGTACAGCCAGTCATTATTCCACCTCCTCCGGTTCCATACCCATACCCTCAACCTCAGCCTGCTCCGTACTGCTCGATTACCGTAAACTCTACTGGCTATAATCAAGCAACACTCTCGTGGACGGCAAGTAATGCAACCTACGCATCAATCAATTCGATTGGTACTGTTCCAACCTTCGGTACGCGAGTAGTCTCTCCAAACGGCCCCATGACATACATCATGACCGTCTCCGGTCCCGGCGGCTCTAACACCTGTCAGACGACGTATAACAATCCCGTTATCTATCCTCCTGTTCTTCCTCCGCTTCCACCGGTCTATCCTCAAAACGGGTACTGTACGATTACCGCTGATCGCACCTCATTCCCTGACGGTACGGGTACGTACCTCCGCTGGAGTTCAAACGGTGCTCGAGCATTCCTCTCAGATGGCATCGGCTCGGTTGCGGCAAACGGTTCGCTCTTCGTCAATCCTGAAAGTTCTCGTACCTATACGCTTACGGTGTACGGTCCTAACCCAGCAACTTGTGAAGTGTCAGTGCAGGTAGTTGGTCGCTCGCAGTATGTAGCTCTCTCGCAGATCCCGTACACAGGATTCGACTACGGCCCTATCGGCAATGCGCTCTTCTGGCTCGGCCTCGTGCTCTTTGCGCTCGCTGCTGCATACCTCACAGTCTACAGTGGAGCGTTCAACCTCGCATTCGGATCAATTCAGATGCCTCGAGTTGCTCTTCCAAAGATGACCGCTCCTATGAAGCGCGCACACACAGCACCGGTGATTCTTGAAGAGAAAATTGTTGCTCACGCAGCAAAAGCAGTAGCAGCACCCGCTGTTGTTGCCGAGGCTCCGAAAGTAGAAATTAACTTCTTGCCGACGATGCAGAGTGCTCCAGTTCGAGCAACTAAAGACACAATGACGATTGCTGAAGGTAGTGTTCCACGAATCATCATCAGTCGTTCATAAAAGAGTGTCGCCGCCATGCATCCGTAGCTCCGACGGTGAAAGTCAACTAAAAGCCCCCGAGAGGGGGCTTTTAGTTAGCTATTTCTTCTCGAGGTTTTTAAATCGTTCTTCAAGTTTCTCGTCGTACGAGTCAAATGCCTCTTTCATTTTCTGTACTGCGTATGAAAGGTCTTGTAAAGCCGTTTTAATTTTTTCGTATTGGTACGAATGACTCATATTAAGAATCTTTACGACTAGTAATCTCTTTCATTATACGTGAAATAATCTGGTCAACGGCGCGCATACCCACTTTCTTGGTGCGAGTTTCAAGGGTAACTTTCTTTGCTTTCTTTTCTTTGTCGCCAATCACAAGGAGGTACGGGGTCTTGAAGGTTTTTGCACGGCCTATGCGCTTGCCGAGGCCTTCGCGAGCGGAGACGTATTCAGCACGGATACCTGCTTTTTTGAGCTGTTCGTACACTTTGGTTGCATACGCTTCGTGTGCTTCTCCAACAGGGAGAATAGTAGCCTGCACGGGCGCGAGCCAGACCGGGAAAGCACCAGCATACTTTTCGATAAGGAACGCCATGATGCGTTCGATAGCACCAATTGATGAACGGTGGACGACAAATACACGCTTCTTTTCTCCGGTTTCGCTGGTGCAGGTGAGATCAAAACGATCAGGCATGCAGAAGTCGTACTGCACGGTAAACGCCGTATCTTCTTTGCCATTCACATTTTTCATTTGGATATCAATTTTTGGTCCATAGAATGCCGCTTCGTCTTTTGCTTCGACGAAACCTGATTTGCGGCTCTTGAGGTGTTTGCGCAAGAGATCCTCTGCTTTTTCCCAGGCAGTGTCGTTTTTGTAATACTTTTCGGTATTAGCGCGGTCACCGAGAGAGAGGCGATAGTGGTAGTCTTTGCCCATTTTGAGTCCGAAAGTGCCTGCAACGTATTCGATGAGGTCGAGTGCTTTTCCTACTTCTTCAACAGCCTGCTCTTCCGAGGAGCATACAATGTGTGCATCAGCGAGACAGAAGGTGCGTACGCGCTGGAGACCCATGAGTTCACCTGACTGCTCATAGCGGTACAGCTGCGCAAGTTCAGCGATACGCATAGGGAGTTCGCGGTAACTGCGTGGCCTTGAAAGATAGAGTTCAAAGTGGTGAGGGCAGGTCATCGGGCGGAGCATGAACTCTTCGTCATCGATAACTATCGGTGCATACATTGAGTCTTTGTAGTGAGGGTAGTGACCACTCTTTTTGTAGAGGTCGAGCTTTGCGATGTTGGGGGTATAGACATGGAGGTAACCGCGGCGAATTTCTTCGTCGACGATAAAGCGCTCGAGCTCGCGGCGGACCGTAGCGCCTCGGGGAGTAAAGAGGGGGAGACCCTTACCGACTGTGTCGGAGAAGGTGAAGAGGTCTAATTCGCGACCAAGTTTTTTATGGTCGTTATCGCTCATTCCATTCTGTGCTGGTTGTTTGTTTTCTGACATATAAATCTATCCTAACAGAAGCCCCGCAACGCGCAATGCGCGAAGCGGGGCTCTCTTCAACGTCTATCCGCTCTTGCGCGGTAAAAGAGCGCCTTCCTCTCGTGCCACAGCGTGTGGATCGCTGTTCGGGCAGAGTGATGCGATTGGTATACGCACCACTTTTCTTGCCGGTTGCGCCACGGTAAGGAAGTCATCCCACATGCTCTCGAGGTGGGCACGAACCGCGACCTTGTCGAAAGGGGGGGTGGGATGTTTGTCAGCCGGGAACAATGCTTGGATGAGTGCAAGCTGTGCAGCTACGAAGCGTTCACGACTAGTCTGCCCCCTTTGTGCGAGTTGGATGGCGTGGAACACACATGCGGTCGCCATCAGCTCGTGAGTGGAATTCGTGGTGGCATTCGACATGCCATCGCTCCTTCGTTTGTTGAAGATTGACACAAAGTGTCGCTAAGTAATATATATAATCCACAGAATACTGTCAAGAGTTTTATTGACAAACGTGCGTTTAGTTTTTTAATTGTGCAAGTCTGACTTGCACAAAATTGACAAACATGGGTATAGTTTTTAATTGTGCAAGTCTGACTTGCACAAAAAGAGCGGGAAAGGTGTTTAGAGTGGTTTTACGGCTTCTGCAACGAAACTTTTTTCGCCACTACGCGTCGACATTTTTCCTTTTACTAAAATACACTTGCCGGGAGCGAGGTGGGGTGCAACTTCAGTGTACGTACGTGGAAAAACAACGACTTCGACTTCATCGCGCAAATCCGCAATCGACAAAAACGCCATGCGTTCTCCTTTTTTGGTGAGAATAGTATTCATGCTTTGTATGAGGCCGCCTATTACCGTGGTCACATGTTCGGGCAACACCTCTTTGGTGCCCTTGATATCGTGTTTTATCTTTGCAAACTTTTCGCGGTGTGCATCAAGTGGGTGCCCCGAGACGTAGAGGCCGAGCAGTTCTTTCTCCCAATCTAATTTTTGCGGCATAGTTGCTTCAGGCGCTGCGGTAAGAACGAGCGGCGCTATTTTTACAAGCGCAGCACCGAAGAGAGATGATTGATTCTGTGGCGCATGGGCACTCTCTTTGTGGTACGTAAGTAGCTTTTCAATATGTGCAAGCATTGCCCCGCGTTCGCCGAGTTCGTCGAGCGCACCGCACTGGATTAAGGACTCAAGCGATTTTTTGTTGAGATTTTTGTCGGTGACGCGGGTGAGAAAGTCGGCGAGGGAAGTGAACTTGCCGCTCTTTTCTCGTGTGGCAATTATTGAGTCCGCAACCCCTGTGCCAAAGTTTTTGATGGAGTAAAGACCAAAGCGAATCGTTGATTCGTCTATGACCGTAAAGGTGCCTTGGCTCTCATTGACTGAAGGAGGAAGTACCGTGAGTTTCATCCGTTTACACTCGTCGACAATCTCTCCGATTTTTTCAGTCTCCCCGGCGTCAGAGGTAAGGAGCGCCGCCATGTAGTCGACAGGATAATTTGCCTTCATATAGGCGGTCTTGTATGCGAGGTTGCCGTAGCTTGCCGCGTGCGCTTTGTTGAAGCCGTAGGCGGCAAATGTTTCAATCTGTTGCCACAACTGATCCACTATGTCGGGTCGCATCTTGCCAATCTCAATACAGCCTTTCACAAAATTTTCTTTTTGTGCTGCCATTTCTTCAGGTATTTTTTTACCCATCGCTTTACGGAACTTATCAGCTTCAAGCCATGAGTATCCCGCAAATTGAATTGCAATTTGGAGCACATCGTCTTGATATGTAATGATACCGTACGAATTTTTGAGAATTGATTCCAAGCGCGGGTCGAGGTATTTCACCAGGGTAGGATTATGTTTGCGCTCAATGTACTGAGGAATAAAGGCGAGCGGGCCAGGTCGATAGAGTGCGACCATGGCGTTGATGTCGTGGATAACGCTCGGCTTGAGGTTGACTAAATAATTCGTCATACCGTCACCGGCGAGTTGGAAGACGCCCAGGGTTTCACCGCGCGAGAGCATGGCAAAAGTCTTTTGATCATCAAGCGGCATGGTGTCGAGATTGATGTCGATATTGAGACGCTTTTTGACACGCGCTTTCACGTCTGCGAGCGTCGAGAGGTTGGTGAGACCCAGAAAGTCGAATTTGAGAAGCCCCGCATCTTCAACGGCGTACATGTCGTACTGGGTGATAATCTTACCGCCCTTAGGATCAAGTTGGATTGGCACGAAGTCGGTGACGGGTGTGGGAGCAATCACAACACCCGCTGCATGCACACCGACATGGCGCGCGTTTGCCTCTATTTTTTGGGCAAGGTCTAAGACTTCGCGCGCATCGGAATCAGTTTTATATACTTCGCGCAGCTCGGGAGTGTCTTTGAGAGCGCTTTCTATCGTGACCGGGAAGCCTTGTTTGCCAAAGGGAATAAGCTTTGCAATGCGGTCACCGATACTATATGAAAATCCGAGTGCACGGCAGACGTCGCGCACGGCAGCGCGTGCCATCATAGTTCCGAATGTTCCGATCTGAGCGACGTGGTCATCGCCATATTTTTTGCGTGCATAGGCAATCATTTCATCGCGCCGGTTATCGGCGTAGTCCATATCAATATCGGGTGCAGAAGGTCGTTCAGGATTAAGAAAGCGCTCAAAAGGAAGGCCGTATTCAATTGGGTTTACGTTGGTGATATGAGAGAGGTACGTAACAAGGGAGCCTGCTACCGAACCGCGGATGTTTGTCAGAATGCCGTTTTCATGGGCAAACCGAAGGAGGTCAGATACGACAAGAAAATAAGGTGAGTAGCCTTTTTTTGCGATGACAGAAAGTTCGTAGTCGAGGCGTTCACGTAGTTCGGGTGTCTCGGTAAGATTACGTGTTTTGAAACCTTTGTATGCAAGTTCGCGGAGCACCTGGTCATGTGTCTTGCCCTCGGGCACGGTGATTGCAGGGAAGACCCACGAGCCTAGTTTCAATTCAACACTGCACTCGGCAGCAATTTTTGCATTGTTTTCAAGCGCATCAGGGTAGTTCTTAAAACGTTTGAGAATTTCTTTGGTGGTTATGAACGAGTGGTCGGGTAAATCAAGCGAAGCGTCACGATTAAGGGATGTACCAAGGCGTATGTTGTTAACGAGCTCGCGCGCGACTGCGTCATCTTTCTCGAGATAGTACACTTCGTGTGAAGCAACAACAGGAAGTCCATCTTTTTGTGCGTGTTTTTGAAGTACTTCCATGCGCTCGTTATGTCCTGTGATTTCGGGATGGAGTGTCATTTCCACATAGACATCGTCGCCAAATATTTTTTTGTACCAGTGAGCAATGTCGCGTGCGCGATCTTCTTGTGTATCGCGGATTGCGATGGAGTAATCGCTTTCGGTAGCATGCAGGATGGCTATAATGCCGCCTCGATAGCTCTCGATGAGTTCGCGGTCGATGCGGGGGCGTTCAAAAAAGCCTTCAAGAAAGGATTTCGAAACGAGCTCGATTAGATTCCGGTAACCTTCATTATTTTTTGCGATAAGGAGAAGGCGTGTATGGGCATCATCAGTACGCATTTCTTTGTCGTATCGAGTGCGCGGCGCAACAAAAAAGTCGACTCCAATGATTGATTTAATGCCAGATTTTGCTGCTTCTTTATAAAATTCGATTGCACCATACATGTTGCCGAGGTCGGCAAGGCACAGTGCGGTCGAGCCCTCTTCTTTTGCCGCTTCGACGAGCGCGTCAATTTTCGGCAGCGCCTCGAGGAGAGAATAGTGTGAGTGGGTATGAAGGTGAGTAAAAGTCTCGCTCATATTCGCAGTATACTCTGTCACATGAATCTTCGGTATGTTGTGGGCGTAGATGAAGTCGGGCGCGGTCCTATCGCCGGCCCTGTCGCGGTGGGGGCGGTGGTAGTGCCGGTTGATTTTGAATGGGCGCAGCTACCAGAAGTGGGAGATTCGAAGAACATGACGGAAAAAGCACGCGAGCGTGTGCACGCGCTTGCCCGCTCACTCCCGGTTTCCTACGCGGTGTCGTTTTGTTCCTCACACATAATTGATGAAAAGGGTATCGTTCTTGCTATTTCACACGCTCTCACCGCTTCTCTCGCTCAATTACAGCTTGACCCTCTTGTATGCAGGGTCCTTCTTGATGGCGCTCTTGCCGCACCGCCACAATTCGTGTACCAGCAAACAATTATCCGGGGTGATGCTTCTGAGAAGGTGATAGGGCTTGCCTCAATTATGGCGAAGGTCGAGCGTGACCGGTATATGACTGAGCTTTCAGTCCAGTTTCCACAGTATCGCTTTGAAAAACATAAAGGGTACGGAACCGCTGCACATTATCGCGCCATCCGCGAGCACGGAATACTACCAGAACACAGGTTATCCTTTCTTTCCACTTTGCAGTAGTTCTTTTTTGAGTATCCTGGACCGAGGACACATGGGAGAAAGCGACCAATGGTAACTAAAAAGCAAGTAATCACGTTGTTTGAAGCTCAGCTGCCGCCCGAGAACGTTTCGGAAGCCGTGTGTTACATCTGCACGCATCGAGAGCGAAAAGCTGAAAAAGGCTGTGCCGGTTGTTCCGAGAAAAGCCAGTTTCAGGTACGGCCCGGCTCGTGGCCAATTGAGGTCGTACATCTTTTTCGTCCACCTTCACGAGAGCCGTGAAGAGGGGGGCGGTCCTTAGTGACCGCCCTTTGCTTTTTACGATATATTGCGCTATAGTACCGCAACTATGGTAGTACGAATGCGAGCAAATCGATCAAAGCGCGGCAAGCGCCGTTCTCACAATGCGCTCGTTGCAGCACACAAAAACCGCTGCGAATGCGGCGCTCTTCGCCTCCCACACCGGGCATGCGCTGAATGCGGTAAATACCGCGGACGAATCGTGACTGACGTTGTTGCACTCAAAAAGCGCGAACTCAATCGTGCAAAACGAAAAGAAAAAGCACTCCGCGCAAGTGGCGTTGAGACTGCAAAGGCTGAATAACGTGCCCGACGATTTTTCTTTGATCGATTTTTTGAAAGAACTAGCTTCTTTCTATGGGTGATTTTGTTTACTTTTGAGAAGATTCAAGAAAAATAATCGGGGAACTTTTCCCCACTAAATACTTGGTCTTTTTTAAATGCCCTGCTTTACTATAGGTAGTTACCGTTACGGTACTACTGGTATGTCCAACAGACATTTATCTCGCTCGGTGGTTCTACAAGTCCTGTTTGAACGTGATGGCTCCCATGGAGGCATGACGCTTGAGCAGGCTCTTTCGCGTTTGGAAGACTACATTGCAGAATTTGGCGCACGGGAGAGTGATAGGCCTTTTATGCAAACCATTGTACGGACGGCAATTGCCAAACAACCCGAACTTGACGAGGTCATCCGGAAAGCTGCTCCGGACTGGCCGCTTGAGCGGATTGCTGCAATTGACCGCTCTATCCTGCGCCTTGGTCTTACCGAACTCTTGTTCTCTGACCGTGCACAAGTCCCTGCGAAGGTTGCCATTAACGAATCAATCGAACTCGCAAAGGAATTTGGAGGTGAATCGTCTTCGAAGTTTGTAAACGGTGTACTCGGCGCTGTCTATCTTGAACTGGGTGAACCTGGTAAGGATGAGGGAGACAAGCGAAAAGAAGGCGGGAAAGTCCCAATGCGTACGGAGGAATGTGTCGGCTCTGTTATCTATGCACGGGAGGGTAGCGACATCTATTTGGCGCTTGTGCATGACATTTTTGGACACTGGACTCTTTCTAAAGGTAAGTTACAAGATGGTGAGGACAAGCGTGCGGGCGTGGTTCGTAAAGCAAAAGAAGAGACGGGTCTTGATGTTGTCGTGGAAGATGAGCTTGGAGAAAATGAATATGTCGCAAGCGATACTGGGAAGGGAGGGAATGCAAAAAAGCGCCGCCACGCTACCTATTTCCTCTCCCGTTCGGAGTTCAAAGATTTGATTATGAAGAAGGATGGCGGTCTTGATGATGCGCAGTGGTTCCCATTGACCGCAGTCGGGGATTTGAACTTTTACGACGACATATTGCCAATTGTCACAAAGGCGGTGATACTGCTTGCACAAAAAAAGTAACACGTTGCTTTGGTTTCCATCTTTGGTACGATGTGATATATGTCAAATGATTGGTCATCGGTGTACAAAAAATATGCAGGAAAATGGGTCGCTTTTAGCGATTCGGAACGTGTTGTGGGACATGGTAAGACTGCGCGTGAAGCATTAAACCAGGCGCAAAAAAAGGTCACAAAATGCCCGGTTTACACTATGTGCCGGTTGGAGGTGTGACCCTTGTCGGCTATGAAGTTTCCCTATAAAAAACTCTCAGGTGGTGTAGTTAGGTTACGGAGTCTTGGGGCAGGTTGGATTTTTTGATGCGTTCAAGTATGTGAAGTTTGAGAAAGTGTCAGGGTTTATTGAATTAGGAGCTAAGGTATAACATATGCAATTTACCGACTTCGAAAAAAAGATTGGATACCCATTCAAAGATACGTCGTTTCTTGAGGCGGCTTTTACCCACCGTTCCTATTTGAATGAAAATCGCTCCCTCGGAAAAGAGCACAACGAGCGTCTCGAATTTCTTGGCGATGCAGTTCTCGAGCTTGCAGTTACCGAGTTTTTGTTTGCCAAGTACCCCAAGGAACCAGAGGGAATTTTGACGTCCTACCGAGCAGCTCTCGTAAACACTGTAAGTATTTCTGAGGCGGCAACAAAGCTTGGGATGAATGACTTTATGCTTCTCTCTCGTGGAGAGGCGCGCGACACGGGTCGTGCACGCGCAGTTATTTTGGCGAATGCATTCGAGGCAGTCATTGGTGCGCTCTATCTCGACGGAGGCTATGAGCCTGCTAAGAAGTTTATTGAGGAGCAGCTGTTTTACAAAGTAGAAGAAGTTGTTGCGAAGAAGCTCTGGCAAGACCCAAAAAGTCGATTCCAAGAAATGGCACAAGAAAAACATGGCGCTACGCCAGCCTACGAACTCGTCTCACAGACGGGTCCTGACCATGACAAACGATTCGTTTCCGCAGTTTCGATCAACGGTACCCGCGTGGCGCAAGGTGAGGGGAGGTCAAAACAAGAGGCAGAAGTCTCTGCGGCAGAGCGAGGGTTACAAGTAAAAGGGTGGTAAGTTTCATTGGCAAAATATACTTTTATGGCACACTAGTGATATGCAAGACATCTCAAAAGAAGCCCAAGAAATTGCTGTCAAAATAGTGCGCACACACGTGCCGGATACGATGTATAAAGTTTTTGTATTTGGTTCTCGCGCCTCGGGGAAGGCGCATCCGCGCTCCGATATTGATATCGGTATTGAAGGCCCTGCACCGCTTCCATACGAAACCGTATCCAATATCCTAGAAGACATAGAAGAAGCTCCCACTTTGTATTCCATTGATGTTGTTGACTTTGGTCGTCTTCCAGAAAAATTTAAGCAGACTGTTCGGGAGAGGGTGTATACTTGATGCATATGACAAAACGAGAATCACTCCGCGAAGATTTTGCAAAAGCAGTGAACCGCCTCGAAGAAGTATTGGCGATTCCTGTTGATCCGATTGTTTGCGACTCTGCGATTCAGCGTTTCGAAATCGTCTTCGAGTTGTGCTGGAAGTACATGAAAGCGGTTCTTGAAGACGAATTCAATGCAATCTGTACTTCACCGCGCTCTTGCTTTCGTGCAGGTTTTAAGCAAGGTATGATTGATAACGATCCGTTCTGGATTGAACTCACAAAGCTTCGAAACTATACCGTGCACACATATAATCAAGATCTTGCTGACTATGTCTATACACATCTCGCAGAGTCTCTTAAGCGATTTAAGGTTGTACTGAACTGGGAGGGATAGGTATCTTTATAAAGTTAGTGAATAATGTATAAACTTTATAAAGTTTATGAGCTCCGTATTCAGCAACGGCACCCGTGTTGCCCAAGGTGAAGGACGATCAAAACAAGAGGCAGAAGTCTCTGCGGCAGAGCGAGGGTTACAAGTAAAAGGGTGGTAGGAGGAAGAGCTGTGCTGTGGCAAGAGACGGAAGTCTCTGCTGCGGAAAAAAGGCCTCGCGGTAAAGGGGTGGTAAGTTGCACTCAGGGGAGTATATGCTACATTGCGCGTAGTGCAACAATTTCGAGGACGGAGGTTCTCATGAGGTACCAAGTACGGCAACTTATGCTTGCAGGATCTGCCGCCCTGCTTCTTGTAACTATCATGAGCATTGTCCTTGTTGATCTAAAACATGGCTGGCAATACTATTTTGGTTTTTTGGTACTGGGAATGTTTGGTACGGTACTTATACTTTCTGCCAAGCCAGAGCGGTCGGTATTTTTGCCCGGCGCGGGAAGTATTCTTGTTCTGTTCAGTTGCTTGTTGGGTGTAGTATGGTTTTTAAGATAATCACTGGGCACGTGTCGCCACGACTCGTGCCCTCGATATTTAGTTGAGTGAAGAAACAATCTGACGTATCTTTTCTGATGCAATGAATGGTGAGGTAAGAGCTTCAGCAAAAATGTCAGTAGGTAGTTCCGCCGTTTTTACTGGTGACTGACTTGCGTCGTCGAGTGCGACAGCCATGAATACGGTGTCACCGTCACTCGTAACCGACACTCTCATGTCCAGGGATTGGCCAGGATTATTTTGCGCAAACTCATCCCTAACCCCCTGTGTGCTCTCCCATATGCTTTGGAATGACGCTCTAATGTTATTTCCACTAGCATCCGCTCGCTCAAGAAGGACTTTTTCATCGTTTGCAAGTCCAGCGACGAGAGAAAACTCACGAAGTGTCTGTCCTTCCGTAGGGATTTCAATTTCTGAAGAAGTTTCGGCTCGCTCTGAAACAGCTTTACGACGAGAAAATGCTCGTGGTTGCTTGTAGCGGCTCAGCATTGTCTCTGCCAATGCATCAGTATCAAGCTTCTCAACAAGAGAGTCGAAAAGCATCTCGGTATTGTCAAAGCGAACACTTTCCCCGTTATTGGAGACTAATCGCTCCAGCAACTGCGCTTCGGAGTTTTCAAGTACATCTGCCGCTGCGGCATCTTTGATAGAAATACCGTTTCCAGCTTTTGCAACCAGAGTTTCCATCTCCTGAGTTTTTGTGAGTTCAGCTTGCGAGCGCTCATTGAGAACCAATCGGGCGCGCGCCACTTCTTGTCTGAAGCGCAAGTGTCCGCGTGCTGCATTGCGAAGCATTTCCTTTCCTGACAAGTCCATTGCGTTCATGGCCACCAGGAGAGATCCCATAGGGTCATCACGTTTGTCATCGGGCATCGTTACTTGCCCAGCGATATCTGCGAATTCTGCAAGACCGGGCGCAAGAATATCTTGGAGTTTGCGGACGGCTTTTGGATCGCTTTGCAATCGTCCCAAGAGCTTCTCCATAGAGAATATCTCAAGAATTTCTTGTGCGTATGGACCCTTTGAAACTATCTCTTTTAGGTCATGCTTAATTGCTTCGTATGCGCTCCTGTCTTCACGAACATCTTCACTGTATTCTTCACCCAGTTTTCGCAATGCTGCAAGCATCATGTACGGTTCGAGTGGGGGGAGAGAAGAAAAGAAAGGCAGTGTACGCATGCCTTCATTGAAATTTTGGAGTGCTTCAACGATGTTGCGTTCGACATTATGCCAATCCTCAACAAATCGATCTTTTGTTTTAAGAAGATTCTTGTTTCTGTTGCGAACGGCAAAGATTGAAAGTGAGAATGTTCCCAGCGAAAGAAGGAGTACGAGTCCACTCAGAGCACCAAACGCTTGAAGTTGAGCGGATTTTAAGTAGGAAGTGAACAATTCCTTTGCTTTATCATCAGGAAGAGCTCTCCAGACTGAAGGATCAAGGACCTCTTCAGAAGATTCTGCAAGTGACGGATCGAGTACCACGCTCCAGACTCCTTGTGGGAATATCGTCGGCGGAGACATCTTCTTTTCAATTTGATACGCAAGCTGCTTTCTTGCTAATGCGCCGAGTTGCGGGTGCTGGTTAGGGCTCGAGAACGTTGAGAGCATTGCGCGGTACTGGCGCAGCATATACTCACTCGATTGTGACTTTTCAAGGTTTGGAATAATTGTCGAGAGGTGCTGTGCTACTTGTGCGCCCAGTTCGGCATCTGAAATCTGTGACAAGTTTGCGACCAGGGACTGCGCGAAACTTGGATCAGCCTTTGCGACAGTGTCAGCCCAGAGTTTTGCATCAATTCCCGTCTCAGGAGGAACCTCACCACCAACAATCCTTGACCATGCAGATGGTGGATATGCGAGAGGAACGCGATTTGCCCCAAATTGAATACCGACCTGCGGACGTAGTAACTTGCCCAAAGATGCTGGATTCATTGATGTCATGTTACGAATTTCGTTGAGCGCACGAGAAACAATTTTGTTGTTTGGTTGCGCTGCGGACATCTTTTCGATGCGCTCAGCTATGGCTTTAACGAGAGGCAAGAGTTCAGCCCCTAATACATCGTCGGAAAGTGAGGTTGCTTTGTTGAGGTCGAGATTGGAGGGGAATGCTTTTTCCACTTCAGCTCGTCCATCGGTACCAAAAAGTGCACTGTTCCATGCGTCCGCTGCAGAAGTAGAGAAACCTTCTCGTGCACCTGCATTAATTCGTTCGTAAATAAAGGTGCGCTCACCTCGATTGACGACTCGGTACCCTGACCAGTTTTGCAGCATGAATTTAGCTACGTACCGTTCAGAACCAAGTGCCTTTTGACTCCCCGGGAGCCCAGGAATAAATGAGTTAAATACGCCTCGAACGGAGCTTTTCGCAATGGTGTCAGCTGCCGCAGCGCCTGCAGCTTGCTCAGTAATATCCTCAATTGTCTTCTTGAGTGCTTCAAGCGGAGACATGTTGAGTGTCCATTCAGGGAGGGCGGGTGAACTCACTGAACCTCCGACAGCACTGAGGGCGTCATTTTGGACAGTAAGTGCTTGAGTGATTTTGTCTGCAATAGATTCTTTGGCAACCTTTTTAAGTGCATCGCGTTTTTCAAGAATTGACTGAATGTAAGGCTGGACCGCTTCGATGCCAATTGGTGGTGTCCCTTCAACAAAAGCCGCAAGGAATGTTCTTTGAACTGATTCACCTTGAGTATGGATAACAGAGCTGATGCGAAGCGCCTCATCAAGGTCAGCGTTAATTTGAGCAAGTTCTTTGCTCTGGATGAATGAATCAATGAGGCCCTTGAGACGAGACTCAAAGGTTTGTCCTGTAGCGAGGCCCATTTTCGTGCGTATTATTCCAACCATCTCAGCAACATTTTGCGTATTTCCAAACTTTTGCTTCAACTTCGCAAAGTCATCGGCATTGAGATCGCGAAGGTTTGAAGTATCGCCAGTCTCAAGTGCCTTTTTAAATTCATACGCCGGTCCCTGACCAAGCGTTTTTGGTTGATTAAAGGTGATTTGTGAAAGAAGAGCCAAATCAAGACCTGCTGCTTTGAAAAGAGGCTCGAGTTCATTTTTCTTGATTGCGTCGATTTCAGCTGCAGTGTATGCAATCCAACCATCAGAAACACGTGGTGCTGCTTGTTGTTGTTTTGGGGCACCGGCTGGAGCGTTTCTTGGTGCATTTTTTTGAGCCGGTGCAGCGGCAGCGGGGGCAGTTGCAACGGTAGATTTTTTCCCTGATTCGATTCTTTTTGCAATCTCGAGAATTTTGGGAAGAACAGGGGCAAATGCCTTTAGTTTTAGAGTAAAATCAGATACTTTCTCACCCTGTTGACGCAAAGGTTCGGCGAGCAGGGCTGCATTTCTACCTGATTCATCAGTACGACTGAGTACTTGCTGTGCAACGGCAATACCTCCAGCAATTAGAATGCCAACTGACGCAAGTCGCAACGGTATTGTTGCCATCTTGGTCACCTTCTTAGTCCCACGTCTATCAGAAGTGGACCAGCGTTTTACGCCCTTTTTAATACTGCCGGTGTCTGCGACGTGACCAAGTATTGCGGTTTTTGTTCCGACATTTCCCAAGATGTTCCATCCCACCGCTGAAGCACCGTAGGTAACAAGGTGCGCTAACGAGTGTGCGGCAATAGGAATACCCATCGTCGTTAGAATTGAGGTTACGATAAGTGTGGAGAGACCACCTTCAAGCACAGAACCTGCGACTTCACCGGCAGGACGCAATAACATCCCAGACGAGTAACGCTTCAGTGAAGGCGGGGTCTTTATTCCTCGTATCTGTGCTTCAATTCCTTTCAAAAGTTCGATAGCGGATTTTGTGGCAGCGGTATCAGGGACTTGAACTGTAGCGTTTGGTTGGGTGAGTGCTGCAATAATTGCATTTCGTTCAGCGTCGGAGACTGAAGAGCTCATTACAAGTTCTTGAAGTTGCCGTATAGAACTTTTCAGGCGATGGCCATGTTCTATAACAGCTTTTTCATCAGTTGGTGTTGCACCAAGCTGACGAACAAAAGCTTTCATTGCAGAATCGAGTGGCGTTCCTTGAGCGACCGCTTGCTGAGCAAATTCAAGTGCAGCCATGTATTTCGACTCGCTGACTGGTTCACCAGCTTGGGCAGTTGCTATCGCTTCGCCAAGAGCTGCTTTGTGTTCGTTTGAACCTTTTCGCAATTTTTCAGCGGGTCCGCCCATTGGTGGCTGTTGGGCAGCTTCAGCCTGTTTTAAAATATCGTCAAGACCAGAACCTAGACCGCCAAAATCAATATCTTCTGATGACATAAGAATGAAAAATTATTTTCGTGAAGCTTTTAATAGTTGGACAATCTTTCCGATGAGTGCCGGATCTGGTTTTTTCTGTAGAACTTCAAGAATTTGAATTAATTTTCCATAAGTTTCACTAAATTTTGTATCACGCTCTTGAAGGCGGACCATTTCGGTTCCTCCGCCACCTGCAATTATCCCCATCAAAGAATCGCGCAACGTTACGTACTGGTCATGCAACTCGGCTGCTTGTTGAGGAATTTGAGCAAATAGTTCTTTTCGCCGTGCCATATTTGCTTCACTTTTCCCCTCGACTTCTAAAGTGTGTTCAGAGTCGTCTTTAATATCTTTAAGTTTTCGAGTTGCGGCGTTGAGTTGGTACAAAATATTAATTGCAATAAAGCGAGTGTCTTCATCAGTAATTGAATCACCAAAACTTTCAATGTTGTCTGAGTATTCGCGTAGCGTGACTGTTGCAACGTTGAGTGCGTGCTTAAAATCAGCCGCTCTTTTTTCAAGATCCGGAGAATAAAAACCTTTCTCCGGTATTTTCTCCCTTTCCTTAATCCCTGCAAGGACAACGGAGAGGCTCTTTGACTTTTGTAGGGCTTTTGGGTCAGTATCAGCTATTTGGGGAGTATCAAACACAGGTAATTCGGAGGCATTCATATAAAGACGATTACCTACTGATTCGAAAATAGTGCGAGGTTCCTTTATACCAAGTGACTTTTTCAAATTAGCAATAAATCGATCTGCGTCCTCGACAGGTTTTTCCAAAGTTGCTAAATGAGCAACAATTTCTTCTCGTCGGGATTCTGGTATTTCTTTATCCCCGAGTTCCTTGAGCATTCGCGCTGTCTGCTGTTGGATAAGAAAGACTTCCGCATGCCTTTCGAGCTTTGTTAGGTTAATGCGAAAACCAACTTTCTCAACAGTTTTACCTTTACCACGGTCACTCTCAATTACCTCAGGCACAAGAATTCCATAGGTGAGGAGCGCAAGAGAAGCGCCGTCGAGCCGAGTTCGCATAGTAGAGTCGTGTGCATCTTGAGTGGCACGGTTTTTTTCTGCAAGGAGCCCCGCGAAAACCTGGCACAATTTTCCTGCAGGAGTGTCACCGAAGTTCATGCCATTAAGTGCAAGCATAAAAGATGCGCGGGCGCGTGAAGCGAGATTTGGATCTTCGTCTAAAGCAAGCAAAAGAGCAATTGGGAGCTCGGGTAGATCTTCTCTATCACCAATTTCCGTGTACGAGGTTCCCAGCGGAACCAACTCACCTAATTTTCCTGTGGGAAAATATTTTTGATCCAGCGCGAGTAGTGAGGTGCGCAAACTAGAATCGACCTCACTAATCTTATAGTCGTAATCAGAACGGATTTTAACTTTTTTGTTTTCGTCTGACTCATCCTCAATTTCTCTTTTCAAATCATCCTTCAGTTTTCTAATCGCCTCATCGGCCATTTTTCGCAGTGGCTTTGCTTCCTTTTTATATTGCTCTAACAATTTCAAACCTGATTTTCCTTCAGGGGTTGTTCGGATGTTTTTCTTGTATCTCGTGAGATGCCATTCTTGGAGTCCGATTCGATGTGTCGCAAGTTCTTGCATTATTTGTGGAGTAGCAGGTTGCTCTCCCATGTAATACGGTCTGAGACGCTCTAGATCAGCGTCCGTGGTTTGGGTGGTTTTACGACCAATTCCTGATAGTGCTTTTTTCAAAATAGCCACAGAGGCAGCTGCCTCTG
>RFQR01000011.1 GCA_009924895.1 bacterium
GATTTTACACATACCCTCACAGACACTCCCACACTCCCCCTCACCACTCCACCCTCCCCCTTACGTAGCATTGTCATAGAGGCTTCGAAACCTCATCGACCCGACTTTTACTCAGCGCACGGAGCAAAGGCCCCATATCTCTACACACACTAGATGGAAACAGCTACCAGGGCGGTGCGTTCCGTATTAGAAGCTTTTTCAGAACATACAAACGTGGAAGAGGCACTCTTACACTTTGTCCGGCATTTGGAAGAGGAATATGAAGCCGCACAAGATATTCAACTCTTTATTTTTGCCATTCGCTGTTTTTTATGCTGGCCTCGTGCAACAGAGCTATTAGAAAAACCAGATACTATACCGCGAATCCAAAGTATCTGGTTAGAGCAAAACGACGCGATCTATACGAAGTGGCTTGCTTCTTTCAATGATGATCAAGAAGTTCTGAAATGGTCCAAATGGACGTTTCAGGCAAAGACCACCCTCTTAGCAGAGTTTGCAAAGGCTTGAGATATCACAGCAATCGGTCTAAAACATTCGCGTGTTAGAAGAACAGATGTATACACTCGCAAAATCTGTAAAGAACATTATCGTGGGAGCAGGCCCCGCGGGTATCCAACTTGGCTACTTTTTCCAGAAGGCTGGCATTGAATATGTCATTCTAGAAAAAGCCGAGAAAGCCGGCTCTTTTTTTGACACATATCCGCATTCAGGTCAACTCATATCGATAAACAAGAAGAATACCGGTTCAGATGTGCCTGATTTCAACCTCCGTCATGATTGGAACTCTCTTTTATCAGAAGATGGCCCCAAGTTTACAGACTACACAGATGCGTATTACCCTGATCATACCCACTTAGTGAGATATATGAATGACTTTGCAAAGAAATATAGTTTGAATATCACATACTCTTCTACGGTGGAAAAGATTCGTAAAAAGGAGGGAGGCTATATTCTTGGAGTCACAGATACACGTGGAAAATGGGTCTACACCTGCGAAAAACTCATTATTGCTACGGGTCTAGGAAAACCCTATAGGAGCAATGTCACCGACACAACGGGGCGGGTGAAACATTACGCAGAATATCCCAAGAACTACTTCAAAACCCCAGAGACTCTTGCAACATTTGATAATAAAACCCTATTACTCGTTGGCAATGGAAACTCGGCGTATGAACTAGCAAATCTCCTGACGCCCCGCTGCAGCAGCATTACAATTCTCGGCAGAAGTTTCAAAAAATGGGCAATGTCGAGCCATTATGCTGGCGATCTTCGCTCTATATACCTCCCCTATCACGATACGTTCTTATTAAAGAGTCTAAACGCGTTCAATGAAACGGGTCAGAAGATTGTAGTCGAAGAAAACGAGGGAAAATACGACGTTCATCTAGACTGTGGGCGATGCGAACGAAAGCATCCATATGATGCAAGTCCTGCCGAAGGATATGATCATATTATTCTCTGCACCGGATGGGAGTTTGATACATCTATCTTTGGCCTTGAACTTGCCCTTACCGAGAATAAGAAATATCCAGAGATAAATCACCGATATGAAAGTGTCAACAATCCAAACCTCTATTTTATCGGCTCTCTCATGCATTCACATGATTACAAAGCAAGCTCGGGTGGGTTTATACACGGGTTTCGATATCTAATCGACTACTTTTTTCATTTGAACTATGACCGCAAGTTTGACATACAGCGATTTACAACAAAAAATATAAACACACTTGTGAATCATATACTCTATAAGATTAACTATACATCCGCCCTATATCAGATGTATGGACAGCTTGTCGATATCTTTATATATAACCCTGCAAAAACCGATATCACCTATATCAATAGTGTCCATTACAGTTTTTTGGCCACACACCCTTCCAATGAAACATTGACATATTTCGTTGTAAGCCTTGAATATTCCGCGAAAGAGCCAGAAACAGATATTACCAAGTTGGGTGGGCGATTTACATCTATAGGAAAAGAATCAAATGCGGTGCTTCTACATCCTGTTCTGCGAGTTCTCAAAGATACGCCTACTATCCAGAAGGCCTTGATAGATGAAATTCATTTTGATGAGGATCTCTTTGCAAGATTTTCCACAAAGACGAAGTATATAGATAAACTGTCAAGGACACTCAAAATGTTTATTAGTTAAACTCTACGACTGGACGCACGGTAGGGGCTTCGGAACCTACAGACCTCGTGAAACCTACCTCCGATATAACAGACTCTGTTCCCTCAACATGTAACCGCACTTCATTTGACTCTTCCACCGGTGCAGCAGGAGCAGCGGCCGCATGTACCCCCCGTTTCCTTAACAAAAGAGTCCTCCAGTCTGTTTCTAAACTATTTACAACAGTCATAGTATCCGCGTATTCTTCGCTTGGATGTCCCATGAGTTCCTTGATTTTCTTCTCTATTCCTGTATTCAACGCGTGTTCAATCCTTTTATCAATATCAGGAAGCACAGAGTTAGATAATATATTCTTTTTATAGCGGAGATGTAATACTGCATCCGCAGCTATCTTGCTTAGACGCGCTTTTGATGCATCAAACACGCGCGTATGCTCAATACCATGACATATATCGGGTCGTTTTAATCCTTCAATACTATCAAACTCCTTTTCAAAGGATTCTATCACATCATCGGGAATTCCAGGCGATTGTTCAATAAGACGATCCAAATCCTGTCGACAAATCTTTAGAAAATCCATCGCTTCAATACGGTCCATGGGATTGATGGCCAGTTCAACTTGCACCAAGCGCTGAAACTTTCCCCACGCAATACTGGATGCACGGTGCGATTCAGACTTTTGTGCGTATTGAAAAAAGTTTCCCAAGGTTGTAAGAATCCCTGCAAAAATGGAAATAGCCCCTAATCCAGATGCCACATATTGTTGCGCCGAACGATTATCGGCTGGCACAATACTTCCCACGGCAAAGTTTGCAGCACCTGTCACGGTTGATAGAATAATCACAGGTATTGTTATATTCAGATTTGAACGCGTATACTTTTTCTCTGCCTTGTCATGGAGCCATCGATAACATGCGGCAATATCGGACCATTCTGCCATTAACACCTCCTGTTCCTTCGTCCATCCATTCATAAATTTCTTTATCTGCACACCCGATACATCTACGGCACTATTCCGTCGACTATTTTCTGGACTTGTTTGTGTAGACATTCACTCTATACTACCGTTTCATATTTTATTTACTTGCACTGTAAGTAAATAAAATGTTAGATGGCAGTGCCGTGAATGTATCAAACATATTCGTTCCGCCTCTTCAGGCAGTGCTATTCAGGTTGTTATTTCGCAGTATGTGCATTTCTTTCAAGTGCGAAATGTTCGTATCTTCCTCGATTGTTGACCCTTCACAAGCCCCCTAACGCGCATACCTTTGTGCGTCTTTCGAGTAGGCGATTTATATATCTGCGTCCAATCATCAGGAATCTTACAGAGAGGACATCCATTCTTTTTATGCTGAGATGTATTGGAGTCAACCGTAGCCGTAGGAGAGTGCGACATTTTTTCTTGAAAAAACTCAATATGTATCTCGGGATGTTGCACCATGCATATATCTTTTAAAACGGATATAGCACTTATATAATGGTCAATATGACTTTCTACCGGAAACGCATCCTGTAGAAACGTTTTAGCTGCATCTCGAGTTATCACATATGCATGGGACGCTGTAAAGCTATATACGCGATTCCAGGGTTTCACGTCCATAGGACTGAACACCAGGTTGGGCCTATACATTCCCAATAGCCACACTCCCCACGTGGGTGGGAGTGTAGGTATTAACTTGTTTACATTTGTAAATGTTTCATCTGTAAGAATACAATCATCTTCCATAATGAAACAATACTTTGCACCGGTATTCAAAAACTTTTTCCAGACATCTATATGACTCAAGGAACATCCCACCGCACCCAATGTGGCGATTTCATGATGACTGCGCCGATAGTTTCTAAAAATGTTTAGGCGTGTTCGCACCGAAATACGCCGATCCTTCACATATTTCAGTTTTTTCCCATTTATTGCATTGGACCGGCGCGCATGTTTGAATTTATTCGTAACAGGTTGTTCTGTATAACGTTTCCAACGTTCGGGCCTTTCTCTCATAGAAATCACATACGTCGGTATATTAAAAATATTAAATTGTTTCTTTCGCGATGTAGCGCGAAGCATCTTACTAAGAGCCCACTTTTTTCTTAAAGGCCTGTCCCTGCGCCTTCCTTTGTAACCCAGTTTGATATATTTTTGTGGCAGCTTCTTGGGTCAAGCCCTTCGGATCAACACCTTGCGGGATGGAAACAAACTTTCGGAACTTTCCTACGACATCCTTTTTGAACATAAAGATTCCGTAGGGGCCATTTCGAAACTCAAAAGGTCCAAGGGTGTGTATATAAGCTTGGGATTTCGCAGCCAGTTTCGAAACAATGGTTTCCTCCGTATCGGCAGGTGTCCAAGGGACATTCACACCGTTGCATACAATATACGTCCCAAAGGGTCCCGACTTTTGTATCATCGGATGCCCTTCGTATGTGCCATAGCTGGGTATTTCCGCCTTGGATGCGAGATATGCCGCCACATCCGTTTCCGTAATATCCTGAAAGGCAATACCCTCAGGCCAGCCATAAAAGATCGTTTCATCCTTGTTTGCCGTATTTTCTTTCAGAAGAAGGGGTCCCTTCTTACTTTGAATCGCCTTGATTCCACCTGGAAAGTGTCTTTCACGTGTCACGGGGGTCGTCGTCGATGTCCCCGATTTCAGCGCAGTATATCTGTCTCTATAGGAATCCCACGTATCACGACACAGTCCTTTCCAGGGCTCGTCGCCTTCTGCCACCGCATCCAAACGCGCCTCCATTTTCTTGGTGAACTCATAATCAAAGAGAGTCCCAAACTCTTTCAGGCAAAATTCCAGCACGGAGAGACCAAGGGCCGTGGGAGCAAGTTTCTGTTTTTCCGCGCCAACCATTTTAATAAGAACAACCTTCTTCGGAGGCCATGTCCCTGGAGCATCTATACAGAGTTTTGTAAGAGATGATTCGCGCGCCGGCGTATCGCGCTTTTCTGCATACCCTTTGTCCACCACTGTCGCCACAAGCGAAGCATATGTGCTTGGGCGACCGATACCCTTTCGTTCCAACTCACGCACAAGAGTTGCCTCGGTATATCGAGCCAAAGGCTTCGTCTCGTGTGGCCCGGCCTCCAGGCTTGACCAGGCGAGCTCCGTTCCCTCTATGATCTTTTCACCCGCATTCCACGCATTCATGCTTTCATCTGCATCCGCCTCTTCATCCAGATTTGTTGCAACTGCCCCAATCTTCCGCCATCCTAGAAAGAGATTCCTCTTCCATGTAGCAACCCAGAGAAACTCCATCGGATCCGCAGTTGCAGTAAACTTCACCGTGCGTTGTTCCCCCTTCGCCGCCGCCATCACACTTTGCACGGCCCTCCCCCAAATAAGCTTATACAGTTTTCGATCCGGTGCCGACCAATCCTCCCCCGCAGGCAGTTCCACGCGTTCCATATGTGTCGGCCTGATGGCTTCATGTGCTTCCTGTGCCGTCCCATCCTGGGTGGATTTCCCCTTTGATTTGGCCGGTGTTCCGGCGACATATTCCTCTCCAAATGTTGTGCGGACCCAGGACTCTGCGGCAAGCCGCGCTTCTTCCGAAAGAGTTGCAGAATCCGTGCGCATATACGTAATATGCCCCGCTTCATACAGTCGTTGCGCAATCTGCATGGTCCTCTTTGGCTGCAGACTCATGGTGGCAGATGCCTCCTGTTGTAATGTGCTTGTAATCAAAGGCTTCGGAGGCTGCTCCGTCGTCGGCCTCGTATATGCTTCTTTTACAATACCACCGGAATCATCGTGAATATTCTCTAAATAGTTCGTGGCAGATTCTTCATCTTCCAGAGAATCCTCCAATCGAGCTTCAAATCCATTCCAGAGACCCTTCACTCTCCATTCTGTCGTTGCTGTAAATTCTCGAATTGCTTTTTCTTGATCGGCTAGAATGCGCAAGGCCGGTGTTTGACAACGACCCGCAGAAAGAGCCTGGCCCACATATTTCCATAAAAGAGGGGAAATCGTGAAACCAACCATCATATCCAGAACAGCCCGGGCCTGTTGGGCTTCTACACGCGACATGTTCAGGCGTCGCGGATTTGCCACCGCCGCCTTTACAGCAGTCTCCGTGATTTCGTGAAATACAGCCCGTGGCGTTGTAGCAGGATTCAGTTGTAAGAGTGTTAGAACTGAATAGGCAATCGCCTCTCCCTCTCTATCATCATCCGATGCCAAATAGATACGAGTGGCGGCGGCCGCTGCATCTTTGATTTGCTGTATAGCTTTGGATTTTTCCTTCATCCATTGGAAACGCGGCTCAAAGTCGCGGTCGAGTCCAACTGCACCTATATCCTCTTCTAAGGATCGTATATGCCCCATTGTAGCTATCACGCGCCATCCTGGACCCAAGAATCCCTGTATTTTCTGACATTTCGCGGGCGATTCTACGATGAGAAGGGACATTGTGATTCACTTCCTATGTGATCCGAAAAGCAATTTTATATAGCGGCAGGCATCGGTCTAAAAAAATACAATAGTATTTATATAGATGAGCAACGAATATGAACCCTGTAGAATCCTAGATCAAACGGAACTCGACAAACCTCAACTCGACTGGAGAGTCGATACAGAACGAACACGTATTCAAAAACTCTTCAATATGCCCAGCACAAAAAAAGAGTTTCCCGAAGCCTTCCAACGGCATACACATGATACGAAGTCGTCCCCATTTACTACATCGAAAAAGTTTCCCCCTATAAAACCCAACTATATATCTACAATGCCTCTTTCTATCGTGGCACAACCACCTGCCGGTGCCCTTATAAGCTCTGTGCGAACAATGTTTAGTAAAGAATAGGATGAGTCGACCGGATCTTCCGTGTTTTTGTATAAACTTGGATGAACGTCAAGAGAAATGGGCGACCACAAAGGCCGCCTTTGAAAGAACTGGGATTACACCTCAGCGTTTTTCAGCTATACGGCATACGGAAGGCTGGCGCGGATGTGGTGCTTCTCATGTAGCTATTGCACGGGAAGCCATGCGCAAAGGACTCCCCTGGGTTCTTATCCTAGAAGATGATTGTCTACCTGCCTCGGATTTGTCTGAACGATGGCCCACCGTGACCGATGCGCTCTGGAAAGAACGGGACAAATGGGATATCTTTCTTGGCGGACCCACATATGTGGAAGGACCTGTCCGCATGCATGCACACCCCCTCGTTGAAATAGGCCAGGGATTTGCCCTGCACATGTATGTCCTCCACGCAACAGCCTATGAAAAAGCTCTAGCGTGGAATCCAGACCGCCACGGACCCATTGATGTATATTATTCGAATATATATCGTATTGTCACCACATACCCCCTTTTAGCAACCCAACAACCCTCTCTATCAGATATAAAACAGGAACAAACAGACTATACCGATATATTTGACGAGTCAGATATATCGATTCAAAAACTCATATACGCGCTTAAAACACGTGATACAACGATTCTGCTCGTATGCTTGAGTTTCATCATATGTATAGGCTTGTGGAAGAGGCGTTAATACGCGAACATCATTCCCCCGCGCCCGCCGTATACCCGAAATATATTATACGTTTCTGCCCATACATGCACAAGAAATCGCGGAACATTAAATGTAGTAGTATACCCCGCCATAGGATTCAGTTCCAACCTCAAGTTGATGTTGACAACCTTATCCAGATTTGCTTCTCCACATGGTTGGCTGGGTGGAAGAAATCCGGCTTGAAGAGAAAATGGCAGATTGTAATAATATCGATTGACCCAGGGCGTCTTTTTCAAAGGCATAAGGGACCGGAACACGGAGGGAGTTGTTGTGCTATATCTATAGAGTTTTCCCTCATATACCAAATCAATCGCCCTCACCGGTTCTGATTTCCGGAATACGAATCCAGGAACTATCTCTTTATACACGCGCGTATCGAGTTGACTGGCATTCGGCCACCAAGGAGCGAGGGGTGTATCTGCACCTGACAGATCACGTGTAGCCAAAAAAGGTGCATTATAATACGGTGCTTCGTATCGCTGCAGATAAAAGAAAAGATTCCGGGTTGGATTGGGAATCTTGAGATAACAATTCGCAACAGCCGCATTCTGAGTATCCACGGGTTCGAATGCATAATGTTGTAGAACGGGGACTTGAATATCTGCAAGGCGAAATCGATTTGCCTCTGGTCGGTCGAGGTATATATATTCGGCCATGATATATGTATCACCTAACACCTGAAGACTTTGGGTTGTAGGCATTTGTATGGATGGAATAAGGCTTACAAGAGTTGTTTGAGTCGGATCTCCACCGAGGCCTGCTATAGGAGTTCCTGCAGGATCCGCATAATAGAAGGGGGAGTTTGCAATTGGAAAATAGGCTTCTCCACCTAGAGGTGTTTGAAGACCTTTTGTGCTAAGTTGAGCCGTGCTTGTATAGAGTGTTGTAGGGGATGCAAACTGAATACTTAGCTTTACAGGGTCGGCTTGAAGAGCATCTATGGGAAGAAATGTCCCAGCATCTCCACATGAAAACCAAAATGGGAGGGGTGTAACCACTTGTGTTGCAGATGTAGCACCGAACTGATCGGCCGTAAAGTTGGAAGAGTTACGAGAGAGAAGTGTATCCATTAAAGACACTTTTTCAAGAGGTGTATAAAACTCATCCATCACTTCTAAAAGACGTCCATCTATCTGCTCTACACGCGAACCTCCAATATCAATCGTAGCACTTTGTAAGAGCGCATGTCCTACCGAGTTTGTCCATCCAAAGGAGGGGCCTGCAAACACCTTTCCATTTGACCGACACCAGGTTTTAGCAGAGAGCTGTTGTGTCGCAATATCTGAGAGTGTCGTGACGAGGTAGAGTCGAGAAATAAGGTGACCTTTCCGGGGAAGAGTAATCACAGATGTATTCCCAAGTGTCGGGAGAGTATCAAAATCTAGGCGAACCCATTGAGTCGTGAATCGCCCTGCACGAAGAATCGCTTTTACAAAAAATGCCGGATTCGGCTGCCCTTTTTGACAGAGGAGTCTGGAATCCTGAACTCCTCCGTAAATAACTCGCAGCAAGGATGCTACCATCTTCTTACAAGAGAGATGGAATGCTTAGACCGTTTATACTAGCACTGTATGGACCGGTTCTCGAATCTGTATTTTCGGCTTTGAATTCTGTTTGAGTATGGGTTTTGGTTTTGCCGCCTGTTCAAGAGACTTTTTGCGTGCTTTCCATATGGCGTATGCGATTGCTGCGATGATTAGAAGACTGATTGGAATATATACGAGATTGTCTGATTTGTTTATTTCAAGTATTACAGATGTAAATGTAGGTGTAAAGTTTACTAGAATAGGTGGCATTTGCGCGATTAATACTTTTATTGCAAGGGTGGATGTTGTAGAGGGGGTTTGAGTAGGGCTCGGTGTCGCAGTAGCAGACGCAGATGTACTTCCTGTAGATGTTCCGTAGGAACTGCTATATGCAGAGTGAGAGATACTTGGTGAAAATATGGGTGACACTGTAGGTATAGGGGTCCATGTAGGGATGGGCGATCTATATGCACTAGACGATACGGATTTACTTAGAGAGACGGAGGGGGTTGCCGAACGCGTAGAAAGAGAAGAAGACGATACTCTTGCTGTTGCACTTATGGAGCCGGATACGGATGGAGATGCTTTGGCGGATGTTGTTGCAGATACCATAACACCCGCAAACGCTGCTTGAGCTATCGAAACCGATTGAGCAACAGCGTTTAAAGAAGAAATAACACCCGCCGCATAATACCATGTAATACTTCCAGCCCCCCCTACACTTATATTTCCAATAGGTAACACAGCTGCATACGAACCATCTGTCGGGGTCAGAGTCATTGGGGCAATTTGTAAAGGATTTGTATTATACGCGTTTGAGAAACTACAACAGAGTGCATACGATGTCATAACACCCGCGGTTTCTGAATAAAATAGCACACCGTCGGAAGGGTTTGTAATCATAATCGCACGCGACGACTGGTTATTTGCCGTAATAGCCACGAAATTTCCCGTATCCAGATTTCCGCGCGTTTTCGTATTTACATCGGTGGACCCCACATAATCGTCTCGCGTTCCAGTCCATAACACCATATTTATGATAGGTGTCGTAGAATTATTTATAACACGCGTAGTGATACGGACAAAACTATCATTTGCGCCCAGTGAAAACGTATTTTGAAACCATATAAGTTGTCCCAAAAGTGTAAACTGGCGCATCGATACAATGGTTCCGTGCCCCACAGACTTGGTAGTATCGCTACTATCCACAAGAAACCCCGAATAGTTTGTGCTAGAGCCAGTATTGACTAAACTATAGAGATCCGTGACCGTTGTTCCACTCCAGTTCGGCCCGGTCATGCCAGTGCCTATTGCCGTATCGAGCGGATAGTTTGAATATGTCAGTTTATACCATGTGGACGTGGAAGGGGAATAATACCAGGGTTGTTGAAAAAGCCCCCACGTGTTTACGGAAGATTCCGTCCCTGTTCCAAATCGAAGATATGGATTCGCCAATACACATATTGTCATCGAACATCCGCTAGAGCCAACAATATCCTGTGCAAAGGTCGCAGCCGCCTGGACAAGAAGACTTAGAAACATTCTATTTATAGAGTAAGAAGATGGTTGAAACAACCGGTGGGAATATTGAAAAAAACATTCATCAAATATGGTTGGGAACACACGAACCTCCTTTAGAATGGATGAAAACTGTAAAAGACTTTGCCAAAAAGTATGGATATACATATCATCTTTGGACGGAATCAAATGTCGATAGCCTTGATTGGAGCGCTATTCCAGATCTTCGTCGTGAATATGGAAAGTTTCGAAATGAAATGGCCGGCCGTGCAGATATTGTTCGTCTTCTCGTTCTGCACACATACGGAGGTATCTATATTGATGCGGATACGGTGATTATGAAACCTGCAAAGTTTGCCGCATTTCTTAAGAAGAATAGGGCGTCCGTATTTTTCGGATGGGAACATATTTCTCGCGCACATACAAAAAAACTGGGTGATTTCGGTCCAGAAATACGCGGAACAAAGCGGCTTGTAGCAAATGGAATCATTGGCGCAGCATCCAATCATGCTTTTATTACAAAACTATTAAAAGGTATTGTATCCAACTCTGAACGTGAAGCGAATGAAAATGCTTGGAAACGCGTAGGACCCCTCTATGTATCTCGTGTATACTTTACATCCAAAAAGGAATTCCCCGATGTGCACGTATACCCCATGAAATATTTCTATCCAAGACACTGGCGAGGAATCACCGATCCCGAACTTCATAAGAAAATAAAAATCCCCGAAGAATCTATGTTATTTCAATACGGATATTCGACAAATAAGTTTCACACATACTTTAACTCGAAACGAAGAACGCGTCGATTAAAATAGTTTGCTCCTTCCTCCGGCCTGTGGAGGTGGAGGAGGAACTTTGGGCAGAGTTTTAATGGGATTCAATACCATCGCATACATAATAATATAGAACTTGCTGAATAAAAACGATAGAATAGCCCAAAATACTTTCATGAACGTCGACGCCCCGTAATACGTATTATAGTTATACGATAATATTGCCGCAGAAATTGAAAATAATATCGACAATACTATGTCGAGTAACTGTAAGCTTTTATTCGGCATCGCATTCTTCGTGCGCATACTTGATACAAATGGTTCTTGTCCCATGATGCTAGTAGCAGCTACAGCCGATGTAAGAAAGTTTTTGTTATGATTCATTCTATATAGATTCGATATTTAATCTTCAAACATTGGGTTTGCAATTCCGTTTTCAAATCGGAGCCAGTTCAACGCTATACAAAATACTTTGACTTCCCAGTTCCCATCCAATATACCTCCAGGGGGCTTTACATCTAAGATGAGTCGTAATGAACTCAAACGACTTGCGTTCAAGCTACCAGAAGGTTGATGCTCCCCTGGAGTTTTCGCAAATGAATATCCATATATAAACTGATTATATGCGGAGATTCCTCCACGATGAACTCCTGCTATATGATGACGGTAATACTGCTCATCTGCATCACAGAGTGTGACTCCATTTGCCTGCAAGATTGCATTCTGTAAAAGGGGGTATTTCGCAGCAAGCTTATTCGATGACCATTCTGCTTCAAGAACTGCCGTATAGTTCGTCCAGGCATTATTGTCACGCACCCCCTTTCTACGCACAAACCATATGATTTCCTCCACCGGATGATTCGCTTCCAAGGGTAGTTGAATACGAACTATATCATCGGCTGTTCGTTTTCCTATACTATATTTGAGAGGCTCTTCAAAATAAAAGGTCTGCACCTCACGATGGAGTATTTCAAACGGATTGTGTAGCATTTTTTGTCGGAGAGGCCCATTTACAATAACACCCTGTGTAAGTAGTTGAACAAACTGGAATCCGGGTATCGATACATCTGTGTGTATAACATACGGCGCAAGACCTTTATGAAACTCTATAGTCGTCTGCAAGGGAACGGATGTGCAAGTATCACGATATCCGCGAAGTTGACGCACACATTCTTCAAAAGGTCGCAATGTAATATGAATTTTTACGGTATTCTCTCGCACCGCAGTCATGGGAAGTCCATCTTGTCGGTGGCATCGCATATAGAAAAAGGGTAATATGCAGTTGATTGTTCCATCCTCCGTAGGGTATGCTCGAGGAATCTGTTGATTCATCATACGCGGTATCGAAATGCGACCTGTGTGATCATATGCTATTCCAAATGTCTCATTTGCATCTGAATAGAGAGAGTTATACACATGAATAAAATCGCCATCTATCGTTTCAATCGTTTTTCCATCTATTTCCAACTCCGCCTGTTGTATAATGGCTGTTCCTAGACTATTTGCATATTCCCACGCTGTCCCAGACACATCATATGTGATTTGACCCACTTCCAACAAAAGCTGTGTTTGGGAATCTAACCAATGCCGAAGACGGATTTGTAGAGCCGTTCCCAAGAGAATATCGCCCACTACCACGGAACCCAGATCAAACGAAAATCGCTGTCCAAATGCGCCAGGACCTCGTAAAGGGATTTCTTGCATAGACGGTGTGAAAGGAAGAATGCGCCGCTCTGTATCGCGTGTAAACCATGTTATCTCTGTCGTTAGTGGAAATAAATCATTTTCTTGAAGGTCACGGTTCGTCAAATCGAGGAGCGTCGTAATAGAGCCGAGAGACTTTTTCTGTGTAGCTGGAGGGGGGGTATAATCATAGGATGTCAAAATATTTTGTGCTTGAACAGCCGTGATAGGTGTGACATTGGAGGCACTACCAGACCCAGCGCCAGTTTGAAACGTCTCCAATATAAAATTCTTTTTTAAATAAGTACTGACTTCCTGTATGGAAGGACCCGCCGACATTCTCTGACTACTGTGTGTGTTTTTGTTTAAGCACGTTATTTAAAGACATTTGCCCCGATATCTATTAGTATGAACGCTGCCGCAATACACCAGCGTAGTATAGAGCATCTAGAAAGTGCATATCTTGGAACTGCAATCGATTGGGGTGAGCTAAAGGGGGCCGCTGGCAAAGAACATTATAAACTCCTCTCATATTTGAGTTCCTTGCATCAAGGCCGCGACATATTTGATATTGGAACGCACCGAGGTGCTTCTGCACTTGCGATTGCATCAGGTTCAGAAACAAATCATATATACTCGTTCGATCTTAATCATATATATCCCCTTCCTTCCGTGCCAAATGTAACATATCATACGGAGAATCTACTGTCCGAGGCTGGAAGAGCGGTGTGGCAGGAAAAGTTGTTAGGATCTGCATTCATATTTCTAGACATTGACCCCCACGAAGGAACACGTGAATATGAATTCTACCTATGGTTAAAGGGGCATAACTATCAGGGATTTGTCATATGCGATGATATATGGTATTTCAAAGAGATGCGTGATAATTTCTGGTTCAAGATACCCGCAGCCGAAAAGGTGGATGTAACATCGATGGGGCATTGGTCAGGAACGGGTGTTCTTCGTTTCACTCCATCGGACCTATGGCCCGCAATACATATCCCAGACAACTGGACAGTCGTCACAGCCTATTTTGATTTAACGAAAATGTCTGACGCGTCCAAATCGATTAAGGACCGGCCCTCCACCCACTATTTGGAAAACGCGCGGGCCACAATGTCTACCGAGCAGAATCTTGTAGTTTTCTGCGAACCGGACTCCGTGGAACTTTTACGTCAGATGCGGCCTCCCTGGTTACAACAGAAGACGAAATATATTCCAGTATCTTTTGAGGATTTTCCAATGACCCAATACAGGGCAAAAATCCAGGAAAATAGGCGCCAAAAACCCTACGCATTTGATGATCGTAATACGGCGTCGTATTATCTATTATGTATGTCGCGCTATGCAATGCTCAAACGAATCATCGAGGAGAATCCCTTTCAATCCACACATTTTGCCTGGCTCAATATCTGTATAGAGCGTATGGGTTGGAAGAATGTGATGGCCCTCGATGATGTGTGGACACAGAAGCGTGACAAGTTCAGCACGTGCTATATCGATTATCAGCCCGAGTCGCTTGTGAAGAATACGGCCGAATATTATAAGTGGGGGCGCTGTTCTCTTTGCAGTGGATTTTTCACCGGTTCAGCATATTATATGAAGGCGTTCTGTGATTCAATCGAAGAGCAGTTTCTCCATATGTTGCAACTCGGATACGGTCATGCAGACGAACAACTGTTTTCCCTCGTCTTCTTCAAGAATCGTGACATATTTGAAGTGTATTATGGAGATTACCAAGAGATGATTGTAAACTATGTAGAGCCGCGAGAAAGACCTAGTGAGCCCCTGCGCCTCTTAATCGCTCACAGCTTTGCTGCAAAGGATTATGATGTATGCGAGAAGGGGTGTGCGGCTCTATGGGCGGCTTTTAAGAAGGGTGTGGCTATACTTTCTATAGGTGAAGTGGATCAGCTTATCCAACTATACAGAGCCACTTTAGAAAAACAAGGAAAGGGTCGCGCACTGCCATAAGACTTTCAAGTGCCCCCCCAAACGCTGGGCCGAAAATACCATTCCATTGTCCATTTACATGTGAAAAGAGAATATATACATCTAAAATATTTAGTTCCCGTATTTTAGAAACCCCCTGTCATTTTCAATCGTGTATAGTGACCATGTATCTACAATCGCCGTCATTTCTGTGCTTGGTGCGCCCAACAGAGTGTCATCAGGTGCCATTGCGAGACCTGTATAGAGTGTCGGTCTATCGGCTGTCGTAAAGTTTACAGACCCTTCTGGCTGCCTTTCAACGATGGAGCGGCCGAAAATATCTCCCAAATCCCAGGACATTTCTCCAATGCCTGCGCCAGGGTCTCTCTCTTCTTTTGCATGATGTGTGAGGGCATTCCATATGAAAGGGCTGAAAAAAGTTTCGCGATCACGCCCTGCAATAATGAGAGATTGTCCCGTATAATATTCTGTCGTGGCACTGGGTGCCAAGCGCCAGCGCCGACCTGTTCTCAAATCATTCTGCGTGCGAAAAAACCAAAGAAGGCGGGATGCTGGATGTTGGGCATCTACACGACGTGACACATAGGATGGGACTCCTTTCACTAACGGTGCATAATCCGCAGGGCTGAATGTAAATGTATTCTCATATATATGAGTATATGGGATTTCTATAGACTTTTTACGAAGAGCAATCTGTGTTTCTCCATCCGTATACATATGACGTGTTTCCAGCTGTAATGTGGGAGATGCAATAGCAGTTCGAGAAAGGGGTTGAAACGTGCGTGCACCTATCTTCAGAGGAATATTCCAAGGCGTAGGAGCTACCGTAAGTGTCGTATCAGATGTTTCTACAATCTCTTCTAAGGGACGTAGTTCAAGACGTAGTTTGAATGGTTGTCGTCGCATAGCAATGCTGGGAAATCCGTTGGCGCCGCCTAAAAAGGGGAGCTCTAGACGAAGGCGAGTTGGTGTTGCGTTCAATGCAATGCTCTCAACAGAGCCATCGTGCCATCCTGTGAGTGTATTTTCCAAATATGCCGAGTTCAATGTTCCACGTGAAGCACGGGAGGCAAATAGGGAATCGCCACTGTATTCTTGTAGAAGAAGCTTGTCTTGATATATCTGGATTTTCTTGAAGAGATAATACGCAATCCCATTTGTGTAGCCGTAGGTATTTCCTGCGAGATCCGTAACAGGCTGCGTAAGATTTGCCTCCGCTTCTACAGGAGGAAGCCAGCTGGGAAGATCTATCAGCACAGTAGGTTTCACGAAAAGATCTCCTGCAACTTCAAATTCAAACTCACAACTACGTCCAAACTCGGCGCCATTCAGCGGAGGAATTCTTCGGAGTTCATGAATGAACGGAGGAATCCTATCATACCGATTTTCAAACGGGTTGAGTGTCTTGTCCGGGTCATCCTGAAAGAAATATGTATCTTTATTCCCACGGGCGACGGCCTCATATAGAGCGCCCTCGGCTGTGAGACCTGCACGACTTGAAGCCATTCTGTAGAGTGTTCGGATAAGTGCTTTAAGGGTTCATTCTATGGCCAGCGCTCTACAGCTTCGCATATACCGTTTAATATTTTATTTGAATCGGGAATCTTTATTCTCTAAAACATATAGAATGAATCACCCTACCGTGTTTTCAACAGATGTTATAGAGTCTATTGTGTCAGACCCCGCGGTGTTACATGCAAGAAGAGAGTTGGAAACCAAGACAAACGTATATTTTACAATGGAACTTCCAGAATCTGTAAAGCAAATCCTATCCCATCGTATTGGATTGAATATATTGAATAGAAAGGATGTTCCAATGAGATGGATCAAAGGAGATACCGCTCCTCACGTAGATTCGGGTGAAGCTTCTTTTCAAAACACGTATTTGGTATATCTAACAAGCTCCCCTGGTTCTTTTATACTCGATGGAACATCATATCCTATTCAAGCGGGGGAAGGATATGTATTCTCCGAAGGACTTTCTCATACAACAGAGGGCACACAGGCCTATGAGTGAACAGGGATTTCCGGTTGGTGCTCCGCTTAGCTATTATCCTACAGAAGCGGACGCATTAGCCTATACAAATAACATTGGGAGTGGAGGATTTACCGTACAAACACAGGGTGGATATTCTTCATGGAGACTTGCTTCCAATAGTACAGGATCCTCTTCCCAACTTGTCGTATATGTAACAGGAAATACTTTAAATTCGGACGGGAGTTATTATCTTTATCCAGCAACTCCCTGTTTTTTAGAGGGTTCTAGCCTTTGTTGTCTAGTAGACGGAAAAGAAGCATATGTTGCGATTGAGACCCTTCGTAAAGGAACTCTTGTAAAGACATCCCAACATGGCTATAAAAGAGTAGAACTCATCGGAAAATATACCTTTTCCAATCCAGGAACGTCAGATAGAACAGAAAACAAGATATATGTATGCCGAAAGGAAAAGTATCCATCTCTTACAGACGATTTGTATATAACAGGAGCTCATTCCATTCTTGTAAAAGCACTGTCCGATACAGAACGTGATGCAACCAAGAAACACCTTGGAAAAATCTTTGTGACAGAGAATACATATAGATTAATGGCTTGGCTAGATGAAAAAGCGGAACCATGGGAGTCAAAAGGAGAATATACTTTGTGGCACCTTGCGTTAGAGAATACGGATACTGGTATGAACTATGGTATATATGCCAACGGGGGCCTTTTAGTGGAATCAGCCGCGATTCGTTCTTTACGCGATAGATCCAATATGGAGCTTCTAGAATGAAAACGTAGTTCGTAAAACTCCCGCCATCTACTCAGCATCCTTCACCGCGCGTAAATGGATAGAAGCTGCCTTATCCGCCCGTTTCGGCAATGTAATCTCCGCCACACGACCGTGATTCCGTAGTTCAATTGTCGCCGCGGCCTTCTCTCCATCTTGAACCCACTTGGATAACAGGGTCTTTATTTCAAAATAGCCTTCATGGCGCTCGCCGATTCCTACACGCTGCAGTTCTTTGAGAAGCCGAATCGTCTCTTTGAGTCGATCCGCCTTACTCTTGTCCATCTATAAGGTCTAGACTCGCACGTTTAAGTTTCCAGTATAAACTTCTTCTACCGGACAAATGGTCCGTATCCGACTCCGCCTAGGAAGATATGCCACCGACCCCGTTCCTGTCCTACGCCAACTTCGCGCTTCGAAGCCTCCAGAGGTTCTCCTGGCAACGGAACCACCTACGACCGACGCCGAACGAGCCTATTTGCTCCTGTTTGAAGAGTTCAAGCCAACTTTCTATCACGGCCCCGAGCTGGAACCTGCCGAAGGAACCTATGATATTGAACAGCTGGCAATACCGAAAGAACTTCTTCCCATGACGGGCGAATATTTACAAAGTCTCTGTGATTATACGATTCTATCGGATATTCTCAAAACACCGTTTCACGCGCCTATCATTGATACAGTTGCTCGTCGTCAACTCATCTTAGATACGGAATGGCCAGACGAATGTAAACATGCGCAATCCCTCTTTTTGTATCCAGAAACTGCCTCTTTAGAAACAGTTGTCGCACGCGAATGGCCCTCCCTTCGATTACTTATATATCATAACGGAGATAATCAGATACAATATTCTCTACTTGTGCCGTTTCTAGATGCAAATCCGAAGGTATACGCATGGATCTTGAATAACACTGTAACACATCCGCGCATTCGAAGCCTTCCGATTGGAGAACAAAATCGTGTTTGGCGAGAGGGAACCCCTGAGTATGACCCACCTATACGAACGTGTCGCAACGTCGACCGCGAATATTCGCTCATCTACCCATTCTGTTCTTATACGCACACCTTACGACCCACGTGGTATGCAGAAGCAAAACTCCTGCGACGAAACGATATGATGATATTTGCAAAACTTCCAAAAGAAGAATATATAGAATCCCTCGAATCCGCCAAAGCGGTGGTATGTCCTCCTGGAAATGGCTATGATACACACCGGTGCTGGGAAACTCTTTATAAAGGTGCGTGGGCAATTGTTTATGCGAATGACCATACAAACTGTCTGTTACAAGAATATCCTTCACTCCCCTTTCTACGTATCAAAGATACATCGGATCTTGAAACACTTGAGATACCTGCGGCCCCGAGCCCGTTTCACCCCATGCTCCTCCGCTCGTTTTGGGATATTCTCTTTGCGTCATACATGTAAAAGACTTGGAAAAGTTCTAATATACTAAATAGATGATTGAGAAACATATATTTCAATCATGGCATACAAACAAACTGGATCCTACCATACAAGCCCGAATCGACAAATTTAAAAAAGAAAATCCAACATATACCTATAAACTCTATCTCGACGCAGATATCGACCGTTTTGTAAATGAAACCTATCCTGGAGAGATTGCCGAGGCATACAATCGTCTCAATACTATTGTAGCAAAAGTTGATTTCTGGAGATATCTCATTTTATACACATACGGCGGAGTATATGTGGATATTGATTCCAATATTGAAAAGCCGTTAGATACACTTATACGCGAGGAAGATCAAGCCATTATAACATCTGAAAATCGACCAGGCGCGCCTATTGCATATGTGCAATGGGCTCTCATCTTTCAAAAGGGCCACCCCATTCTAAAAAAGACCGTCGACATGATTGTAGATAATATAAAGAACAATCGGTATCCGAATAATATTCTCAAAATGACGGGGCCTATCGTCTTTGCAGAAGCCATTCAAGCAGTGCATAAGACACTCTTTCAAGAAGAAGTTCCTCCAAAGGATCCAATGCTCGATAGGACATACAAAAAAGATGGTATCTCTTATCGGTTTTTTGGCATTGATTATAATGGATATCTAAGTTTTAAAAATCTAGAAGAACACTCTTTGTTACACCCTACTGGAAAGACGCATTGGCATACAAATACAAAACCCCTACTCAAAGGCGGAAGACGTAAACGAAACCGTAAAACAAAACGGCGCAGACGTTTATTTACACCCGCAACCCGTCGCAGAACACGTGTTGCACACCTGTGAACCTATTGTCACCTTCTGCCGTTCTTCATAGGATGGATAGTTCACTACACAGCCAGTTATACTACTGCACGTGCTATAGTTACATGCCGCCTGAGTCGAAAGAATTGAATCCCTATAATACGCATAAATCGTCTGGGACTGTTTCTTACGGAGAATGTCACTCGAATCCATCTAAACAGGTATCATAGATTCTTTACAAGAATGTGTGGGATCTGGTGTTGCGTCGGACCCGTAGAAACACATATTGTGAATAAATGTCTGGCCACATTGGAAGCTCGGGGCCCCGAAGGAACACGAATCCTTCAGTTGGACAACGCAACTCTCGGATTTACACGCCTGAGTTTAAATGGCCTGAATGATGCCGGTATGCAGCCCATGCAACAAAAGGGTATTGCCTGGATATGTAACGGAGAGATATATAACTGGAAAGAGATCGCACGCGAATATAATATCGCGACACGCTCCGGCTCAGATTGTGAGATTCTCGGGGCTTTCTATGAGCGTTGTTGCGAACTGGAGATTCCTATACGAGACTTTTTTCAAGCCCTCGACGGGGTATTCGCGCTTGTTCTTGTCGATACTCTACGACATAGAGTCATTATTGGACGCGACCCATATGGAGTGCGTCCCTTATATAGATATCAAGCGGATGGGCGCCAGTATTTCGGCTCGGAGATGAAATCGCTAATGGCATTGGGAGTTCCCGAAGCCTTTCTACCGGGTCATTATCAAATACTTGAAAAAGGATGTGACCCGATATATGAATCGTATCATGAAATCCCCTGGATAAAGAATGCATATTTTAAAACGGAGGTCACGGCTGCAAATGCGGTTCGGGAAAGTTTTATAGACGCCGTAAAAAAACGTCTTATGACGGATCGTGAAGGGATTGCCGTGACATTGAGTGGGGGGCTTGATAGTAGTCTAGTAGCTGCAGTGGCTGCCGTGGAGTTATACGCGAAAGGGAGGGGTCGTATTCACACATTTAGTATTGGGATGGCCGGTAGCACGGACTTGCTCTATGCCCGTAAAGTCGCAACATATATTGGTTCCATTCATACGGAAATTGTAAAAACGCCTGAAGAGTTTTTTGCCGCCATTCCAGATGTGATTCGAGACATTGAATCCTTTGATACAACGACGGTGCGAGCTTCTGTAGGGAACTGGTTAGTCGCAAAATATATCCGGGAAAACTCGTCATGTAAGATTGTATTGAATGGCGACGGCTCTGATGAAGTGTGGGGGTCGTATTTATATTGTAAGAATGCTCCCTCGGACACTGCATTTGAGGCGGAAGTCACTCGCCTACTCACAGATATTCATATGTTTGATGTTCTCCGCTCGGATCGCTCGATTTCCTCGCATGGCCTAGAACCTCGAACTCCTTTTTTAGATAAACAGTTTGTGGCTGTCGCGCGAAGTGTCCCTACACGCTATCGACGTTCAAATATATATCCCGAAAAGTGGCTATTGCGAACGGCGTTTGCCTCCACGTATCTTCTTCCTGACGAAGTTCTTTGGCGTAGAAAAGAAGCGTTTTCAGATGGTGTAAGTGGAATGGAAAAATCTTGGTATCAAATCACACAAGAGATGTCAGCCGCCGCGGTTGGTGATGAATGGATTGGAAAAGCAGAGACTCCCGAGAAATATTATTACAAAAAACTGTATGATGGAATATACGGAGATGCGCCTGTAAATGTTCCCTATTTCTGGATGCCGCGTTGGTCGCCTGGCGCAACGGATCCTTCCGCACGCACCCTCTCGGTATATGACGCTAAGACTCCTGACGAAACAACACAATCTGTGTAACAGCCGACATGACAAAGAAGACCCAAGAGAAGAATAGCCATGTGCGAAACTCTTTTATACATATGACGCTGAGACATACCATAAGTAGAGCCAGTATAGTTAGAATATAGGGTGTTTGAGGATACACAAGAGGGCTTGTATTCATTGGATACAACTCGTCCATATAGGCACATAGGTGGGAGCGAGTTCGTAAAATTTATCCTAGCGAGCACTTCCTATATATCATACCCGATGCCACAATGTATCGGGCGCCTTGTAGGCGATACAATACCCTTTGAAAAGGGAGGGAACTTATATCTGCTACGTCAATGTCAAACCATCACGCGATCTACACTCTGTGATACATGTAGTGCGATGGAAACGAAAACCAAGGCCAAAAAAGGCAGTATGGGAAAATCACATACCGCCTTTCTAATAGGTCGTGTCATGGAGCCTATTCCTGATTGGGCGCATACATATGGAAATGAATGGTTCCGTTTAAAGATTGCGGGAGGCTATACGATTAGTGAAGAGAATATGGCAAAAGCAAAAGCATCTGTAGCGTCTATTGCAGCTCCAATCCCCGAAACGCCCGTGGTTGCCAAAGTTAAACGCAAATCTCGGACTCCTGCGCCTATATCTGCCGAAAAAGTGCTGGAAACATTGCCTACAGTTGCAGTTGTTGCACCTCCACGTCGGAAATATGTGAAAAAGGTGAATGCTGTTACAGCTATGGGGCGAGTGGAGGGCGTCGTGGATATAGGCGAGTATGAAGTGCTTCACATAAAAGTGGAAAAAAAGGACATCGATGGACGTATATTCTACTTGGATCCCAAGAAGGATAAACTCTATGATATGAAGTTTACATATGTGGGGCGATTCAAAGAGGGGGGTATTGCGATTCATCCAGACTCCGATAAAGAAGTCTAGTTCGTATTTGCGGCAGTTATATTATAATTCGTGTTTGTTCCTGCCGCAGCTGCTAATGCGATAGGATTTGCCACGAAAGGTGCGACTGTTTCCCCTGCAGCCGCTTGCCCCGCGTTTGTCGCAATACCAATACTTGCATCGGGGACACCCCCTTTGAGTATATACCCTGGATTTTTCGCCTGAGATGCCGTTTGAATGACTTTCGCGGCAAAAAGTGTCTGTGAGGACTTGTGTTGGACGCGAGTTACATGGCTATAGTCGCGATTGGACATTTCTAAAGGGGTTTAAGATTTTTTATTATATCATGCTAGAAAATGTCGTGGCTTTCTATCGGGCAATATCGTAACCCCCCACTTCCTATCAAGCCGATACCTCAACACATGAAACGTATTGTATGGAAAAAACCGGCGCTATTCGCTCCTCTTACACCAAAGCCCGCGCCTATCCAGTCCTCCCGTTGGAGGTATTAGAGCAGGAGCAGGTTCTTTACTTCCGCAATCAGACCATCTGGATTTGATTGGACACTCTTATAGAGACCAATCAGATTTGAATTCAAATCGCTTACATGCCAATGCCTCTACAGTGCAATTAAGTTTGACACTTCAGTCGCGACGTTAAAGACCACATTCCTTCCACCGACGCATTCCTTACCCACCAATCCTTGCATGCGGCCGACATGACTGTCCAACGCTCAGCAGTCATCCTCGTCACCGCCTTTGCCTCTTCAGGGCTCTGCACACGAAAATAATGAAGCCCTTCCACGGGAGGATCCGCATACGAGCTCATATCGACTTCAGGTGCCACCACTGGCACACATCCCATAGCCATACACTCAATCTCGCGGTGGCATTTAGCCCCATATCCCGCGAGGCAGAGACCATATTTCGCATTGGATAGCCGCTGCAAATACTCCTCTTGGGTATATGTATAGGAGTCCGTGGTAGAAACGTGTGAATAATCATCGCACGCAGTCTCCCACGCAGCCCCTGTTCGCCTCTTTCGTTGCACATCATTTTCAGACCGCCCGTAAAATACCAGATTCTTTTCACGCGCCTCGTAGGATTTTGTAGGATACCCTTTTGCCACGAGTTCTTCTACTAGGCGCGGCCGTCGTGGCCAAAATGTCCACGCGGTTCCATCCTTCGGTGTAGGATTTCCAAACAATGCCCTCTTCCAGGTTCTCTCGGAGGATGCCTCTAACCATTGAAGAGTTGGTCTATCATATAATAGGGTGTCGCCAACGCCTCCTAACCACACCTGCTGCACAGGTGCCTCTACAAGATTCACATATCCACGCTCCCCCCAAAGACGAGCCATTTCGCGAAACGAGTCACCCGCGTGGCTGAAAAAATCCGTCCGCTTCGCCGGTAGAAGAAGGTCGAGGCGCTCGGTGGACGTCGTCAAAGACTGCATGTCTTTCAAAAGCTTCTCAAACATGCTATCTTTCTCCCGTTGATTTGGAACACCTTTCGCCACAATCAGTAGACGATGCTCTATATTTGCAGCAGCGCAAATATGCAAAAGAGACGCAGAAGGCTCCATTTCCGATTGAATCTCCCATACACGCGCCCCTTTTGGTAAGACCCACATCCAAGAGGCCATATCCCGCTTTGCCATAACAACGCCCCACGCCCCTTTGAGAGCTTGAATACAGACATCTAGCGATGTTCTTCCAGGCCAAAGAATCTTTACAGACGCCGCGTTCAAGGCGTTGTCGAGTCTATCCGCCATCTCTTCCGTAATCCAACTAGGATCCATTATCATGACAATCCGTTTCTCCGTAACCATAGAGTTCCACCCCCCCAGATTCTTTCGTAACGCCCCAATCTCCTCTTGAGAAATCAAATCGTCCAAGCTATCCTCATACGGCCACATGACAGCTTCCTTACACCATGTTTGCAGATTGTCTTCCCTCGATAAAACAGGCACCTCCTTATTCGGCCACTGAAATGACTTAATCGCCTCAATACATGCCTTATCCTTCGGACACCAGAACTCCCCCGTAGGATGTATCTCACGCATGAGAAAAATCTTCGACATATATTGTAGCACGAACTTTCCAACATCTTTTGCAACAGAGTCCGGAAGTGGCGCAACCAAGGCGAAATCCACCGAAAGAGATGCGGCCATAGAACTTAGTTGCGACTCAGACCAGGCCTCTTTCGATGCATTTGTTTTCCCAACCAGAATGGTATCGTATGTGTATACGAGACCTTCCCGCGTTTGAAACACATTCTCCAGTCTATACAAAGAGATAGGTGGTGGCTGGCATTGATTATTCGCATCCGAATATAGCACGAGCTTATCGCCAGATGACCTTTTTAACATTGCACAAAATGTCTTTGCCTGAGCGTCGCTCAACGGTCCCTGTATACGACGTGAAAAAGGTGTCCGCCCTAGTTCATACGTTGCCTTTCCAAATTCCGTGACGGGACGCATATCATGAAGCCCTGTAGGTTCAATATATAGATACGCCGGTTTATCTACAATATTGCGAGGATCATATGTTCGAACGTCACTTGCATGAAAATGATAGGTGCGAAGACTCAGCGACGGATTTGCAATAAGAAACCGCTTTTTAAACATTTCAATCGTAATTGCGTTATCACATCCACCCTGGCCAAATGGGAAGTTCAATGCATCCCAATCCCACGTCACGCGTTTCACAGCCGTGGAAGAAATGACCCACGTATCCTGAGAATCTGCACGAGGTCCAAAGAGCTTGGCGGCCTCTATATCGGCGGCGCTTGTGCCTGCCACATCCCATCGTAGAAGTGCCAAGAATTTCGGCTTTATATGCATATCGGTAGACCATAAAAGGCGCCAGGAATCCGCATCCAAGAAAATATCGGCATTCGCAAAAGCGATTAACACATTCTCTGGAGCCTCTTCATATATCCAACGAACTACATCTGCATATGTCAGTCGTTTCCCGATAACCTTTTCTTGGATTTTTGTATCCGTTTTACCCATGGGCTTTTCATTCAATAAAAGAATACGATCCACCACTGAACACTCTACATTTTTCCGAAGACATTCATCGATTTCTGCGCGCCGCTTTCCCTTTCCTGGATCATAATATTGTGTAATAAGCCACAGTTCTTGTGGCTCTTCCACGGCCTGTGACAATTGAAGCCCCCTCGTAGCCACAAACGCCATGCGTTCTTCCGAGGCCGTAACAGGAAATGTTCTACCGAAATGCAGCGCGAGGGCTACCAGAGCCTTTGCATCCTCCACCGTTCCATCCCATGCAGCCCCTGTAAACGGATACAGTTCATGCATCTCGTCCAAACAGAGCATATTGGTGATTTTGAGTTCAACGAGTTTCTCTAGACCCATCGACGCAATAAGGCTCTTGGGAAGAGCGACAAGACGCGCCTTCGACCACGATCCCGCCTCCAACCACGCAAGAACTTCCGCCGGCTCATTCAAACACAGCACAACATCTGGCACAAGACCCGCTGCATCTATCGCATCCGCTACAACCGTGCTCGCAGTCCCAATATCCCAGCGATTCCATCGCGTATGTGTCGGCGCCTTGTCAAACCATACAAGGGTTTTCTGGTCGCGCCAGACAGATGTATCTAAACGAACTATTCGCAACTCCTTGCCTGTTTTGGGATTTCGTGCCAACATACCTACTCAAATAGACTCACAAGCACCTTAGGCCCAGATGCTTTATAAGGGCAGATGAATCAGTGCGCATATTTAGTAAACTCTACGCCCAAATATTATTATCTTCTACCACTCCATTTCACGCTTCTAAAACGATATGCGCCCGCTCTCTCCATGCCCCTATTTCTCGCAACAGAGGAACCTGCGCACCCGATATGTAAAGAAGTTGCTGCAATGGGAGTAGAGCTACTTCCACTGGCAGCATCTGATGCAGGGTTTCTGGACTCTCGTCGAGCTGCATTGGACGCGCTCAGAGGTCGGTATGAGTATGTTCTACCGGTCCAAGAAGATTTTCTACTCGATCGTACTCCGAACTACGCCGCCCTAGAAGAAGCCCTCGCTCTTTTGAACACTTATACCAGTGTGCGGTTAATGCCGTGTCCGGGGCCGGGTGGACTACCACTTGGAACCGCATGGGCACACGTGCTACCGACCGATACATATGCGTTTACATTTCAGGCTACGCTCTGGCGTCTAGATGCATGTGCGAAATGGTATTCGGCGCTTTGTAACAAGTTGGAGATGGAATGGCCTCGTGCTACAACGGGGGTAGAGAGGCGCAGGCATATAGAGATTCGGGGAAACTTCGCAGAGAATACTGAAGGTCAGCGATTCTTTTGGGAAGTGTGTAAGGGAGGACATATAGGTTGGAGGAGGGTGGGTCCATGGTCTAATGCAGTATATATGTGTCCGTGGCCATATCGACCTACTGCGATTGTGCAGGGGGTATTAGAGCCATGGGCGGCGGAGATGATGAAGCGTGAGGGTTTTTAATATAACGGGCGTAATCCCAGACTCAGGCGTCTTTGTCGTTCTGCTTCTACCTGTTGTCTGGCTCTAAGGATGTTGTTGTTATGTTCTTCCCTGGCCGCCTCCAACGCCTTTTGTGCCGCCGCCGCCGCTGCCATAGCCTTCTTGTTGGCTTCCCACGTGGCCTTGGCCTTGGCCTCTGCCGCTGCCGCCGCAGCCTTGGCCTCCGCCGCTGCCTTGGCCTTGGCCTCCGCCGCTGCCTTGGCCTTGGCCTCCGCCGCTTGCCTGGCCTCCCAAGCCGCCATCACAGACTCACCCCCCAGCGGTATTTTAACTGGGCCTTTACCCATCTTTTTCATTGCATCTACGTAGTCATTTATACGAATACCTGTTCTATTCTTATATTGTGCGTCAGTCTCTCCTTCGTAAGGATGTAAGAGTTCACTCTGAAACCCCTCACGTGTGATATGAAATAACCTCTCAGCAAGGTAAAACGCCCCAACAAAGACAATGGCGTGTGTTAAAGCCACCATCTGCTTGGAACCCCTGCGAGGCAAACTCAGAAAAATACCCGGGCTTAGAATATAGAAAAGGGCAAAAAGAACTAAATAGAGGAGCATTATATTTTATACGCATATTAAAAAGAGCGCGCGGGGCCGGAACCTCGCAAAGGACCCGATCCAGCCATTTGTTTCATAGGAGGGGGTGTCATAACAGGCTGTGGCCTCGTTGGCTCTGGCTTTTGTGGTTGGCGAAATCCAGATCCAGATCCAGATCCGCTTTGAAATCCCTCATGAATATACATGTGCAATATATGCAATACAATAACAAAAATAGCCGCATGAGTTGCTGCCACAACCATCTTAGAACTCTTTGACGGGAAGGTTACAAATACTCCAGGAGTCAACACAAAAAACAGAAGGCCCAGCAGAAGAAACATATACATATCTACTATATGCACACTTTAATTTTGATTATATATATGAAGAAAAACGGCATTACTTAACGGAGTATAGTTATCCACATTGACATATACACTATTACTAAATCCGCCACGTCCACTAATCACTTGACCACAATATCCATCGGATTCTAAACTCGCCATAGCTGCCGGAATCCGGTGATAGAGTGTATAATACCCCGCAGAAACGCCATCCAGAGATGCGTTCCTAGCTACTGTATTTACATCAAGTTCCAGTTTCACCTGCGTGTTAAAGTAGTTAGAGGAATACGCATTCGATTGTTGTGAAAGCATATAACTCCCTTGAGACGCCATTTCTAGAATTTGAGGACCGCGAGTTGTTTCGTATTGAACAAAACTGGAAAAGTTTTTCACTAAATGCATGGGACTGCTTTTTCCCAAATACATGCGTTGAAAGAGATAGTTTGGATTCACCTCTAAAAACATCCGCGTAGTAGAGTTTGGATTGATATACCGTATAAAAGGTGCTATATTAAATTGCACTGTGCTGAAATACACATCGCCGGTAGAATATGACGGATATGCTTCTACCGTAGACATTGCGATATTGGAGCCGATAGATCTACTCCAATCCCATGCCACGGCCCCACATGTTGTAGAATATGGAATACTGCTGACAAAACTTGCATACCCAACGCTCGTAGAGTGCGAACTTGCCTCATATCCAATCCATCCACGTCCTACTGCAGATAGATCTGCATATCCCGCGGATGTAAAAGAACTAATGGAAAAAAACACGGTTCGGAGGTCCGTGATAGTGGATAGTTGAATATCACCTACACCCACGAATTTGAGTGTTGACTGAGATGTCGACATTGTTATATTTTCCGAGTTAGGCATTTGAATAGCGGCCGTGCGTGACACGATTGGAACAGACGTTTGTGATACCAACGTATTTGGCGCAGCATTACTGAATGTAAGCGTGCTGTTCGACGCATTTACATATATGTTTAATAAACCGTCGACACCGCTTGTTCGGAATCGAAGAGTGTTATTTGTATCTTTCGCTGCGAGTGTAGAACCATATGGATCTGCAACGGTGTCATATGGATTTGCATAAATAGAACTTATGGAGTTCCAGTATGCATCACCTATTCCATCTGATATAAGTATATGACGATTAGGAATATATCCATTTGTTGCGGAACGAATATTAATCTGTCGGAGTGTAATAACATCGGAGTCTAATGTTTTTAAACTAGCAGCCATTTACTTCTGTCTTAGAATGACAGATTCTGGATTGTTAAGAAATACGAATTCGTAGATGCAAAAAATGTCCGTATATTTTCGGAACGAAATCCAATATTTGTTGCGTAGGATATAGCACCTGGTAGATAGTGTTGGAGAACATATGGATTCTCATAATATCCTATTATATTGGACCCTGGAATAGAAATCTTCATGGGTTGTTGAAATACGTTTGAATATCCGTCACCCGATTGTATACCCATCACCTGGGTCTCATGTAGAGTGCTCAGGTATCGGTTGCCATATTGAATACATGTGCTCATTGGAAAATACACGGAGTTTGGAGAACCGGCAGTAATCGTATTAAACTGAAATGTAGGGTAGATTTCCAGCGTAATACGACTTTGGGCAGTTATGAAGCTGGAAAAAGCGTCCAGTTGAAGATTCATCGTAGAAAAAGCGAGATCCACGTTGTTATAGATGCTTCCAGTCATCGGTCCATTTTGCCCTTTATATGTTATTGTCGAGTTCACGAAACTGCTGAGGAAAGTAATCGCCGATACACTTGATACATATACTTGAGAACCATAAATACTCATATTTCCTGCACGATCAATAAAGATATTCTGTTTTGCAGCTAAAATACCTCGACTCGTGCTGAGAAGAGTAGGGGTGCTTACATACCCATAGCTACCGAGGGAAGAGATGAGCCCAACCGTGGTGCTAGGAATATCATTTCCATATGCGACTTTGTATAAATTGGCATTTGATTCGTTGAAATAGTGTCCAGTGCTAAGATATTGACCCACAATCGTATTGAAGTTTATATAGGGGGGATCCGTACTTCCTGTTACAACGACTCCCAAGTTTCCACCTGGAGATGTGGGAGGATATAACATACCTGTTACCGTGCTTTGAAGATGAAGTGTGCTAAGATAACTAGCAAGCCCCAGATTCTGCACGGTGCTTTGAAGAGAGAGACTGCTAATATAGCCGTATGTGCCAAGTCCGGTGACGGTCGATTCCTGTTGTCTATTGAATCCGACACTTGTGCTCAAAAGAGTTGGGGAACTTATATACTTTGCCGAACCAAGCCCTATCACTGTGCTTTGAATATTGGACATAAACGATAAACTTCCGTTGAAAAAGGGTGTCATAGAACTTACGAGATCTGCCGTACTTATATACTTGGAAGGCCCTTGTATCCATTGCACGGTACTTTGAAGTTGATAGGAAGTTATACTACCCGGTATCCCTCCTTCCCCTATTTGTGTAGAAAGTGTTGAATAGCTTGTTGCCACGATCGTCGAAATGGAGGATGCAGCTCCATAGAGTTGCATGAAGGAAGATGGCAAATAGTTTATAGGAACACCGGCAAGCCCTGATTGACTACTGATTGTTTGAAATACATTTTGCCATGTCTTTGCCCCCTGACCATCTGCAACTTCCATCATATTTTGAGCATACGGTGTCCCCGTCACTGGATTTACTGAAAAAGTGAGACCTTGTATTTGGGATTCTAAAAAGTTTGTCCGACTCATCCTTGCGGGTTCTACATCAAGATAAGAATACCCTCTCCTGAATAAGTCGCACAACACACTAGAATGCCAGGAGGTGGTGGTTTATTACAGTTAGTGGCTATGGGAAAACAAGATGTATTTTTAACCGGAAATCCACAGATAACATGGTTTAAAATGGTATATCGACGCTATACGAACTTTGCTATCGAATCTCAACAGATCTATTTTGACGGTGACCCGGACTTTGGAAAACGTATCACAACTCTCATACAACGGCGTGGAGATCTTCTGGGCCCTATGACACTTGAAGTAGTGCTACCACATGTGACTATGACCGATGGCTCTATCGCAAAATATGTGAATGCGGTTGGGTATGCCCTGATTGAAGAAATTGCACTTGAAATTGGTGAACAGGAAATCGATAAACAGACCGGGGAATGGATGCAAATCTGGTCGACAATTACAACACCTGCAAGTCAAAGGGATGCGTTAAACAATATGATTGGGCGTGCGGATGGCCTAAATCTCCCACCTGCCAACCCACAGAGTTCCCCGTGTTCCGTTGGAACATATAAATATGGGGCTATGAAACTGTATATCCCGTTACAGTTTTGGTTTAACAAAAACCCTGGACTCTATTTACCCCTTTTAGCCATGCAATATAATCCTATTCGTATAAATATAAAACTCCGGGACTTGGCGAGCCTGATTGACAATTCGGATCTCAGCGGGTCTTGTGCAAGTATTCAACCCAAGCCTACCAGTATTGTCGATTTTCAAATGTGGGGTGACTACATATACCTCGATACAGAGGAACGCCGTAGATTTGTAGCAAATACACATGAATATTTGATTGAACAGATTCAATACACCCCGAGAGTGGCAATCCCAGAAGGAATAAACACACAAAATATTCGAATGGAGTTCAATCATCCTTTGCGCGAAATCATTTGGATACTACGACGTGACATCATGGAAATATCACATGAATGGTTTAACTGGGGGACAACATCGTTACATGAAGCGGGTATATCCCGCGATATGCTTCAGGACGCCACTCTACAAATCGATGGGTATGACCGATTTGACACACGCGATTCAGGCTATTTTCGCCTTGTGCAGCCCTATCAATACCATACGGCCACTGATGTAAAGCAGTTTATTTATCTCTATAGCTTCGCACTCCGGCCAGAGGAGATGCAACCTTCTGGTTCCTTAAATGCGAGTCGAATTGACAATATGAATCTTATCGTAAATCTTCGCCCAGATACAAGCGAACCTGTCACGCTTGCATATAATTCAAATGGTGCTCAAGTTCCTCTAAATGACCCTAGCGCCATTCGCACCGTTATAAATCCAGCATATGTGCCAAATCGTGGGAAATCTACCATCGTAATCTATGCAAAAAATCATAATGTATTGCGAGTCGTGAATGGTTTCGCGGGTCTTCTCTTCAAGATTTAGCTCGTAAGTATCAATAGCGATGGCCACAGAGGTCAAAGAAACCACTTCCTTAGCAAGTTCAACAAGCAGTATATTTGGCAGCGGATTTACGACGGGATGGTTAGGTCTTTTTATACTTGCAGGAGGTATTCCTATACCCCCCTTTTCATATCTGGGATATGGGGGTCTCAATCTTTGGGCGGCCGGTTCATTACAGTGGGGTATGGCGAAAGCTGCTTTCCAAGGAGCCATGGTCTTTCTACATGCCATTCTAACATCCTCGTATCCTCAACTCAAATGGATTGGATACCTGTTGATTTTAAATCCGTGGTATATATTTGATATTGTGCAAATGTTCAGTCCCGCTTTCGCATATGAAGGATTTAAACGCCCATTAAGTCATTTCGATCCTCTTAAGCCTTTGATGAAGCCTCATGCAGATGGCAGGGGTGGTTTTACATATAGTCAGGGAACACTTACCGCGCCGTTGATTGTATCAGCCATTGCGCTTACATGTACAGGAGTATACGGATTTTTAAACATGATACCCGCATCTATTGCTAGATCATATAAACCTATTGTAAATACTGTTTTTACGGTTCTAGGAAGCCTGACTGCACTTGCGGGAGGGGGTATAGGCTCGGCCGCGGCCATTCCTCATATCATGAGCTTTCTCAATTCAAACACAAAAGAGGCTGCAGCAACTATTCCTGTAAAACATACTCGAACCCGGTCACATGCGAGACGGCCCCCCGAACCAAGTACGGCGCCCCCATTGGAAACTCTCACTGCATCCTCTCCTGCGGCGAAATCTGAAAACGATGCGGCTATAGCTGCTATAACAGAGAAAATCGTGGCAACGGAAGCTATCACTCCCACCGTCATTGTCCCTCCCACGGAACCAATCGAGGCATCTGCTCCATATTCCACCGAGTATATTCCAGAAACTCCATTCATAGCGGAACCTGGAGTTCAACAGGGGGGTGCTGTGCTACCGGCGCTGGGTGACGTAATAAAATCCATACTAGAAAAGAATAACGCGCCTAAGCGTATGCAATCCGGTGGAGGCCGTTCCTTGGATGACACATCGAAATATATATTTTTAGGTTCGCTTGCATTTATAACAGTGAGTGGTATAGGCCTTGCGCTTATTCGTTCCAAACGATTCTATATCAACACACTAGAATGAAATATTTAATGACCCAAGAAGAGTTTGAACAACTGATAGGGCTTCAACCGGTGCCTGTGGGGACATCGCTTCCGGCATCTACTGTCATATATTTTACTGCTACATGGTGCAGCGCGTGCCGGCGACTGAATATACCAGCCCTCGAAAAAAGTTTCCCTGATATACAGTGGCTAACATGCGACGTGGATCAGAACAACTACACTCCTGGCTATTGCGGTGTTCGTTCAATTCCTACGTTCCTTCTGATACAAGACAAGAAGGTCGTTTCTACATTCCAATCATCCACGAATGAAAAGGTAGAAGAGTGGCTTCGCTCTCATTTCTAACGCACTAGTAATATGAAGCATATACAACAACTAGTCGCAATAATTGTATCTATTGGAGTTGTAATATACGTGAGTAATAATTACGACGAACTGAAAAAAATGGCAGCAAAATAAACCGCCATCTTATGTAAGGATGCAAACAGAAGCCTCATATGATTCTATCATAATAGGCTCCGGTATAGCAGGACTCTATACGGCATTAGAGCTTTTAAAAAAGCATCCGCGTCGAACGGTAGCCGTGTATGAAAAACACAAAGACTTAGGTGGACGGATATACACATTTCATCAAACGATTCAAGGACACGCACTTCAATGGGAAGCTGGTGCGGCGCGTATATCAGAGCATCATACACTTCTTCTAAACCTTCTGAAAAAATACAAGTTAACGTATTCTCCTATCACGGCAGGAATACAATATGTGGATACATATGGGTCGCAAATACAACCCGACGCATTTGAACCAGGGATTCCTATATTTCTCGAACCACTTTTCGGTCTCCCAAAAACCGATTTACAGGAAAATACGATTCGTCAACTTCTTACACGAGTTCATGGTCCTAAACGCGCCGAAGACTATCTTATCCGGTTCCCCTATAGGGCCGAAGTAGATGTGATGCGCGCAGATATGGCCCTCGATCTTTTTAGCAATGAGTTTCGTTCGTCCACAAAATACGGGACCTGCGCAGAGGGACTTTCCGCGCTTGTGGAAGCAATGCACGCAGATATAGTAAAGCGCGGAGGTGTCTTTCACATGGAACATACCCTCAAAGAAGTCACGCAAACGAAAGATATTGTAAAAACCGTTTTTGAACGGGACGGGGATGAAATACGCGTAGAAGCATCCCAATGTATCCTTGCAGTTACAAGTGAAGCGCTTCGACATATAAAACCATTTCAAACATGGCACGTATTACGGCATTTACAAATGGAGCCCCTGTTACGATTTTATGGGGCCTTTCCGAAAGAGGAGAAGGTATGGTATGAAGCCTATGGAACACGTATTGTTACATCCGAACCAATACGCTATATGATTCCTGGAAACCCAGAGGTAGGCTCTGCACAAATGTCCTATACAGATCGCCAAGACGCAGAATACTGGATAGGACGCCTTACAACCGAAGGAGAAAAGCAAGTGGGAGAGGAAATGCTCCAAGAACTTCGTCGACTTTTAACACCCTCTATCCCCCCTCCCTATTTTGTGAAAGCTCATGCATGGACACATGGCGTTACCTACTGGCTTCCTGGTGCATATGAGCCGGCCACCCTCTCAAAAGAGGCTATAACACCTTTTCGAAACATGCCGGCGGTCCATGTATGCGGCGAATCCTTCTCCCTTCGTCAAGGATGGATAGAAGGGGCCATTGAACATGCAGCCTTCATGCTCAAAAAACTGCGATAGGATTTCTTTTTCAAAAACCCCCGACCCTTGCAGATATGGACATATACCTTCTCATAGGTCTTTTACATGTGGCGGTAATTGTCCCGTTTCTTCTATGGATTGGATTCAATCGTGCTGCATCTCCAGAATGGGTGTATCATATTTTATTTGGGGTCGGCATACTGATTTTCGTGTATCATGGATATAAAGCAATAGGTCGCTATATCGCGAGTTCTCCCGTGCTCTGGGTCAATGTGATTCATATGGTCCTTGTGGCACCTCTTCTTCTTTGGATCGGATATCACGAAAAAAAGACAGAACGCCCAGCATATGATATGCTACTTCTTGCAGGATTTGGAGCGCTTGGGTATCATCTGTATAAACTTATAGTCGTTTCGCAGACATTTGTAAAGTCTCCCGAGTTCTAATCCTACAAAGCATCATGTATATATGTTATCATTATAGGATCTGTTGTAGATATTCCTGTTTGTTTTCAGAAAGAGTTATACAACCTTGAGCAATATGATATAGAAATGCCGTATGACTATTGCATTTTTTGTGACATGTAGAACAAGTTAATCCATTCTTCGAGAATTGTGTAACTTCTTCTTCACAGTGCATGCGTATGAAATGAACAAGCCGGTTGGCTTTTGTAAGAGTATTATAAGGACAGCACGGACATAGGAGTTGGTTCCCATCTTTGGAATGTCGTGCCGAAATATGTAGGGCGAGCGTTTGAGAATGAAGAAATTCCTTTTTACAGGTTCCACATGTATACGGAAGATGTCCTTCATGCTTTTTCATATGATAATGCATCGTGTTTTGATTTTTCTTTGTTGCTTGGCAAATACTACATACAAAGAGCCCTTCTGCATCTTTTTGATAGGTATAGGGCATGTATAGGGTATATATAGTATCCGGCGTTTCAAATTTATTCGCGTCACCGTTGAAGTGCCGTGAATGTATGAATGTTCGTTTCTTACCATCGTTTCGCACAGTGAGAGCTGTGTCCGCCGCCGCAATAGTCCTCTTGTTTAAATCCGGATTCTTCTTTACAACAAAAGGGAGTATGATTGTCTTTTGCTGTAGATAAGCGAAGACCGGTTACAGGGTCCATATACTGACAACAATACTTTTTTCCACACGTCCAACACCATGTTCTACCACATCCAAGACCTATGTGAAATTTGTTCGTGTGATCCAGGCCACATGCAAAGACATAATCACATGCCGCATCTTTTAAAGCCCAACGCCCACACCAGGGGCAGTTTTTCGCATCTGTAGAGCCGGACTCCATATATTGGATACATTCGTAAAATTGCCGCGCATTTTACGAATGTGATATTCCACCAAATGCCTACATACTTAGATGCTCTACCGCTAGATGTTATACGGGTGCATATCTTTCCATGGCTAGACTATATGTCTCGTAGTAGTCTTATGAAGACATTGGAACCCTATGAACGACGTGAAATCACCGAATATCGCATTAAAAAAGTCAAATTGATACAAATGGAAATCAAAATGAATACCACGCATATTCTAAAGGCATTACATGAGATACGTTGGATACAAAATGAAGAACGTCAAGCAAAGTTATTGAACGCGCTAGATGTAATCAAGAAAAATATGAAGATTACTCAACATTGTATGAGAGTTAGGAATAAGTTAGAAGAAAAACTCATAGATCTTATGAATACACAGTCTCATTCTCAGAGACTTATCAATTCTTTCCCAGAGTTTATCGCCAATGTCATTGAAAAAGCTACAGATGTATTGAATTGTCTACATACACATCCATATCTATATCGTGTAGATAGCAATACCGAGGATATGAACTGGTCTGCGGTGAATCCTTAGGCGTAAAGAGTGTTACACATGCATGTATATGGTTGTTATATTAACACTGGCAATTGGCGAAGATTTTCGGAAAAGTCTGAAACCGGCTCTTCTCTCCAAAAAGGCATATGCTGAACGGCACGGATACACGTATATACAAGGGGGGGAAACATATTGGGATCGTGAGAAGCCCATTCCATGGTCCAAAGTCGGATTTGTATTAGAACATCTTAGACGTTTGCCAGATGGAACTCTTTTGTTCCTTTCCGACGCAGATGTTATGATTACAAATCTAGATATACGATTGGAAGATATTGCAGTGCCATTATTGCCAGATAATAAGGATCTTCTTATGACGATAGATGCATGTGGACATTTAAACTCCGGAAATATGTTGATGAGAAACTCCCCTTGGTTACGAGATTGGTGGAAGCGGGTTGGAGAGCAAACAGACCTTTTATATCATATTTGGTGGGAAAATGCGGCAATGATACGGCTTTTAGAAACAGTTCCGAGCGATTTAGCGAAGACCGAAACTACGGCAGAACATTGGAGGTTCAATGCGTATTTACGAGGACTACCAGGAGAGCCCTTGTGGAATCCAGGGGTTTTTCTTGTTCACTTTGCGGGAGTATATGATTTGAAACAAATGGAAAAGCTTCAGAAAGAGATTTTAGCTGGAGGATGTCCAAGAATTTCTTTCTAAAACCTAAATATAGATGAGTGGCGCAAACTCTAAGAATGCTGTAAACGCTATAAGTGAAAATACTGTGGCTACGAACATGAACGCAAATGCCACACAAAAGAATAAGGGAAACTCCGCAAACTCCATGAACGTAAAGTCTGCAAACTCTGCAAACTCTGCAAACTCCATGAATGCAAACTCCAGAAAGTCCATGAACGCAAAGTCTGCTAACTCTGCAAACTCCATGAACGCAAAGTCTGTTAACTCCACGAATGTAAAGTCTGAAAACTCTGCTAACTCCATGAACGCAAAGTCTGCAAACTCTGCTAACTCCGCAAACTCCGGAAAGTCCATGAACGCAAAGTCTGCTAACTCCATAAATGCAACCCCTGCAAACAGCACGCGAAAGAATAACAGTGGATCCGCCATGACGGGTGGAAAACTACGCACCATTGGCACAAAGGCCCAAGTGTTTCATGGAACTGCAAAACATACGAGCGGAGGTCTCACACGAAAGGATTTGATGAAGACCAAGAAGGGACGTATTGTGAGTCGCAAGAAGCATGCTGCGGGAAAAAGAGCCTTGAAGAGGCTTCATAAGGCCGGATTCAAAGCTAAGAAAGGGCAGTTCCGGTTGTTCGGAAAATAAAATTTGAAGATCTTCCCGGTGTATATAGATATACAGATGAATATTTCCACACAAAAAGAAATAAAAATAGATGATATACGTCGCTTCGTAAAAGAAATAACAAATATCGTTCAAATGGTCGCAAAGCCGGGAGAAAGTATCCGATTTTCAAAACAGCATTGGAATACTATGCAGTTAACACAATACCAAATGGATTCTATGGTAAAAGCCCTTAAAAAGAACTTTCCTGGTTCAAATATAGAATTTATCACACTTTCTGAAAGATTCGGAACGAGTGAGTTATTTCTTGTCGTAGACTGGCTATAATCGGAACCGCCTCTTAAAATCTGCCACCGAGTCTTCAAATGAAGGTTTATTCCATAAAATCCATCGGGAAAGTGCGCCAGGTGTATCTGGTTCTTGCCACTTTTCACCCTTTCCGGTGTGTCGCTTTATATAGCGCTTCTTTCTTGTAGCATTTTTATGCTTGGTATAGTTGGACATTCCAGCCGCACCGAACGATACTATTTTTTCCCGCCCATTTTTCTCAAAAACTGCGTCAAACTTTTTCTCGGGTCGATGCGATCTACGAATTGTTTTCAACTTGAGCTTCATTTCTAATATATAGATTAGAAATGTGTAAAATATTATTTTATGGAGTTGATTTACCCTTACAAGTACCAGCCGATTCAATAAAGAGACGCCAGGTTTGTGAGTTAACTCAAGAGTTTATGACTGCATTAGAGTATTTTCTTGGATTGCGGTTTCCTGGCGCTGCTCCATACCCAGTTCCATCAATGAGTATCATGAACGTAGTATCAGGTCATATTCTAACGAAAATAAATCATATTTCACACGGCCTTAATTCTGAAGAGGTTAAGACAGTTATCTCCATTCACAAAAATGAGGCAGAAAAGGATGCTAAAAAAATTATAGAGAACAACACCGTGCTGTCGGCACTTGGATACTATTGTTTTCCATATCCACCCGATTATTTTAAAGTTTTAGATTATTTTAAAGTTTTATTATTTGCAGAAATAATAGAAATAGATAAAATGCCTGATGAAATCAATGCTACAAATCTTTTTTATACTACTAATACTACGACACCCACAGAAGAAGATCTCGACGCGGCACTCAAAGAGTTAACTTCAGATGGGAACAAAGGAATTGAAAATTTTGAAAAATTTAAATATATTAATAGGGCATACGTAGATGCATTTACGTCCTTAACTGGCTCCCCCCCTATCCACTGTTTTCCACCGAAAACACAGGGTGGAAAAAGAAATATAAGACACAAAAACACAAGAAAACGTAAAAATAAGCGTTCAAACCGCAAATATTCGAGGCGCAGATAAGATTCATCGCGTCAAATATATATTGTTTTTAATAAATTAGAAATGAGTAAATCAGCGCAGAGAGGAGTCTGTTATACATATATTAATTTTTTAAAGATGACACCGCGTGACGCATTTACTGACGAAGAATTCAAAGAAACATATAATAATACAGATTCAAGAAATGCCACATGTTTATATACACATTTGTTTTTTACGAGCGCATTACCAGAGTATCTCCAAGCCCATTTTCTAGAATTTAAATCCGAAAGAGCGCCATTGATGGAGATGTATAAATTAGTATTTGCAAAGATGTATAATGTTATTAATGAATATGAGGGTACATATGAAACGAAGGTGAATAAATTTAAGGAAAAGATCAAAAGAATAAATGAATATTCCCATCTATTTACTGACGAGATATATCCCGGTAGGGCAGCTACTAGTATTATGCCTAACAGGGCGCGTCTCAAGAATAGGCTAGAAAATATACGTCGTGATAGGGAGTCACAATCCGGTAGCTATAGTTTAGGATATTATAGCATTTTATTAGCTGCAAAGCTTATTAAGCTTGATACAACGACACCTGAAGGTTTTAGATATGATAATGAATATGTGAAAGCATTTACAAATCTAACAGGCGAGATTCGGATTCCATTTACAAAATTTGAAAGTCTACAAGGCGGAAAAAGAACAAGAAAACGTAAAAATACGCGTTCAAACCGCAAATATTCGAGGCGCAGATAAGATTCATCGCGTCAAATATGCAGCAACTTCTTTTAATACATGCGCTGCCTCTTCCGTATCTATTTGAACAGATGTATCCACACCGTCCACAGGATCATACCAATATAAAGAGCCACGTTTGTCCTTTTCGCCAATAGAAGACCATACGAGACCCACCTGAGATGATTGTAGTTCTTTTAATACAGAACGTAACCCAGTCAGTCCGACACTTCCCATTCGCGTTGTAATGGTAGACTCCACACGATCTTGTGTCGTTTCAGGAGACCATGCTATAAGTTGCCAATCTGTCTGTATAGGTGGTTTCTCTCCTACCGCTATTAGACTCAGCCCATCCATACGTAAAAGAGTATTCATTACAGCTACAGGGGGTTCTCCTCCAAACCATACTACCCGGGTAGGTCTAGCAGCATGTTGAACATATGTAATTGCCAGCTTCAAATCTATCACATCTCGTGCATGAAATACAGCATCCCATCCAAGTTGGAAGATCCAACGTGGAGGTGTGACTCCTTGACAAATGAACACTTTGCGCCCCCTGTGCGCTACTTCTGTATCAAGCAGTGCTAACCGACCCTTTATAAAGTTTTGTGTGAAGGTTGGATGTAGATGGGAAGAAACATAATACGTTTTTACATTTCGAAGAGATTCGGAAAATCCTTCTAATCGAAGAGTTTCATCTCCCATTTCTAGACTTTCCTAGGAGTAGAGATATTAGAAGATGGACGCAATCCGCCTTATACCTATCGGAGTCCTGTTTGTCTTGTGTGATATTCCATGGCTTTATATAAGTAGCACATGGGCACAAAATATGATGAAAAAAATCCAGGGCGGTATGCCTATTACCGTCCGTTGGGAGGGAGTTATTCCTGTATATCTTGCATTAGCATATCTTGTATTACAAACTACAAGTAGAACACAATCCTTTTTCGTCGGACTCTGCACCTACGCAGTCTACGATTACACGAACTATTCAACATTTGCAAACTATGATCCAATGTTTGCAATCACCGATACAGTATGGGGGGGTATTTTATTCACGATTGTTCGAGAACTTGCTATATATTTACACCTTTTCTAAAAATTCTTGCACACGTGCTTGCAAGGCATCTGTATCTGATTTCCAATCTGTATTCGATGTTACATTTTGCATTCGCCGCCAGACATAATTAAAAAGAGAAAGAAATCCATACACCCGATAGCGTTTCGTATAATCATAAGGTATGGTGCGATAACAGAAACCAGAATTTAAATATTCGTGATCGGACAATAACTCCGCCTTTTGAAGTGCTTGAAGTGCCAATAACAGAATGAGTTTTTTATCGAGTTCCGTCACTTTCGGATAAAAAGCACTTGGAACAATATATGTAAGCCCTTCCGCCTCCTGTTCTTGTAGCTTATGTTTTGGCCTACGATCGTCCATAAACATAATCTTATTTGTAGGCGGTGTCACATTTGATTTTGTTGCAGTGCGAAAAAGAACCCGTAGGGTTTGTAATGTTTTTTCGGGTTGCACATAGACACCGGTTGAACTCGTATGTCTATCGGCATTGCGAAGAGGATGCCAATGATCTACCATGAGACTAATGAGTCCAGGGGCCTTGAATCGTTTTTCTATCAAATATTTAGCCAGTTCTATAGAATACATAACACTTGTATTGGAATATATGATAACGCTTTTTAACTTTCTATTTCGTTTCGCTGCAAGAAGAGGTTCAAATACCACATTCAGATTCGGTCTTAAAACAAGGAAAAGGACATCCGGATGTGTCAAAAGGCTGTTAGCAAAGTATGCACGAGCCTTTGCTAGTTTCACATGAAGTTTTGAACTAAGTTCAAGGCGTCTATTTACGGCTGATTGTTCTGGGTTATTTAACCATTCTGGACTCCAAAAGTATGCGAGTGGATTTGTTACTTCAAAAAATCCCAATGTTGAATCTAAATCAAAGGCTACATACGCCATCCTAATAGGGCGTATCAAAAATTGAGTTGCAAAAACCCCAGATGACTTGTATGGATAAGAAATCCCTTCCTGATCACGCTATTCCGCGCGAAGCAGATGCGTATATACAGTCTATGACGCCATTGCAAAAAGAACTTCACAAAATGGCACAAGAGAAACTGGGCTCATCCTACTTCGTAGAACGCTCCAAAGGTTTTCTTGCATGGAATGCGGCACAAAAGAAATGAAGATAGTATAGAACTACAGAATGTCAACGGGCCCAACGGGTGCAACGGGTGCAACTGGGCCTATTACATATTATATTTTTGATGGTGGGACACCTTCTACCCATTTTTCAGAAGGACCTGCCTTCAACTGTGGAGGTCCTGGTATTACAGGGACAACGGGGCCTTCTGGTGCATATAATGGGGCAAATATCGTATTGCAGTTGCGTCATGGGAATGCGGCGGAATGGCCAGTGGTGAATCCCGTATTGGCAATTGGTGAACTGGGGTATGAAATCGATACAGGACTTTTTAAAATTGGGAATGGTCTAACAGGTTGGAATTCACTTCCATATGGAGGTCTACATGGCCTAACAGGCGATACGGGTGCAACTGGCGAAACGGGACCAACTGGCGAAACGGGACCAACTGGCGAAACGGGGCCTACTGGCGAAACTGGTGCGACGGGTGATACAGGTGCGACGGGCGATACGGGTTATACGGGGCCTACTGGTGATACGGGTGTTACAGGTGATACTGGACCAACGGGTGAAACAGGTGATACTGGACCAACGGGTGATACGGGTGTTACAGGTGATACTGGACCAACGGGTGAAACAGGTGATACTGGACCTACTGGTGAAACGGGTGACACAGGTCCTACTGGCGATACGGGTGTTACGGGTGATACTGGACCTACGGGTGAAACTGGAGCTACGGGTGAAACGGGTGACACGGGGCCTACTGGTGAAGGTGCTACAGGTGATACTGGACCTACTGGTGAAACGGGGCCTACGGGTGAAACGGGGCCTACTGGTGATACGGGAGCAACAGGTGATACGGGTAATACGGGTGATACGGGTGACACGGGGCCTACTGGTGAAGGTGCTACAGGTGATACTGGACCTACTGGCGAAATGGGGCCTACTGGCGAAACGGGGCCTACTGGAGAGGGTGATACAGGTCCAACAGGTGATACGGGTGATACGGGTGACACGGGGCCTACTGGAGAGGGTGATACAGGTCCAACAGGTGATACGGGTGTTACGGGTGATACTGGACCTACTGGTGATACGGGTGTTACGGGTGATACTGGACCTACTGGTGATACGGGTGTTACGGGTGATACTGGACCTACTGGTGAAACCGGATCAAGTGGTGATACTGGACCTACTGGTGATACAGGTGATACTGGACCTACTGGTGATACTGGCGATACTGGACCTACTGGTGATACTGGCGATACTGGACCAACGGGTGATACTGGATTAACTGGTGATACTGGACCTACGGGTGATACTGGAGATACTGGACCAACTGCTGATACTGGTCCAACGGGTGATACTGGACCCACTGGTGAAGGTGCTACAGGTGATACTGGACCAACGGGTGATACGGGTGTTACAGGTGATACTGGACCTACTGGTGAAACGGGTGTTACAGGTGATACTGGACCAACGGGTGAAACCGGATCAAGTGGTGATACTGGACCTACTGGTGAAACGGGTGTTACAGGTGATACTGGACCTACTGGTGAAACCGGATCAAGTGGTGATACTGGACCTACTGGTGATAC
>RFQR01000101.1 GCA_009924895.1 bacterium
GGCTTCGACGGTAAGTTTGTTCCCCGGGACGCAACAAAGTGTTTCCTTTCCAAGAACTTTGACCGAGTGGTACGATTCGGAACTCTCCGGGGCCGACCGAACTCGCATGAAAGCGATTTGGGCCGGGACGGGGTTGTATTAAAGGAGAAATATATGGCAAAAAAATCAATGAAAACGAGACTCTATACGCTCAAGCAAATTGAAGCGATTGCGGAACTTAATAATTTTTCGCTTATGACAACCGATGAACGGATGCCTCAAATCACCGTTTCAGTTGACGAAGAAGCCGATCCGTTCGGTGTTTTTAGTCACAGCGGATCGGGCAACAAGTTTAAGTTCACTTTGTATTTTCCATAATGAAAAAGAAAACCCGTAAGAAAAGGTCGGCCAGAATTTTCCGAAAGGATGGTTTTGAGTATGGTTATGTTTCAAAACCATCTCAAATGATTGGAAGAATGGAGCCCGTATTCAGACCTCATTGGTGGGCGCAAAAAATTTCCGATGGCACTTATCAAATTTTTAATACGAAAAAGAAAATGCTCGATTGGATTAAGGAATGGGACTTAATAGCCAACCCCCGCCAGAAGCGTCGCTCCATGAGAGAAAAGCGGGTGATGAAGATTAAGCGTGGCCTGATGAAACGGGCCAAGAAACTCCACCTCGGGGCGAGGAGGACGGGGGCGTATGTTTATGGGACATTGAGGAGGATTGTGGGGAATCCGGCAGGGAAACAAGGATGGGCTTTAGTTCGTGGCGGTGGACCAACCGGGATGAAAATGGTGGTCGTCTCTATCCATAAAACAAGGGAAGGGGCTGAAACTGCCATGACAAAGAAGGGTGCAATCCCCGATAGCCAATTTACGAAAGGATATTCCATTCACGCTTTTGGCCCCGGGACTAGGTATGAATATCTCGATAGCGAGTTCACCGGGAAGTTCTTGCGACCGCTTGTGGGGAATCCCATACGCTCCTCTTTCGATAAGCCAACTTTCGGCCCGTTTAACACCGAAACACGCCGGGTAGATACTACTACGATGGCCGGGATGAGAGAGGCTGAAAGGTTGCACCGGGCTGGGTGGTATCAGGGTCCGGTGACACTATTTTCTACTACTTATTATAGAAAGAGGGCGTTGCCTAAAAGTTCGATTGCAAGACAGATTCGACGCAACCCACCCATGTACGCCCACGGTATGATGTCGCACCGGACCCACGGGTTGAGCCTGAAACAGATGATGAAACTTTACCGAATGGTAAGTTCGGGCAACCCGAA
>RFQR01000102.1 GCA_009924895.1 bacterium
CCAAAAAATTCAGCATCAGAAAATTTGGTTTGGAAGTTTTAGAAATTTTTTGTTTAATTTTTTTGCAGTTTTTGCTGATTTTTCCTGCGATTTGATTAGCAGTTTTGTTGGGTTTTGGTGTTTTTTGGTGGTTTAGACGAAGTTATCCCTTGTTCATGTGGTGATTGGTGGAGCTGATGCAGTTAGGATTGTCAATCTTTTGAAGTTGAAGGTGATCGCTTGCATGAATGCGGTGAATTGGTTCTTGGCGATTCCTTTGTAACGAACTCTTTTATTTTGTTTTGAAAACACGCGTTCAAACGGGGCTCTGACTTTGGTGTAATAAGAATCGAGATCGCGATTTTTGTTCTTCATGTTGTTTTTCTTCACCGCTGCAAGATGAAGATTTTTTGTTTGAGCGGTAATTTTGGCATTTTTATCGCAGTAACCTTTATCGGCATAAACTGCTCCCTGATTTGGTGCGACGTGTTTGAAGCCTTTTGAATCAATGAGGTTTGCTGAAGTAATCGCCACTTTGTTGATCATGCCCGATTGCATATCAACCGAAGTGTGTTGTTTGTAGCCGTACCAGATCTTGTCTTTTGATTTAGCGCCGAATTTAGCATCTTTATCAGCCGATACTTTTTCTAAAGTTTTGTTGTTGAGGGATTCGAGCTTGAGCTCAATTGCCTTATCGCGCTCTTTCCACAAACCAACTTTTGAAATGAGATGAGTGGCATCAACAAAGGTGAATACTTCGCTCATGTAGCCTTGGGCTTTTAGCTGATCACGAAGAAGAGAAAATATTTTAGAAAGTTTACTTGTTCCGATTCTACTTCTAACTCTGCCAAACACAGAATGATCCGGAGTTTTTGCAGTTAAATCAAAACCACAAAACCATCGAGCTGCGTTGTTCTCACAGATAAATCTTTCAAGTTCGCGATCACTCAAATCTTCAAGAAACTGCAATAACAAACAAAGAAAGATGCGATAAATTCCGTAGCCCTTGTGATCAGATTCAGTTTCAAGCTTTTCTAATTCCAAACGCACCGAATCCATGTTCCACAAATTCAAAAACTTGCGGTAAATGTGATTTTCTAAAACCAGATCTTCCAAACAGACCATTTCAATTTGCTTAGGTTCAAATGACATTTTTTCTGAAATATTGTTAGAAATTAGACTAATTCACAAAAAACAAATCAGTCATAAGCACTAGAAAACACTAGCTCTAACAACCATTAATCGCAAGAAATAATTTGGAAAATCTGAGGAAATTTAAAT
>RFQR01000103.1 GCA_009924895.1 bacterium
TGATGCCAGTTCCGAATCTGATTTTATCAGTGCCGTAATTGGTGGTGGTGTCAGTGGTAGCGGAGGTTAGCTCCATAATAACATCCTTACCGTCTCCCAAATTATAGACGTAAGTGTCATTGCCGAGATTGCCAACTAGGGTGTCGTCACCTGCTTTACCAGTGATAGTGTCGGCAAATACTGAGCCGTAAATACCTTCATTGCTTGAGGTGCCGAAGTTGTTTAACTCTAGTGGTAGGTTGTTGGGATCAGAGATGTTAAGACTGTCAGCAGTGATGATGTTGCCTGAGGTGTCAGTAAATTCTAACTTCTCAATGCGTAAGCCATGGTAGTTTTGTTCACTTAGTTGTTGAGAGATGCGAATTGAGTCGGTGCTGGAGATATTGCCAGCAGAGTCTTTGAACTTGATGATTAGATCATTGTTTTCGCGAACAAAGATGATGTTGTTTTTATTGATAGTAGAATCGAAGCGAATGGTGTCGGTGTTGTTGCTGGATTCGTAGGTATAGCCTTCAAAGATAGTGTCATTGCCATCACCTTGGGAGTAGAGGTAGAGGTCATTGCCGGAGTTCGGGTTATTGCCTGAGATATTGTCATCGCCTAGGCCGCCGCGGATGATGTCATCGCCTTGTTCGGCGTAGATATTGTCATTGCCAGATCCGCCTAGAATAGTGTCGTTGCCAGAGCCAGCGTAGATATTGTCATTACCTAAGCCGCCATCGATAGTGTCGTTGCCGGATTGAGAGTTGATGTAATCATTGCCGTCAGAGGCTTGGATGGTGTCATTGCCGGAGCCAGTGGTGATGCTGTCATTGCCGGATCCAGAGTTGATGTTGAAGTCGGCAGCGAAGTTAGCATTGATATTGTCATTGCCACCGAAGGTTTCTACTAGGCCGTTAAAGGCAGAAGTTAGATTGATGATATCGTCGCCTTCCGTGCCTCCAACTCCGATGTCGGTGAAGCTGTAATTTGCTGGGTTGGAGATATCTAAGCTAGTTGAGTCGTTCGTAAATTCTAAAGATTCAATACGGTAGATATTGGTGTTAGGAGCGAATTGGTTATTGATGATGATTTGATCAGTGGTGCTGATATTGCCAGCAGCATCTTTGAACTTGATGATCAGGTCATTGCCAGCTTTGAAGAGTAAGCTATTGGCTTGGGTGATGCCAGTTCCGAATCTGATTTTATCAGTGCCGTAATTGGTGGTGGTGTCAGTGGTAGCGGAGGTTAGCTCCATAATAACATCCTTACCGTCTCCCA
>RFQR01000104.1 GCA_009924895.1 bacterium
GCCGCTGTTCCAGGCGATGTTTGCCTGGCTGGATCAGGGAGAGTTGCGTCTTAAACTCGGTGAGACGACTTTAGAGAACTTGGGCGCTCAATTACCCAAGGCGAAGTTTGATGTGACGCTGTCATTGGGTCGTAACCTGGACGGAAGTCTCGCGGGTTCCTTTGAATATGACGCGTCGCTTTACTCTGAGCGGACGGTTCGATCTTGGGTTGATCAGTTCACGCGGCTCCTGACAGGGGTCTTAGAAGACGAAGAGCGCCTTATTGGGGCGATCCCACTTATAAGCGCGCAAGAGCGCGCTCAAGTAATCACGACCTTCAACGATACGCAGCAAGAGATCCCCAATACGACGCTCCCTGATCTCTTTGCGGCGCAGGTTGAGAAAACGCCTGAGGCGATTGCGCTGATCTTTGGAGATGAAGAGGTTAGCTACCAAGAGCTTGATCGGAGAGCCAATCAGCTTGCGCGGTATCTGATCGAACAAAATATTGGCCCGGAAGATATCGTCGCGATTGGCTTGGATCGCTCTATTGAGATGGTTGTCTCACTGTTAGGCGTTCTTAAAAGTGGGGCGGCGTATCTGCCGTTAGATCCAGAATATCCCCAAGAGCGCCTTGCCTTCATGCTGGAAGATAGCAAGGCGAGATGTCTGATTACGACAGGTAAGATTTATGATCGTTTATCAGGTGAGACATCAGCTGAACAGATCGCGTCGTCTTATCAAGATGCAGATTCTAATCATATCAGTCATACAGCTAGCTTAACGTCAGGAGCCTTAGGCTCGGCTTCGTCTGTATTGAGAGGAGAAGATCCGTCAGACAGTCTGAATATTGCATCAGCGCCATTTAGACTTCCAACCGCTCTGCTTCTTGATGACGAAGTTTTGCAAGCAGAACTCGCAACGCTCTCTTGCGCGCCCATCTCAAACAATGATCGCGTTAGAGCCCTCACGCCCCAAAACCTCGCCTATGTCATCTACACCTCAGGAACAACAGGAAAGCCGAAGGGAGCAGGTATACAGCATCGCAATGTTATTGATCTCGTTTTAGGCTGCTGTGCGCTTTATGAGTTTAAACCGACGGATGTTTGGACGTTATTCCATTCTTATGCCTTCGACTTCTCTGTCTGGGAGATATGGGGGCCCTTCTTAACAGGCGCGCGAACTGTTCTCGTGCCTCACGAGATCAGGAAGTCCTTCTATGACTTTAGAACTCCTCTTGCCGAGCAATG
>RFQR01000105.1 GCA_009924895.1 bacterium
CGTTTGAGTTGCGGTCAAGGTTGCGATGTTTGCTTCGGACTCGGCGATTTGATTTGTGAGGGTTCCGATACTTGCTTGCGAGTTGGCGATGGTTTGTTCGGCGGACTGAATCTGATTTTGAAGTGAATCGAGCGAGGATCGGGATTCGGAAAGCGAGGATTGAAGTGAGTTGTATTCCGAATTAAGTGAGGACAAGTTTTTGCTTGCGGTTTGAATGGACGATTCGAGCGAGGCTTTTTGAGCGAGAAGGCCCTGATTGGAAGCCTGAATTGTGGCGTAGTCACCTTCGGCCTGCCGTACATCCGAAACAAGGGCGTCGTATTCTGCTTGCGAAATCTGAACCCCGGACTGAACCGAAGCAAGCTGATCCCGAGCGAGAACAAGATTTGCCCGGGCAGAATCGAGTTGACCCTGCGAAACGGCGAGGTCGAGGGTAAGCTGATTTTTTTGAGCTTGCAGGCTGTCCCGGGAGGTTGTGGCGGTGGCAATTTGATTGGTTAGGTCGGAAAGTGTGATTTGTTGGGCTTGGAAAGTTGCTAGTTGTGCATTGTAGGCTGTGATTGCCGTGTTGAGTTGAGTTTGTGCTGTTGAAAGTTTTTGAGCGTCAGTATTGAGGGCGTTGACTTTGCTTTGATAGGAAGAAACGGCGGTGTTCAGGGAAGTGGAGTTTGTATTAAGTGTAGTTTGTAAGGCGGTAAGATTCGTCTTTTGCGTATTCAGAGAAGTGGTAAGCGAGGACAATTCGGTGTTATACGCCGTCAAAGAATCACGGTTGTATTGGGCTATTTCATACCCCAAGGCAAGGTCGGCCAAAGCGTCACCAAGTTCTCTTTGCAGGGTGATCGCCTGATTGCGAAGTTGGACAAGTTTTGGGTCTAAAGTTGAAACTGCTGGTGGTACATAGGGAACATAAATTGAGCTAGAATCAGAAACTCCGATCAATTCCTCAAGAGTGTAAAATGTTGGAAGGGTCGGTATGGAAATCGGAGTAAATATCGGAATGGAAGGGATCGAGATGCTCGATCCGCTAAAATTAAATAAACCGAAATCCGGTATGGTATAGGATGTCGATGGGATTGTTGAATAGGTAATGTCAGGCATGGTCGGGGGCGAAGTCACCAAGTAGAATATCTCCCTTGGGTTCTCCGAAGTGATCGTTCGGGTTGCATGGATCGTAATTCACAATCCCTTTTTCGCCCTGAATCTGCAAGGCAACA
>RFQR01000106.1 GCA_009924895.1 bacterium
CCTTCCTCGACAAACTTTTTAGCAAGATGCCGGGGGACGCCTTTCGCTTTCACCATGTCATTTATCGAATAAACCTTCGGGGCATAAGTCGTGATTTTCGTTCCCTTGTCCTCCAATTTCATGTCGCCCAAACGGTCCCCGGTTTTGAATGGAGCTTTCCAATCCTTTGCAAAGAAAAAGAGGGAATCGGTGTCGCAGTAAATCATATCCTTCGGTGGAATGGTTCGCATATATTCGAGGAGCCGGAGCCGTCCGTAAGAGGTGACATAGGAGGCGTGGAGGTAGTTACAATGGTCCGGGAGGGGTATGAAAAACTCTTTCAGGACATTATCGCCTAGCGTTTGAACCTTGAGCTTCCCCTCCTTAATAAGTTTCATGTCCTTTTCTTTTAGTCGGCAAGTTTTGATAACCTTACCGGACATCCCGAGTTGGCCGTAAAGGTTATTCATTAACAACTTATAGATGAGTTTATAGGCAGGCGTTTTACATTCGAGTCGGCGTTTGTAGAACTTTTTCACGAAATCGCCGTAATAATCCGACGCCTTATCTGTCCCAAAAGAGCTATGCAGTTTTAGGATTTTCGCACCGTGATTTTCGATAGCGTTTCGGAGTTCGTGATTTGTCCATGTCCCGGTGAACACCCCACAAGGAAAAATAATTGACCCTTCGGAAATCCCCGAAAAATTGTCGGACTCTTGGGTTCGGTAGGGTAGGGGGGCATAGGGTTGGTGGGGGACTTCCACGGTAGCCTCGGTCAACCCATACTCTTTCATGTCCGTAGTCTGGATACATTCGTCCGGGTATTTTTGAGTCATGGCCCACGGATAGAGGGAATTGATGTCGGTCCACATCACGCAACCCTCGCCACCCTTGGAAAACAATTCGACCCGGCCACCATAGACCGAGTTATGGCAAATCTCGGAAAAGCATGACCAGTTTTTCCCGCCCATTGACTTCCACACCCGGACGCACATGGAACCGAGCGTATTCGGCATCTTTTTAATTTTGAAAGATTCGAGAGTGTCTTGAAGATGTTTGAGGGCGTCGTGGATGATCTGACAATCCCTCATCACATACTCTTTCGACATGGAATCAAACTTGAGCTTTTCGAGGCCGATGGCATCCCCAAGATCGGCAAGCCGGGT
>RFQR01000107.1 GCA_009924895.1 bacterium
TTGGATACTGTCCATCCAAATCGCAGGCCGCTCCAAACATCTCGTCCGCAGTCACCTCGTACTTCTCCGCCAGCATCCGCACCTCCTTTTGTACCTCCTCGTATTTTTTCGCCTTTTCTTTTTTGTCGTTGCTAGAGGCGACCATCTTCGCCCATTCCAACAACTGGTATGCCGCCGCAATACGATACGTTTCGCTTCCCTCGCTCGTTAGAAATTTCTCCATGTTTTATGAAACCATACATGCAAAACACGTTTCAATTTTATGCAGAACCCAGGTTCCGCACCTCCTGCAACGGATCTTTGTGAGCTTCCAGCTCCGGATAATATTGGATCCACAGGCGACGAAGCAGAGAACCTTACAGTGAACTTTCCAGGTTCACCGGGTAGGCTGCGCCTACAATCCATAATGATGGGGTCGTAGGGGCTGGCCCCTACAAAGGAGGTGCGGAGAACGGGGTCGTAGGGGCTGGCCCCTACACAGATCCGTTGCAGGGGGTCGTAGGGGCTGGCCCCTACAAAATTGAAACGCGAATTCACACTCTACTTTCATAAAATGACGACCATTCAGATTTTCCGCCACGACGCCCGCATGGACACCGACGAAGCAGAGAAAGCCAACGTAGATCGCGTCTACGATACTCCCCTGTCTACCGCCGGTGTCGCCCATGCCGAACTTGTTGCTGGACTTCCCGGCGATATCATCGTATCCTCTCCTCTCCTTCGCTGCGTACAAACCGCTCTACCTACTCTACGTGGCCGACCCCTCGTACTTGACTCCCGATTCATGGAAGTGTTCCACCCCAAAGTGATTCACTCCATACAGGATTTCAAGCTTCGTACCGACGCCGAACTTCCACCCGCCTTCTACATTCGTACCGCTCACGGAATTCCCCAGGAAGAAACACGCGGACTCGGCGGATCAGCAGACGCACGCTACCGCGCAGCCATCCAAGACTACGCCAATCGTGCATTTCTCGCAGGCATCAAGAACGTAACCATCTTCACCCACGGCGACTGTCTCGGATCCTTCGCTGCCATGCTACGTAAAGATCTCTACTCTACCGAATTCGGCTGCTCCATCACCGCGACCTACAACGGCTCCTGGGAAT
>RFQR01000108.1 GCA_009924895.1 bacterium
GCAGGATTAAGGACTTCGGCAGCCCAAGCTTCCGCCGCTCTCTTACAAACTCGCTTAGCACAGGCTTCTTCGGCTCTCTCTGCTCTTTCTGCACAAGCTCAATCTATACAAGCATCCAGTTCTCAAGATGTGGCTGCTCAAGCGGCTTCTTCCAGTGTTGACCAAGCAGATCAAGCATCTTCCGCACAAACATCTGCGGCTCAAGCAGCCCGTGTTGCCCAGATATCAGCTCTACAAGCCTCCGCCGCCCAAGCATCTGCCGCACAAGCATTAAAAGCAATTCAAAGTACTACTGTTCAAACAGCCCAAGTCGCCAGTGTAGCAAAAACCCAAGGACAACAAACGTCTTCTGCAAATGCATCTGCTGCTTTACAACTTCAAGCCCTTGAACAATCAGCATTGGATGCTCAAAGAGCAGCTATATTATCCGCATCCGCCGCAGAACAGGCTATTCTAGATGAAGCAAGTGCCGCCATTGCAGCTTCCCAAGCTTTTATAGATGAATCTGCTGCGGGTAAATCAGCTCAATCAAGTTTTACTTCTGAAAAATATGCAGCACAGTCGTATCAACAACTTCAAGCTGCTGTAGCGGCTCAAGCATTACAGGCACAAAAGCAACAGGCTTCTGCTGCACTGGCTGCTAAAGCTGCACTAGAGCAACAATCTGCTAAAACAGAGGAACTTCAGCGCCTACAGGCGTCTGCGGCATTTGAAAATCAGGCACTACAGGCTTCTGCAGCACTGGCATATCAACAACAACTAGCAGAACTGCAGGCTTCTGCAGCAAGGGCCGATCAAGCTCAAAAGGCGTATGAATCTTTATTAAGACAAGATAGGCAAGTATCAGCTGCTCGTGTTGCACAAGCCTCTGCCGCAAGGGCTGCTACTATTGCGGCTCAAGCCGCCTCTGCTGCATTAGTTGCTGCAAGACAAGCTGCTTCTGTGCGACCTCCAACTGTGCAAGCACCTACTGTGCGACCTCCAGCTGCGCAATCAGATTTGGAAGAGGGAACCGAAATTGGTCCAATGGAAAACAATGAAAATGCAGATACAGTTGCAGAATATAAGACTCCTCAAGCCCCCGCAAGAACCGCCGCCCC
>RFQR01000109.1 GCA_009924895.1 bacterium
AAGCGAGGCGGAACGGCGGTCGGCGTCGCCCGGGGCCGGGACCTATGTAACCGGGTAAATGTTTCTATGCGGACCGTGAAACGGATGTCCTCTTATTTTGCGAGGCATCGTGCATCCCGGGCAGAAAATCGGCGTCGGCTTGCGGACCCGGTTTCTCCGGCGAGGATTGCGGACGAACTTTGGGGCGGGACGCCGGGGTATCATTGGGTGAAGAAAGTTTTGGGGTAAGGTTCCAACGGCGAGTTTTTTTGAGAACAAGATTTAATTCATAATCAAACATGGCGAGTTTCGCCCAATTCTCGTTATCATAAAGTCTTTTTCCGAACTCAAATAACCATCGCAACCGGGTTTCCAAGTCACGGGAGATGTTCTGACGCTGAAATTCAGGAAGATTGGAAAGGTGATTGCGATATTCTGAATAGGTTTTCTTGGAAAATTTTTGAAATAGACCGACCATCGGGTATCTCCGATCCTCTGTCCATCTTGCCGGGTCAATGTTGGCAATAAATTTCAAACGATATTTCAAATCCTCCGTGAGTTTTCTATTTCCATATTCAAGTTGTTTCAAATAAGTCGTACTGATTTCCAACGCTTCCGCAAGTTGAGATTGGGTCATCCCCATGATTCTTCTTGCCCGGTGCAATCGACTTATTTTTGCGGGGAGCCTTGTTGGTTTTCTTTGCTGGTATGTTTTCATCTTTTATTTCTGCCTTTCTTTTCATTGTGATTCCTTGTGTGTCACCGTCATTAAGAGTTTCAATACACCCGACCTTGGACCGTACCCGGGCGCAAACTGATTCCTCGACCGAGCCGTTCGCAAATAAAATTTTCTGAACAGAATGGCTCCCCCCGGCCCTACGGACCCGACCTATCGTTTGAATCAGGTCAATCGCCGACCATGAAGGGGAGATGAGGGAAAGCCTCTGACGGGCTCCATGGAGCGAAATACCCACTCCGCCCGCAGATATGTTTAGAACGACCGCAGGGATGCGGTCCGCCCTAAAGACCTTCATTATCCGGTTGCGCTCGTTCTGGGGGGTTTCTCCGGTGATTGTGGGGCATTTTAACGCCTCTTTTAAGGCTTCGAC
>RFQR01000110.1 GCA_009924895.1 bacterium
CATCCAATGTCCGCCGTCAACTAGATTTTTCTTTGCGTACTTTGTTCGCATTTCCTTACGAACTTTCCGCCATACCGAAAGTTTCTTTGTATTCCCACGTTCCCGGAGTTTGTACGGGGCCGAATACTCAACATAACCTTCCTCGACAAACTTTTTAGCAAGATGCCGGGGGACGCCTTTCGCTTTCACCATGTCATTGATCGAATAAACCTTGGGAGCATAGGTTGTAATTTTCGTTCCTTTGTCCTCTAATTTCATGTCGCCCAAACGGTCCCCGGTTTTGAATGGAGCCTTCCAATCTTTAGCGAAGAAAAAGAGGGAATCGGTGTCGCAGTAAATCATATCCTTCGGTGGAATGGTCCGCATATATTCGAGCAGGCGGAGCCGTCCGTAGCTGGTCACATAGGATGCGTGGAGGTAATTACAATGGTCCGGTAGGGGTATAAAAAACTCTTTTAGGACATTATCGCCTAGCGTTTGAACCTTGAGCTTTCCCTCCTTAATCAGTTTCATGTCCTTTTCTTTCAGTCGGCAAGTTTTGATAACTTTTCCCGACATCCCGAGTTGTCCGTAAAGGTTATTCATCAGCAACTTATAGATAAGTTTATAGGCGGGGGTTTTACATTCGAGTCGGCGTTTGTAGAACTTTTTCACGAAATCGCCGTAGTAATCTGACGCCTTATCTGTCCCAAAAGAGCTATGCAGTTTTAGAATTTTCGCACCGTGATTTTCCATAGCGTTGCGAAGTTCGTGATTCGTCCATGTCCCGGTGAACACCCCACAAGGAAAAATAATTGACCCTTCGGAAATCCCGGAAAAATTGTCGGACTCTTGTGTTCGGTAGGGTAGGGGCGCATAGGGTTGGTGGGGGACTTCCACGGTAGCCTCGGTCAACCCGTATTCTTTCATGTCGGTCGTTTGAATACATTCGTCCGGGTATTTTTGAGTCATGGCCCACGGGTAAAGAGAATTGATGTCGGTCCACATGACGCAACCCTCGCCACCCTTTGAGAACAATTCGACCCGACCCCCATAAACCGAGTTATGGCAAATCTCGGAAAAGCATGACCAGTTTTTCCCGCCCAT
>RFQR01000012.1 GCA_009924895.1 bacterium
CGGGCACTATAGTGCCCGCCCTTTTTTCACACACCAAGCTGCTGACGCATATCCGCTATTGTCAAACGATGGGAGTATATTTTTTCAGGGTACTGTTCCTGGACACGTTTAATCGCACCAATTCTTTCCTTTGAGAGCAATTCAAGGCCGTTGAACTTCTTGCGCGGAGCGAGCTGTGAAAATTCACTCTGAAGTACAAATCGTTTAAAAACAAACTTGTTTGATTCGTTTTTAAACAAATGTGGTTGTGTTAACGCGTATGACACTATCGATATATGCTGAAACGAGGCGCACAATTCCGGAGTGCGGAAGTAAAAGTAGGGTTCATGACGTGCGTCGTGTCGCCTCATCCACTCCAAAGGGACCGTATAACCACCAGTGAACTTTAGGAATATACCGCTGTCATCCTGGGCAGAAAACAACTGCTCTCCTCCCCCCAACACTGCGTACCCCCCTCTTTTTTCGACTATCTCTAGCATTCGAATCTGTAGATACCGAAATGGTTGTTCGCCTATATATCCATTCCTTGCATACTCGTCTAGTTCAGGTCCAAACAAAGAAGAGACTGAGACGTCGACAATATCGTGTGCCACCCCATGTTCTGCGCACCACTTTTGAGCAAACCATATATCATGTACATTTGTATCTCGTTCATACCGCAATGAAAGAACTTGGAAGTTGATGCCAAGTTTAAAAAAAGTCTCACAAACTACCTCACTATCAATCCCTCCACTTGAACAAATCCAAATTGGTTTTTTTGCTTCACGCACAATATCAAGTGCCGCATTATCAAGTTCTTCTTTCCATGATTTTGGTACACGAGTACAGGGGTCGAAAGAAACACTAAACGGTGTGCCAGTACCTGCTCTTGGCAGAATATAGTTAAATGCACTCATTACAGTGCATTGTACTCCCAAAAGCACAGGCGGGAAAATACGGGTGCGTAGAAAAAAACGCGAGAGGCTGGCAAGTACCGCAAGTTCCCTACATCATCTTAACGTCAATGTTGACGCCTGATGGAAGGTCGATGTTGGTCAGCGCTTCGATAACTTTCGGAGCAGGATTCAAAATGTCGATCATGCGCTTGTGGATGCGCATTTCAAACTGCTCACGCGCATCTTTGTCGATGAATGTTGAGCGATTAACAGTATATTTTTTAATATCGATAGGAAGAGGGACCGGACCCACAACCTCTGCATTGTAGCGAGCAGCAGTATCAATGATTTGCTTCACTGAGCGGTCGAGGATTGAGTGTTCGTACGCCAGTACGCGAATACGCAGCTTATGATCAGCTTCCGCCTTTTTTTTAGCTCGTGGCTTTGATGTCTTTACCTCTGTCATAGAACGTGAGCTGGAGTATGCACCAAAAAAGGAAAAAATGCAAGAAAAACAAGACGGCGCCCTCTTTCGAAGGCGCCGCCAATTTCAGAACCCGCGGAGGGTTCATTTCGTCTTACTGCCGAAGATCTTTTCCTTGAGCGCTCCGACCTTGTCGTCGAGCTTTCCGGTCGACACATCGGCCGCGATGAGTCCAAGAAACAAGAGAACGAAAAACACTGTCACCGTCTTACCGGCGACACCGTGCCCTTCCATCTCGGTTCTCAGTCTGCGAGCATACGATCGCGTTTCGGCACTGTACTGCATTGGTCTGTCCCTTACGAAAGGTAGTAGCGGGCGCCGAGCCCGAAGAAGAACCAGACGACGAACCACGCTTGCGTGGCGACTTCCGTCGTCGACGGGAACCAGCCGACCTGCGACATGACTTCCGCATGTCGTGAGTGAGCATGGCCGATGCCATTCGAAAACACTTTCTCGTAGCAGAGCAGGTTCTCGAGGTTGTTGCATTCGGTCCGCCACAGACCCCGCGACACGAACGTGATCACGAGGCAGTAGGCAAGCGCCGCGAGAGGCAGATAGATCCCGACCATCTGGCCGAGCGCCACCACCTCTTTGCCGGCACCAGCGAACTTCGCTGCGCCGATAGCCGTAAGCCATGGCACGATTGCAGCCAGCATGGTCGGTGTGACCGAGGTGGCGAGCGCAATCCGACGCGTCTGACGGAGAGAGCGGTGCGCGCAAAAGGAACGCAGGAATCTTATACTCGCTCTCCATCGTAGCTACACAATCCGGGGCACTGAAAAGTCCGAGAGGATTTTCGAATACCGGACTTATTTCGACCGTACCATCGCCAGATTTGACCGCGAGGACAAACATCGGCTCCTGTTCGGCAAGCCGCTTGATGATTTCAACGATCGTGCTTTTCCCTGATCCCACTGGCCCCTTCAGATACAGGATCTGACGGGCTTGTTCGAGTCCGCCCGCACTGTGAGCGAAAAAGTCAACTACATTTTGTAGTGGCTCTTCAATCCCTTTGAGGGCAGCAAAGCACGAATACGTACGGATTGTTCTGCCGGAAAAAATCCTCCCCAGGCGCTCGTCTTTTGCCGTATCAATAACCGTTGGCGTACCGAATGCATGGTGAATACGACCGGCAGCCGAACGGGAAAAGAGCGGTTCCGTCGCCCAGCTTGCGAGGCACTCTTCGAGAGAGATAACTTCCTGTTTTGTGGATCGGCGTGCGAGAAGTTTTGCGACTGTCATAGCTTTCTCCATTTCAAAGATCTCATCTTCCCTTATGGAAGACACTGGCGTAGACCGCGAGCATGATGTGCAGAATGGTGTTGATTCGCTCGTCGCGCAGTTTCATGATGGTGACCTCGTCACCTTCTTTCACTGCGTTTGACATTTCTCGTTGCTGTTCCCAGACAACCTTGAATGCCTCTTGGGCCGGTATACAAGAAAAGTTTCAAATTACTGTATGATACGCTTTGCTAGCTTCGACCAGCGAGACAGCGGTTCAAGGTCAAGAAGGGCGGCAATTTCCTCATGCGAGAAGCGACCTCGATTCCTGAGCTCGTTATACGCAAAACTGGCATTTACAATCGTCTTCCAAAGCCTCGCCCTAAAAGCATCGCTTTCAAGAGTTGCAACAACTTTTTCTAAATCAGCCTGCGTATATCCATTTTTAAGATAGTGGGCTTCGTTACGCTTGAGAAACTTTATCTGTATTGAGATAAGCTCGTTGAAGTAGAAGCGGATTTTGTGCAGAGGTGACCGTGCAAGCCCTTTGTACAGTGACAGAATTTCTTCTGCGAATGAACTTTCAAGATCTTCGATATATTCTTGCATAAGCTTTTTATCCGGATCGATATCTTTATCAACAGGTGTTTCAACTCGCCTAGCGGCGGCTCTCAATATCCGAAAAAAAACATGTTGTTCTTCATGAACACTAGCATCACCTACTTCGGGCCTTTTTGCTCTTTGCCGCACCACTGTAACGCCATTATTGAGATCGGCGAGATGAAGGTTTGTAAATATCGCTCCCTCAGAGTGACTGCCAAGGTATTCCACTAGGAATTGGTACAACGCATGGATTCCGTGAACATCAAAGTTACAGGCGCGTACGATGTCGACCTTGTTCGTTATTTGAAATTCCAGATTTGCAGGCATTTGTCTTAAACGTACTGGGCCAATTGGAGAAAACCCAAAAATTGCTTTAAAAAGCTCTCTATCATTGGGGTATTTCTCACGCGCGCTACGCATCGCCAACCTTCTCAGTTCCAAAATTTTGATGGCTTCGAGTCCGAGCCTTTCTTGCTTTTCCGAAAACCCTCGTTTCGCAGCGAGATCTTTGAAGATAGCAACGATTTCTGCCTCCGGCATGTCAGGCCGTTTTCGTAGTGCGCGTATGAGTGAAACTTGTGCCGCTGCAAGTGCTTCGCGCTGTTTGAGATACCGCGCCTTCCACTTCTCGATATCAGCACTGCGTTCGTCTTTGCCCCCAGCCCTGATTATTTCAAGCATTTGCTTCGGTTCGAATCTTTGACGAGATTCAAAATTAGCAGCAACCATACAATAACACGAAAAATTTTAGGGATTCTTTCGTCCCATTTCATGGAGAGAAATTATGCGATGATCCTGGTTACGACACCCTAAACAAAAGACCGCTAATGCGGTCTTTTGTCGGGCTACAGCCCGCTGGCTCGCCCAAATTAGGGCGAACATTTTGCTTTGCAAAATGTTTTAGCCTGCACGTAATCCTAAGCGACAATTTTGGTAACTACGCCAGCTCCAACGGTTTTTCCACCCTCGCGGATAGCAAAGCGCATGTTGTCTTCCATCGCGATAGGACCGACGAGCTTGACCTTGAAGGTCACCGTGTCGCCTGGCATGACCATCTCAACACCTTCTTTCAATGTCACTTCACCCGTAACGTCCGTAGTGCGAACATAGAATTGCGGCTTGTAGCCAGAGAAGAATGGGGTGTGACGGCCGCCTTCTTCCTTGGTCAAGATATACACCTCAGCTTCAAATTCTGTGTGAGGCTTGACCGATCCTGGCTTACAGAGGACCTGTCCTCGGTGCACATCTTCCTTGCGAGTACCGCGAAGGAGAACACCTGCGTTGTCACCTGCCTGACCTTCCTGGAGTGACTTATTGAACATTTCAACGCCAGTTACGGTCGTCTTCGTCGTGTCTTTGATACCGACGATTTCGATTTCTTCACCAACCTTGATGATACCGCGTTCGATGCGGCCCGTTACTACGGTGCCACGTCCTTCGATTGAGAAGACGTCCTCGATTGGCATAAGGAACGGCTTGTCGAGTTCACGAACTGGCTGAGGGATATATTCGTCGAGTGCTTTGATAAGTTCCATTACCTTGCCTGACCATTCATTGCCTGGCTCTGGATTCTCGAGTGCCTTGAGGCCCGATCCGCGAATGATTGGGGTTGCCTTACCATCAAAGCCCTGCTTCGTGAGGACATCACGAATCTCTTCTTCAACGAGATCGATAAGTTCTGCGTCGCCCACCATGTCTACTTTGTTCAAGAAGACGATGATCTTTGGCACGCCAACCTGTTTTGCAAGAAGAATGTGCTCACGAGTCTGAGGCATAACACCGTCAGTTGCTGCAACAACAAGGACAGCACCGTCCATTTGCGCCGCACCGGTGATCATGTTTTTGATGTAGTCGGCGTGACCTGGCGCGTCAACGTGCGCATAGTGACGAGACGGGGTCTCGTATTCCGAGTGAGAAAGCGAAATGGTGATACCACGCGCTTTTTCTTCGGGGGCCTTGTCGATCTGATCAACTCCCTTTACCTGTGCTGAATAACCTCCCCCCGCCTTTGAAAGGACGTTGAGGATAGCTGCGGTGAGCGTGGTCTTACCGTGGTCGACGTGACCAATGGTACCAACGTTCACGTGCGGCTTCGTACGATTGAATTCTCCTGCCATACGTTTTACGTAATTGTTAGTGACTATACTAAATAAAAATGCCGCAATTTTTTCCCAACCAGGGACCAGACACATCAAAAAAGCGTGTCACTGCGATGGGCACATAATACCAGAGTGACTCTTCGAGTCAACTTTTATGCGGTTTTCTCAAAATGGGGATAGCATGGGGAAAACCCGCCTTTCGGCGGGTTTTCATTTTCCCCTCTCTTGTTTTTTATTTTCTCGAGGCAATCACTTCATCTGCTACGTTACGAGGAACAACCGCATAGTGCGAGAATTCAAGGTTTGGCACTGCACGGCCTTCGGTGAGAGAGCGCAGCTGCGTGGTAAAGCCGAAGAGCTCTGAAAGTGGAACTTTTGAAACAACCACTTTCGCCTGACCGCGCTCGCCCATACTTTCGATAGAACCACGCTTTGAATTGATCATACCCGTCACATCACCCATGAATTTCTCAGGAGTAACGACTTCGAGTTTCATGATCGGTTCAAGAAGAACTGGCTTTGCCTGGCGCATCGCATCTTGAAGCGCGTTGACTGCAGCGAGCTTGAAGGCGATTTCAGATGAGTCGACATCGTGGTACGAACCATCATAGAGGTCGACCGACACATCAACGACCGGGAAACCAGCAAGCACACCACGATCCATTGCTTCCTTCAGTCCTTTCTTAACCGGCTGAATGTATTCCTGAGGAATAACACCACCCTTGATGTTATTGATGAATTCGAAGTGGTCTTCACGGTCAACGTTGTTTTTAATTTTCTCACCCTCAACAACGGGCTCAAGCGGTTTGACCTTAATTTTCACGTGGCCATACTGACCTCTGCCACCCGTCTGCTTGATATGTTTATATTCAACATCAGCGGTACCCTGAATAGTTTCGCGGAACGCTACCTGCGGCTTGCCGGTCGTTGCCTCAACGCTAAACTCACGCTTCATACGATCGACAATGATTTCGAGGTGAAGCTCACCCATACCAGAGATAATCGTTTCGAGAGTTTCTGGGTCAGATGAGACGCGGAATGTCGGGTCTTCATCAGAGAGGCGCGAAAGCGCAATACCCATTTTCTCCTGGTCTGCTTTTGTTTTTGGTTCAATACGCATTGAGACCACAGGCTCCGGGAAGACAATGGATTCGAGCGCTATCGGATGTTCTGCGGCACAGACGGTGTTGCCGATTTTTACTTCTTTCATACCAACAAACGCCGCGATTTCGCCCGCGTAGACCGTCTTTACATCTTCACGCTTGTCTGCCTGGAGTCGTACCATGCGACCGATGCGTTCTTTCTTGTTGTTTGCACTGTTGTAGACGGTATCCCCTGCTGAAACAGAACCAGAATACACACGGAAGAAGGTGAGGGCGCCCACGAATGGGTCAACCTGGAGCTTAAAGACGAGCGCCGCAAAGGGACCTTCATCTGAGGCAGGACGAGTTTCTTCTGCCCCCGTGTCAGTATTCGTACCTTTTGCCGCGGGAAGATCAAGCGGCGATGGGAGGTAGTCAACAACTGCGTCGAGTACGCGCTGCACGCCTTTGTTTTTGAGTGACGAACCGGTAAGTACTGGGAAAATTTTGTTAGTGCAGACCGCCGCGCGAAGCGCTTTTTTGAGAACAGCGAGTTCTGGAATTTTTCCTTCCAGGAAGTCTGTCATGAGCGCATCGTCAGTTTCAACGATTCGCTCAACGAGTTCGTCATGGAATTTCTTTGCTTCCGCAACATAGCTTTCAGGAATTTCGTATGAAGAGACCTCCTTACCCATCTCCCCTTCAAATTTATACGCTTTCATTTCGAGTACATCGATAACGCCATCAAAATCAGCTTCGGCACCAATTGGGATCTGGAGACGAACTGCCTTCGTCGAAAGTCGATCAAGAATAGAAGCGTATGACTTTTCAAACGACGCACCGGTGCGATCAAGTTTGTTGATGTAGCAAATACGAGGGACTTCTGCTTCTTCAGCATAGCGCCAGTTCGTTTCTGACTGTGGCTCTACACCCGCAACACCATCGAAGACCACCACTGCGCCATCGAGAACACGCATAGAGCGCTTCACTTCTGAAGTGAAGTCGATGTGTCCCGGGGTGTCGATGATGTTAAAGCGGTGCTTGAAACTGGTGTCTGCGCCCATGTACGTTGGGTTCCAGAAACAGGTAATAGCAGCGGCGGTAATCGTGATACCGCGCTCGCGCTCCTGCTCCATCCAGTCGGTCACCGTGTTTCCATCGTGCACTTCACCGATTTTGTGAGACTCACCGGTGTAGTAGAGAATGCGCTCTGACGTCGTTGTTTTTCCTGCATCAACGTGGGCTACGATACCGAAGTTTCTTACTTTCTCTAACGGATAGTCTCTACTCATACGATGTGTGTTGGATAACTTGCCCCGTAGAAAGCTTTGCTTTTCTACTGAGGTCACGGGACCCTTAAATTAAAATTACAAATTAAAAAACCCTTTAGGGGTAGTGCGCACAGAATACCAAAAGTAAGGGTAAATGCAATTCAGACAGAAGAGGTACTATGGTTCATTTTATTTTTTGACTTTTAGGAGAAGAAGAGCTACTGTGCGGGCAGTCCAAAACCTACACAGGGAGGGCATCAATGCCTAGAAAAACTATTCTGCTCGTAGAGCCGAACAAAGAGACGGCTCTGCTCTATCTAGAAACATTGCGACAAAGGCATGGTCGAGACGCAACCATCTATCACGTAACGTCAGCCGCGATCGCGCTTGCCGAGCTTCCAAACATGAATTCAAAGCCCAACGTAATCGTGTATGCCGCGACTGAGCAGGATTACAGTGACGGCGTTGTATTACTGAAGGGTTCAGGTAAGAAAAAAGAAGGTTCGCCCTAGGCGAACCTTTTTAATTTACGGATATACTAACCTGTATGGACAATATGACACGCCGCAGCGCACTTGCCGTACGGGCAAACGTACTTTTGAAGTCCGTAGAAGTCGAGGCACAAGAGAGAATACAGGAACGGGTGCGTGGAATTGTGGTACGTACTTGGCGTGTGAAAACGAGGGCGGCCCGTTGGACCGCCCTCGCTCTTTAGATGCGTATTTGAAATTACCAGGCAAAATGGGCAAATGCCTTGTTCGCCTCTGCCATGCGCTTTGTTGTGTCTTTCTTGGTGACCGCAGCACCTTCATTTTTGATAGCCGCTTTAAGTTCCGCAGTGAGTGATTCGTGCATTGGCTTACCCTTGGTACCTTCTGCTGCTTCAACAATCCAACGCAGTGCGAGGGCAAGGCGGCGTTCTGGGCGAACAGGAACTGGTACCTGGTAGTTTGCACCACCAACACGACGTGAGCGAACCTCTACTTCAGGTCCAGCGTTTTCGAGCGCTTGGTCAAGGAGAGCAACAGGATCACCATCTTTTTTGAGCTCTTCCATCACTTTATAGACAATGCGAGTCGCCGTGTCTTTCTTACCACGCTCCATCACGTAGTTAATGAGCTTTGCAACCTTAAATGAGCCGTAGACTTCGTCAGGCTGAGGCTGTTTTCGATTTTTTACAGGGCGACGCATGTTAGATTTTGTTATGAGCGGAGCGAATTAGAAAATCTTACATCCGCCCGCATTTCTTGCGTGAGCATTTATAGCACAACAAGATGTATTTTGTAAAGCGTAGTTCATGTTTTTCAGTACATGTCGATAGAAATGCAAGCGGATCAAAGAAAATATAGTCGCTTCGCTCGTTATTTTCTATTGACCTTTTGGCTTCTTAGCACCGTAGAGAGAACGACCGCGGCGACGCTTTTCGAGACCAGCAGTATCGAGCTTACCGCGAACGATAGTGTAGCGAAGACCGATGTCCTTTACACGACCACCGCGGACCAAAACTACCGAGTGCTCCTGGAGGTTGTGACCTTCACCGGGGATGTAGGCAGTGATTTCCATGCCGTTCGTCAGGCGGACGCGAGCGATTTTACGGATAGCAGAGTTTGGTTTACGAGGAGTCTTGGTGGTAACGCGAGTACAAACACCGCGCTTAAATGGTGATTCGTAGAAGGTTGGGCGATTTTTCAATGAGTTAAAGCCGCGGGTAAGCGCGATTGTCTTGGTGCGCCACGTTTTTTGTACGCGGCTTTTCTTCACTAATTGATTGATTGTTGCCATGAAAAAATCCCCGAGATGGGTGACCGCAAATGTACTACAGCATTTACATTCCTGCAAGGAGCCTCGCAAAAGTATAGACAACTGAAACGAACAATTTGCCAAAGAGAATAACTACAAGAACAACGAGCGCCATCCCAGCAAAAGGACTACTCTCAAGCTGAGAACGCATTCGACCGTATGAAATGGCTAGCCTTGTGGGTAATAGCGACGAGAGTATTTTTGAACCATCAAGGGGCGGAATCGGAATTAAATTAAAGAGAAAAAGCATGACATTTACAACAACGACGGTGAAGAGGAGTCCTTGCGCCGCCTCAGGCATCACCCCCAACTGGAGTACAATGCCGAACAAAGCGGCAATCGTAAGATTAGAGAGGGGTCCCGCGCCCGCAACAATTGCCTCAGAAAACCTACCCTGTTTAAGATTATACGGGTTATAGGGAACTGGTAGCGCCCATCCAAAGAGAAACGGCGACTGCGACAGAGCAAGAAGCCCGGGAAGAATGACGGAACCAAAAGGATCAAGGTGTTTCAGAGGATTAAGCGTGAGGCGCCCTGCGTAGCGAGCGGTAGGGTCACCAAGCGAGTTTGCTGCAACACCATGCATTACTTCATGAATCACTGCAGAAAATATGACGACTACGACCACAAAAATAGCATCAAAAAACTCCATGGAAACGAGTGTATCATGCACAAATAGGTTTAGAAATGACTCGTCGGTACTGAACAAATCTCTGTCGTTGCTTTTTTATTGATTTTACAGTACAGTACCGAAACTATGGCAACTGAATGTGCTATCACAGGCAAACGACCTCGCGTTGGCGGTGGGTATTCTAACCGCACTCGTGCAACCAAATTCAACCCAACCGGCAAGCGATGGCGAGCGGTCAACATGCAGAAAAAGACTCTTTTTGTCCCAGAAATCGGCAAGAAAGTTACGGTTCATGTTTCTGCAAAAGGACTGAAAACCATGAAGAAGCGCGGTGCTTTCAAGACACTCAAAGAAGCAGGCTTGCTCGCATAAATTCAAAATAAATAATCTCAAAAGCGTCCCTCTGGGGCGCTTTTGCGTTGAGAACTATTTTAAAAAATAAAAAGGGGCGACGTAACGTCGCCCCTTCACTGTTTTGGCACCAGATTGTGCCGCTATTACTCAGCCGTTGCCGGCTCGGGAACCCGATGCTCGGGCTTCGCCGAATCCCAGAGGAAATTCATGAAGCTGGCATACTCATCTTCTGATACGTTAGGAAGACGAGGAGGCTTGGATGTCACGAAGTCTTCGAATGTCGCCGCGAGCTCTTCAGCGGTAGGCAATCCGTCACCGTCACCATACTTTTCTTGGGCAACGCCGGCGAGTACTGTATTCCACAGGATTTCTCGTGCACGTTCAATGTTCATGGCACATCCTTAATTTTGAGTGCTGTCGGCTCTAAAGCCGAATGCATAAAATCACACACTTACACTTTTGTCAATTCACAGCTTAGAAATTTGAGTTCCGTCACTTTCAAACATCACTCTCCCCTCCAAGCAGGTGTCATGTGTTTCTATATCAAAGCGCTGAAGGGTATTCACCGTTTCTTTGTTGGGATGTCCGTAGTGATTATGGCATCCGCGCGAAAATACTCCATACTGCGGATTCACAAAGCCTATAAATAACGGGTCAGAAGAGGTTTTAGAGCCATGATGTCCTGCTTTGAGAACAGCGGAACCCAATTCTGTTCCATCGAGGCTTATGAGGTATTTCTCAACACCGCGCGGAGCATCACACGAAAGCATTACTGACGTTTTCCCGTATACTAATCGCGTCACAACACAGCCGTCATTCGTTTCAGCGGTTGAAACATCTCTATCAGGGTGGAGAACTTCCAAATAGGCACCCCTTCCAATATCAATAATCTGCCCACGTCGCGCAATGATTTCTTGTGGTTTTTTACGAGACACTGCAACGAGGAGCGATTCAGCCTGTGGAGTATTTTTCCCTATCCCCGGCTCGACTATCGTACTAACTTTGTATTTTTCCAAGACATCAACGAGACCACTAATGTGATCAGCGTCAGGATGCGTCGCAACTACCACATCAATCGAACGCTGCCACCAGGGCAATACCGCGCCCAGTTCACGCAATACACTTCTATCGGGGCCGCCGTCAATCAAAACCGTCTGCCCCGTCGGAGATTGAATAAGTGTTGCATCACCCTGCCCAATGTTCAAAAAAGTAATCCGAAGATGCCCGTTTTGAACAGCACGACTGCCTTGAAAGAAAAACGCGACACTCAAGAGGAGAACAGCGACAGTACTCCATATAACGACCGAACTCCGATTCATCTCAAAATGATATACTACACTCATGAACTACACACCACACACCTTTAATATCGGTACTCTTGATGGAATTTCCACCAAGTCAGTTGAAGAGCACCTTGGCCTCTACCAGGGCTACATCAAGAACTTTAATGCAATTTCTGAACTTCTCTCAACGTATGCAAAGGAAGATTCAGAAAAGCATGCACACGCACTCTCCGAACTCATTCGTCGTCGTTCATTTGAATTTGACGGCATGCGACTGCATGAACTGTACTTTGAACAATTCGAGGGTGGACCAAGCTCATGGAAAGCGGGAGGAGCACTTGAACAACAATTCGCACAAGAATACTCAAAGCCAGTGTATGCAATCGAGATGCTCAAAGCTATTGCAAAAATGCGTGGTCCCGGATGGGCAATCCTCTATTGGGACCCTCAGGCAAAGCAATTCTTGACCGGTTTTGTTGGTGAACAACACCAGGGTCACTTTGCTACTCTCCCTATCATCCTCGCGCTCGACGTATGGGAACACACGTTTCTTCTTGACTATGGCGCACAGGGCAAAGGGAAATATATCGACGCATTCTTCAAAAACGTGAATTGGAGCATTGTTGAAAAACGCTTTCTAGAGTTGCAATAACATACTGGCAGGTGTAGGCTCTCGCGAGCCGTTCCAAAGAGGAACGGTATCTGGAGGATACCCATGGCTACGTTTGAACGAATCATCGGCGATCGCCTGCATGAGCTGCGCTCGAGTGGCGAGACAGGATGTCAGTACGACGCCTGTATTCAGCGACTCAGCGAACTATCTCGCGCCGACATCGATCAGGATCACGAATACCTGCGCTCTGCGGTAGAGGCTGCGGGCGCGGAATTCGAAACAGCGTTGAAAGCAAACGGCCACTTACACCTGGTACAATCAGCTCTCAATCGAGTTGCTGAAGAGAAGGCTCGCTGTAAGAGCGAGTGTGCCTTCGGTCATGCGTAGGGTGCACGGGGGTGGGGAGAGAACTTCTCCCCACCTTTTTTTGATTTAGTATGAAAAAAACAATACTCACATATAGAAGTATAAGAACGGAGAGTGGCATTACTCCTATCGAAATACTCGCACTCGGGAGAGCAGCAAAGAATCGCGCAATTTCAAGTACATAGGAGAGGAGCACATATGCGGGAAGTGCGAGTATCGTACCGAATGAACCAAAAAGTATTCCCACTACCGCAGCTACACACACCGCACACATCGCCCACGGAATCACGGTAAGCACGAGTACGTTAACGGGCAGCGCATAAAGGCCAAACAAACCATTTTGATACAGCAAAAGCGGTAGGACCGAGATCTGTGTGCCGATTGTCGTCGCGAGAGCCTCACGCACAGAACTTTCACCAATCACACGAGAAAGATATTCGTTACAGAGCGGCACCACCCAAATAAGCCCCGCCGTTGCAAGCATCGACAGCTGGAAGCTCGGATCAAACATCAAAAGGTACGGGTTCTCTATCAGCATCACGATACCCACCACCGCGAGCGCACGCGAAGCAAGATACGTTCGACCTAGTGTGCGTCCCACAATTGCGATACCTGCCATGAGCGCAGCACGTGTTGACGATGCAGCAAAACCCGTCATGAGCGCGAAGAGAAGCGCGACCCCCACACCGGATACAAGACGAACAGTACCGCGTCGTTTTCGTACCAGATAATCAAGAAACCCGATCACCACCATAATGTTGTATCCTGAAAGCACAACCACGTGGGTGAGTCCTACCGTTCGAAATATATCCGACCATTCTTTTCCCAAACCTCGCTTGTCACCTACCGTAATACCTCCCGCAAGAGCAGATTGCGGCTCAGGCAAGACTGCGACAATACCACTTATGAATGCATGTTTTATGGCAAGGACCGAAGCGACGAGTTTCACTAAAAACGGGGTCGGTGCATCGAGCGCAGAGACTTGAGCATATGACACCTGGTAGAGAATGTCGTCTTTTTCAAGATATTTCGGATAGTTAAATGAATGCCCGCTGCCGGTGTCGAAGGATGTCGGCCTCTCTAAAACACCGGTCACTGTTATGTACTCACCATAGGACGCACGCGCATGCTGCGGAGCTTGCACCAATACCCCAACAGGAGCGGACACTAAAGAAGATCCGAGCATATCGACCATAACCGTAAGCCGTACTCCTGTCTCGCGCACATCAGGCTCTGCAACAACACGGCCCCGCATGGTTACCACGGTGCCTTTCTGCGCTTCAAAGCGTGGCGGATATTCATGTGCCGCATACTGCATACGGAGTGTGCCTGCACCAAGGGCGATGAGGGTGCACGCACACAGGAGTGCAGCGCGAGTTCTCAAAAAAAGAAGTGCGATTGCAATAATCGCGCATAGTGCACACAAAAACCATCCGGCATGAACAAACGATGAAAATGCGGCACCGATTAAAAATCCCGCTACAGTGGCCCAAAAAACTGACGCTCCCATGACCACAGCCTATCAAAAAATCAGCGACCCCTTACGGGGTCGCTTCAGTTTCTCGGTCAGGTAATCATCCGACCCCGATACCACATACAAAGTTTGACCTCTTCGCCACGATAACGAACGGCGAGAACCGGGTCTTCCTTGAGCGCATACACGACGAGCGGTGCCTTCGGAAGAACTGAGCGTACCTGCCGAACGAGCGAGTGCACCTGTCCAGGAATCACGCCACCCCAGTTGTAGTAAACCAGGTGCCCATCAAAGGGGACTTGCTCTGGGTCGGGACCAAGATACTTCTCCCAGAAGAACACACGCCACTGGTCGCGCTTCACTCCTTCACAGATTCGCGCCCACACCCGGTGGCGGTACGAACGAGGATGGAGCCCGAGCTGCGCCACGCGCATCATCCAAGACACAGCCTCTTGGTTGGGAATCGGAATCCCCGCGTTGCGCAGTTGTTCGTGCAGCGGCAGAGGTGCCGCAACTCGAGTTACGCCTTGACGGTCATTGAAGGTACTCATCGCCAGTCTCCTTGTACAACAACCAGCGTCATCGCTGACCTCTTTTGAGCGTACACAATCTTGAGTTTTCGTCTACAAAACAAAACCCGCTTTCAGCGGGCTTTGCGACCTGTCTTCTATTACTCAAATTTTACGCCTTTGCCTTATCGAGCTTGTCGAGCCCAAGACCTTTCACCACAAAATACACGACCGCTGCAATAATAACGAAATCAATGGTCACTGACACAAAATCTCCGAGCATGATCGGGCCGACCTTCATAGCTTTCAGGCCCTCCGTCGAGCCAAGCACCATACCGATCAGAGGATTGACGATATCATTTACCAGTGCGGTCACGGTTTTTGAAACAGCACCGCCTAAAATAAAACCAGTTGCAAGACCAACCACGCCTTGTTCGCGAATAAACTGCATAAACCCTGCGAGACCCCCGCTTACTGCTCCAGGCATACAAAGAAAATTATCTACTATACGAACAGTATGAATCTAGTATCCCGCCTTGTCTATCGCCTCATTGACCAGTCTATCGGCTCGAGCATTCTCTTCTCGAGGAATGTGCGAAAACGAAACTGAAGGAAAAAACGCAGCAAGCTCTCGCACTCTTAAGACTAGAGGCTTCAGAGTCGGCTCTTTTATTTTCCAATTTCCCTGTACTTGCTCGACAACCAGCCTTGAATCGAGCCGAAACGAGAGCTCCTCGAACCACTCCCGCTCTTTACAAATCTCAAGTGCACGAATGACCGCCGTATACTCTGCGACATTATTTGTTTGCTCTCCAATGTATTCAGAAAGTTCATGCAGGACCTGTCCGTCTCGGACAAATACGGCGCCAATCCCGGCAGGACCCGGATTGTTGCGTGCACCGCCGTCAGTGTTAATTGTAAAAGTCATATACGATGTAAAAATTATTTAAGATTTTCCAGCGTTGCAACAATCCGGGTCCGGGAAGGGGTCGGGAAACGGTAGTTTCCCGTGGAGGAAGGAGTGGGAAAACCGAGGGTTTCCCAGAGAGGACTAGCGATTATTGCGCGCACCGCCGTCAGTATAAATCACTGCCATGCGCTACGCGACATTTTGCGGCGCAACCTGAGAGAGCGTTCGGTATGCGTGCACGGTTGCAAACATTGATACGGGAATTGAAACGGCGAGTCCAACGACAAGCGCAAGAAAGCCGAGTATGTTAACGCCAGTTAGTAAAAGTACGAGAACAAAAAGACTCTTGAGATGACCTTTTGTTATTCTGCGACTTTCCTGGAGCGCAGCTACCGGTCCGACATTCTTTTCAAGAATGATGTACGAACCAAACATGAGCATGAGCGCGACGATAAATCCTGGAATAATTAACAGAAAGAGTCCTCCGAGGACACAAAGAGCAGACAGTATGCTCACGCCCACAAATGTCCAAAACGGGCGCGGATGCCACAGATCATGAAGCGTAACCGTACTCGGGCCGTCGTGTGCCTTCAGTGAAAACCACGTCATGCCCATATTTGAAAGTACGTTCACCACAAAAGAGAGAAGCACACCGATACCATAGAGTACTCCAATCTGAGGCTCTGGCGCATTGGATCCAAATATAGTTTCAATCAGGCGCGATGCTCCTCCATACGCAAGTATGGCAAAGACGTAGGCACCGGTAAAAAACCAGCCTCTACTTTTAAAAGTCTCCCAGCCAAATCGAACCATCGCACGCGGACTTAATGTTGTATTCATACCTACAACAATACCATGACTACGAACGAGCATGAGCGATGTCCACAAGACGAAGCGCAACAGCGCTACTGCCTCGAAATGTATCCTTCTCGAGGGTAGCAACCACCGACAATACCTCACCCTCCTCGGGAACAACCGTAAAGTCCGAAGGTTGTTTGAAAAATTGAAACGCGCGGACTCGCGCGCCGCTCTCATCGCAGGCGCACTGCACTTCGGTGTGATTTTTTTCTTTTCCAAACAGTTTCACGGCGCGCACAACGGTGCGCGACACGCACAGCAGTGGTTTTGGGTTACCCACCCCAAAGGGTGCCAAACGCGCAATGTCTCGCCAGAGCGCCATACCAATTTCTCGTATACTCACGGAAAGATCAGGTTCTGGAATCGGGCGCGGCGTGCTTTGGATATCACAAAAAGCGCGAGCAAGTACGTCAGGGAGCGCATGAACCGCGTCGTGCGAGACGGAAAACCCGCCGGAGGCGGCGTGTCCCCCATATTCAATCAAGGAATCACGTGCTCGCGCAAACAATTCGACTACCGAAACACTTCCGTCGGTGCGACACGAACCTTTGAGAACTCCATTACCATCTTTGCCCCATACGCATACCACTCCCGCTCTCCCAGAGAGAAGAGAGGTTGCAGCAAGTCCCGCAAGCGCTGGTTTCCATTCAGTATCACCGAGAACGACTACTTTGTCTGCGAGAGCATATCGTTGCTTGAGGCGCTTTTTTGCTTCTTTTACCATCGCAGCAACCGTTGACTTTCGCTTCGTGTTGAGTTCTTCAAGGTGGCGCGCGAGATGTTCGGCTTCGGTCGCGCCCTGTGTCGTAAGAAGACGAAACGCAGTTTCTGGCTCGCCCATGCGTGATGCGGCATTGACGCGTGGTGCAATAGAAAATCCGATATCGTCTTCCGTGAGTTCACTTTGCCGAATATTGAGCGCGAGAAGAAGCGCCCGCAGTCCTTTTCGCGGTGATTTGCGCAAGACCATAAGTCCAAAATATACCAGCGCGCGGTTCTCGCCAATAAGCGACACCATGTCAGCGACCGTCGCAATTGCTACCAAATCAAGAAGCCATTTCTCCCATCCTAAAGGCACAGCAAGAAATTCTGGGATAGCCTGCTTTCGTCCCTCAATGAAAAGTGCCTGCACAAGTTTGTATGCTGTCCCCGCACCGCACAGATGTGGAAATGGATACGATGCGCGCTTTGGGTTAATGACCGCAACGCAATTAGGAAGAATCTCCTGCAGATCATGGTGATCCGTCACAATCACCTCCATGCCGAGAGTGTTTGCATACGCTATCGGTTCGACCGCGACCGTTCCAACGTCGACTGTGATAATGAGACTCACGCCGCTCTCGGACAACGTTTTGAGCGCCGATTCGTGCATGCCATATCCCTCTCTGTCACGATGGGGAATATATACTTCGATATTTTTGTATCCAATTTTTCCAAAAAAATCTGAGAGGAGTGCAGCGCCCGGCACGCCGTCACAATCGTAATCTGCATAAATCGCTATTTTTTCATTACCTCGCAGTGCAGCGAGTATTCGCCCCACCGCCCTATCCATGTCAGTGAGTAAAAACGGATCATGGATATCCCGCTCCCACTGAGGGTTGAGAAATGTTTCGGTATCGACGATTCCACGTTTTGCAAGAAGTTCTGAAACAAGCGGGGACATGGGGGAAATTGTACCGCGCTAGAGGAGTCCCGAGAAATCATCTGTCTTTAAGCCATCGATTACATTAGAAATATCAATGTTTGCAATAATCCCTGGTTGCATCCCTTTTATATCGACAATCACCGAGTCGAGCACGAATACGTCCTCTGCAGCCACCTGAGCAGCATAATCATAAATACCAATCAATCGTGATACATGCGTCACGTTTTTATGTGCCACGAGCTTTTGTACAAACGACTGAACCTCTTCACCGGAAACTGGCGTCAGTTTAATGAGAAGGAGTACAAACATAGAGAGCCCCAGCGCCTGGGGGTCAACGATTGTGTGGTATTTCGTCACTACACCGCGCTGTTCCAGGCGCTTTATGCGATAGAGTACCGTATCACGCTGGACATTCAGCTCTCGAGCAATATCAGCTACAGAAATGCGCGGGTCGTTAATAAGGCATGTAAGGATTGCCTTGTCTTTCTCATCGAGCGGAACAGCTTTTACCTTTTTCATATTCGTATAATACGAAATTAAGTATTAACTGTCAATTATTTTTTAGTAAAATACATAAAATATTTCGTATTTACTGTATTCTATTACAATACTCACGCCCGTCTATCAAGGAGGTTAGCATGGCAAGTGTAAAGATAGCGAAACTTGGGGAGTTTGGGGTAGGGACTTACGTTGACTATAGCTACTATGTCATGTTTGGTGGCGGAGTAAGACATTGCTATGGCATCGTTACACGAATCCAGCCTCGCAAAAAGCTCATACATTGGAGGATCTTAGGATCAAAGGAGGACACTCGTCCCATTTTATATCCACCCCCTGATCCACAAGAACCTAGTCGTTGGAAGTTTCGTGTCATCGAGTATGACAAAATTCCTGATTGCGCTAAAAAGAATACATAAGCCTTTGTGGTGGGCCTTCGGTCCGCAACTTGAACACGGTGCGGGGCGCCTTTGGCCCCCCGCTTTTTTTACTTTTTTTACTTTGTCTGCCTTGTTACTGGGTCACAAAAGAGACAACCAAGAGGATGAGGACGACCCTCACAGAACAGAGGGCGAATACCCCCATCGAACATGCAACTTAGTTTTTTCGTTTTCCCTGATACTGTCCGGGATCCCACGAATCGTTCGTACGTTTTGTGGTATGATGAGACACGACACCTCTTTCTCTGCTCAACTACAGAGCACTGTAGAAAACTATTTGCATAGAATCAAGAAGCGTCTGATACTGTCACTATGAATGACTGTATTTTTTGCAAAATTGTAGCTAAAACAATTCCTTCACACACCGTGTACGAAGACGAACAGTTCCTCGCCTTCCTCGACATTCGCCCCCTCTCTGCAGGACACACGCAAGTGATTCCCAAAGAGCATCATCGATTTGTATGGGATGTACCGAATGTCGGCGCGTATTTTGAAATCGCGCGAAAAATTGCACAAGCACAGCAAAAAGCATTCGACACTGAATTCATTCAATCGAAAATCGTCGGTGAGGAAATAGTGCATGCTCATATATGGGTTTTTCCCTCACCAGAGACGGCAACAGGTGATGCGCGCGACTTTCTAGGAAATGCAGAAAAAATTCGTGCGGAACTGCAATGAAGTTCGCAAAAAAACACAGAATTCGCCTTTTAGGCAAATTTTTTGTTTTTGGTTAATAAACAGCGCGATCTGGTCCATCATTCGACGGCCCATCATATCCCCAACCTTCATAACAAATTCCTTGGTAGAGCAGTGTCGCACCATCTGCCTTCATAGCGCAGCTATTTTTATAGGTGGTTGGTTTTGAGCGGGAATTGCATGTTGCTCCCAATGAAGAACCACAGAAGTACTTTGCGCCACAGACCGGGGGTGATTTTTCGTCACAAGTAGTTGTTCCTCCACTACCAACCTCAACGGTCATTGAAGTATGCGCCTCAAAACCATCCCATTTTTCTGTGACTGTGATGATAGTTGAGGCTAGGTTCGTACGATTCGCCGCTGGTTGCATAGAAGTTCCCGCAGGGAGAGGTGTGATATTGCTTGCATCCACGAGATACGCGGTGTAGGTCCCTTCTGTGTCATACTCGTGCGTGAGAGTAGTGGTACACACCTTACCAACACCCTTCGGACATTTTAGTTTTTGAACCACGCCATCTCCGAAATCAATATATCGTTCTCTGTCAAGATAACTGACAAGTTGGCCAGTCGTTTTGTCTATCCACGATTTACGAAAGCCATCAGCAGTAAAGGTGACGGTGAGTGGTGCATGACCTGATGTCGGCTTTGCAGAAAACTTAGCGCTCTCGGTCTCATCTGAAACAGTGATAGTGAGTGACGCGATGTTGCTCCTCGTTCCGAATACCGAGTCGTTTTGAATCCCGTAATACCCGACATTCGCAAGATATGCGGTAAATACACCGTTTGCAGAATAGGTATGATTCACGGTTACCGTACAGGTCGTGCCCACGCCCGTTGAGCACTGCAGTATCTGATTGGTGCCATCACCAAAATCAATCGCGCGTTTTCCAAGGTCTGCAAGGGCAATCGTTTGCTCGATGCTGGGAGTCCCTTTTGCGGTAAAGGTGACGGTGAGCGGCGCCTTCCCTAAAAGAGGAGTTGCCGAGAACATGTTTAGGTTTGGAAGCGGATCACCACCACAGTCTTTTTTAATACGGGTAAGCGTGAGCGGACCAACTTCACCGCCGGAGACATCACTTACTGCCGGAATAATGCCTTCGCGAGCTTGAAACATGCGGACCGCTTTTTCTGTTCTTGGACCGAAATAGCCCGTAATTTCAAAGTCATAGAAACGCTCGTTTTTCAAAAACTGCTGTAAGAGTGAAACTTGGTCACCCTGCATGCCAAATGCGAGGCGCTGATTCAGATTGCACCAAGCTTCCCGCGGGAGAGGCGGCGGAGTTGAACCAACCGAATCAATGCTGCTCGCGGCATCTGCTGCCGCGGTCATTTGCTTTTTGATATTCGATACCTGCGCAAGCATCTGCTGAATCTGCGCACCGACATCCTCAAGAGAAAGTGCGGCCGCTATCGAGCTCGAGCACAAGAACAACGCTGCAACTACACCGAGAACACGCATGCGCATAAAAGACTAAAAGGTTATCGTAATACCTTCTAGTGTAGCATCTTGTTTTATGCGTGTGTGTGCGGATGTGAATTAAGTGCTTCAACACCGGGCAGAGTCCCCTTTGCTAAATACTCAAGGCTTGCACCACCTCCAGAAGAAAGAAAGCCCATGCGTTCGAGTGGGATGCCAATGTTAGATATGACCGCGAGCGTGTCGCCACCGCCTAGGACTTTTTGTGCAGATGATTTTGCAATTTGTTCCGCAAGAGCATGTGACCAGTGCACAAACCCTTCTTCATAAATGCCAGTCGGCCCGTTCCACAACAGTGCCTTCGCTTCTGAAATGTAGGGTTGTATGAGTGCGAGTGTGTCCGGTCCCATATCAACAATACGTTCATCCGGCTTGATTTCGTTGGGTTTTTTAATGATTGCCTGACCATCCGGTCGCTGCACCGTCACATCGACTGGGGCAAGAAAACCGGGATGATTAATGACATCCGCCGGGGGTGGTATATGCGAAAGAAGCGATGCACCGACGGGAAAGCCTCGCGCTTTAAGCACATCATTTCCTAGGGCACCGCATACAAATACATGTGTGTATGTTGCGAGCAAAATTCGAATCAGTGGCTCCTTGGTCTCAAATTTCGCGCCTCCTAAAATTGCAAATGAAGGTGACGCGGGCGATCGCGCCTGCGACAACTCTTGAACCTCTTCTTGAAGCAAAAGTCCTGCATAGGATGGGAGAAATTTTGGAATGCCCGTAATCGTTGCACTGTTTCGATGGGCGCTGGGAAACGCGTCATTCACGTATATATCCCCAAGGTTTGCTATGTCTTTCGCAAGCGAATCATCTCCGGCAATTTCGCGCGGATCCGTTTGTGTATTTTCAAGTAATAGCAGTTCTCCTTCGCGCAGCGCTGCGACTGCTTGCTGTGCAGCAATACCCGCGAGGTCGGTGACAAATGAGACCGGGATATATCGTTTGAGTGCACGCGCGACAGGAGCATTTGACGCGCGCGCATCTCGTCCTATCTTCGAAAGAATAACCACTCGAGCGCCGCGTGAGCGTAAAAACTCCATGGTAGGCAGTGATTTTTCGATGCGAAACGCATCCGTAACGTCACCCTTGGCATTAAGAGGCACATCAAGACCTGAGCGCAACAGCACACGCTTACCTCTCAGATCTTTTTCAGAAAGCGTATCAATACACTTCATGCAAGCGATTGTAGTAATCGAGTAAAACGCTGCACGTCGACGGATGCTCTCCCTACCAAAAGCCCCCCTACTTCACCTTCTCGCACCATAGCCGCGGCGCTGCTCTCGTCGATTGCTCCGCCGTAGAGAATAGCGGGAGCGATTCGAGGCTGTTTTTCTTCAAATGCATATCGCTCGGTAATAACTTTTCTGATAAAAATACTCATTTCATGCATGTCGTGTGTTGTCATAGGGTCGGGCGCACCAATTGCCCAGACCGGTTCGTACGCAACAACTACCTTATTCACTTTTGTGGCAGGTACATCGGCAAAAGCTGCGCGAAGCTGCGCTCGCACCACTTCAAAGTGTGAGCCATTACTATTTCGTTCTTTTTCACCGACACAAACGATGGGGGTAAGGCCAGCGGTAAGCGCAGAGATGGTCTTGCGGCGGACATCATCATCGGTTTCTCCGGCAGCACGTCGTTCTGCGTGACCAATAATCACATAGGGGATGCCGAGTGAGGCAATTTGGATCATTGATACGTCACCCGTGTACGAGCCACGGGGCTCTGCATGACCGTTTTGTGCTGCAAATACAAGCTTTTTTCCGGCATATCCTTCGCGCAGCGGGGCGAGAAAGAGCATCGGAGGAGCAATGACCACTTCCACGTTTTTGAGTCGGTCCACTGCTTTTTTACTCGCAGCAAACAACATTTTTGCCTCTTTTAGAGTCTGTGGGTTCATTTTCCAATTTGCGACGATGAGCATGGCACAAATTGTACCATTTCATTCATCACTATTCGACGGCATTGTATTATTCTATTCTCGCGTGGCATGCCAGAGAAAGGAAAAACAGAGAAGTCTTACATGACCAACCGTGTTTTATGTCAACCTAAACCCTAGTGGCTAGTGCCACCCCTACTGTTCCCGCCACACAATAAATTTATAGTTGTTCGAATATGCAGGTGTAAAAGGTGGTGGTAAAAATGCTTGCAAACGATCATAACTTTCATTTTTTATACTAAATCCCGACGTATTGCTTCCGCATGAACCGCCGGAGTAGCCCCACAAAAGCACGATGCGGCCGTTTGAGACAACCGTGCCGTTTATGGTAAGCGAGTTGCGTTTATCATACGGTGCGTTCGTGCAGTCATAGAGATTTCTTCCATAATATCCCTTGTCAGCAACGAAAATACCGCGCACTGAAGTATTGTTTGGAATTATGGGAGGATAGAGAACCGAGCGCTCAGCAATTGCGGTAAACCCTGAGGTGCCATCGAGTGTTGCGTACGTGATGTTGTTGTTTATGATGATATCAGGATCATATGACCCCGTATCTGCTGCAACAAGCGTCACTTTCCCCGAAATAGTACCCTCAATCCATACTTTGCCTTGCGCATAAACCAGAGCGCACGTTGCCGGAATAGTATACGTGCCTTTGAGTGTTTCCGCGGTAATTGTGTGATAATCCTTCACTTGCGTTCCAGTATCGATATGAGTACCCCACCTCCACGACGTTCCTGTTACCAGATACACAGTTACGGTGCCGTTTGAGTTAAAAATAAGGTGATACCCACGTTGATCAGTACCCCCAACCGACGCAAACGTCCCGCCCTGTTGCACACCGCCGACTCTTACCAGAGTCGCATCAAGGAGAATCCCTGAATTTCCCGCATATGTTCTAAGAGATTCAAAGTTTGAAGCGATGCCTGTAAAATTAAACGACGCAGCAGGATAACTCCAGAGCGCTGATCCGCTCCCTGAACCAAAAACACCAGGAGCATTGTTATTCGCCGGAGAACACCCGTACGACGTATCGCACAGCCATGTTGATACGGCAGAACTCACGGTTGAGTTGTTAGTCGCATCCATACGTATACCGCCGTTAGAAAAGTAGGGGCCGGTTATTGTCCTGCCCGCGCCTGCCCAGACATTCGAGTTTAATACGTTTGAAAATTCGGCAACGGAAGGCTTTGCGTAGCGCGCAAATACCGTCCTCTTGTACGTTGGGTTTGCAACCGAGGTGCCTTGGGAAGTAATATCGATTGACTGCACCACGCCGCAGGAACTGTTGCCACTTACCGTGAGCGATGCCGTACCAATGTTCCCGCCTTCGGGATCAGATACGGTATATGAATAGGGTCCCGGTTGTCCGGTGCCATTTTGCAAGTCATTCGGATAGTGCGCCAAAAACCAGCGATAGTACTCAAGACCTGCTTCGGCAACGTTTATTGCCTGCTCGCGTGCAAGCAGCGCGCGACCATAGCGCGCTTGCGTGAATGCAAACGAGGTAATCGTGCCCAGAAGAATAAGAAAGACGCCCATAAAAACGACTACGAGCATGATAGTGACTCCCCGCTGAGGGTTGTAGTCCATACTCATCGTAAATTCCGCAGCGTCGCGGAGGATTTCATGTTGAGTACGGTCGGAATCTTGAGTGGGTCGACATCAACAATCATGTCAATCGTGATGAATCTAACGTCGGCGATACGCGTGAAATTTGTAATTTCAACACCGTTAACATCATAGTAGTGAAAGGTTACAAGGTTTGAATCAATATTACGTACATACTCGGACAGAACTGATACTGCCTCAGTGCCAGTATACGCAGGCGGATCACCGCTGGAGTCTACGGCTCCCTGGCGCAAGGAGGAGCTCGCAACAAAAAAACGTACTCGCTCCGCCGACGGATCAGCATCAATGTCGGAGTAAATCGTGATCGAACTCGTACCAATTGAAACAATCGGGTATGCGCCTGTTGCCGAATAATTCGCTTCTCGTAAGATGCGCACCATTTTATCAATCCCGCGCTGTGCCGAAGCGACCGCAGAGGCCTGATTTATGGCATACGTATTGGTGCGATAAAAATATTGAATTGAGGTGATAATCGCAAGAAAGATGAAAAGAAACATGATAACCCAGACCATTGTCTCAATCAGGGTCGTGCCGCGCACCAGAATACCGTGTTTCCTGCCGCATGAATGGAGAGCGACCATTACAATTATTGTAGCGCGTGTTTTTCTATGAGCTCAGAGTAATAAACACAATTAGTTTGCGTTCAGTACCACCGATTCGTCAGTTGCTCCGGAAAGATTGATGCGAGGAGAGGTGTACATTTGATATCCAGTTTTTGAAACACTCATGTTGTATGAGTTACCTACCCCGTTTCCTCCTTGCATGTCAGCAAAGAACGCTTGCCCGCACTCGTCTGTCAGTACCGTACCGTCAAAGTAATTGCTCGGTCCTCCATAGAGCCGCACGGACGCACCAGAAAGAGGAACACCCGCACTTGAGCGCACGTCGACGAGAAGCGAGTTGTTTGAGTGTGGTGACGTGAACAATTTCACGGTAAGAACAGTGCCTGGCATCAAGGTATTCGGCTGTGGATTGCATACAGAACTGAGGTCATACCCGGTGGAACCATCGATTGTTGCTCGATAGGAATCAGTCTCCATGTTTTGTAACGATGCAATGCCTTCGGAATTGGATGTCTGATTCTGACTATACTTGTAGATAAGCGTTCCATTATTGAGACTGCCGATTGTTTTAGCACCTTGGACAGTGAAAGTAAGGTTTGAGAGCGAGTTAGGTCCGCTGTTATAGGTAAGACTCCAATCGTCAATCGACGGCGTTGCCGCGCCACTACTCCCCATTGCCATATCAGCATGCAGTCGCAGACCCCCATATGTGGTCGTGGACAGATTGAAGAGCGAAATCGGAGAAGTCGAGAATCCTGCTGCGTTTCCAGGCAAATCACTATCAGGAACAAGAGTCGGGGTGCCACTGTTATTGTAGAGTATGTGGTAGAGAATCGTTGTATCAGTCGGCTCGACATCACTCCAGCTCAATTCACCCCACGCTCTCAGATGGGGCGGCGTGATAAACGCCGTATCGAGATACGCGGTACTCGTTGACGTCTGATCAAAGCGAGCACGGCCACCGGAGACAATGATGTTCGCTGCAAAAGCGATTTTGTTACTATCGTTAAACGGATCGCTCCACGTGGTCGTTGCTACATTAGTATACGTTTCAAAAATAAGATTGCCCAATAGATCAATAACAAAAGTACCCGCCGTCGCCTGATTGTTGACAACCGTGAGATGCCCGGGGTTTGGATTCGGATTTCCCGCCGATGCGGCATATGTTTGGGCAGTAGAATAGCCTGGCTTCGTGACCGTGGTGGCGTAGCCCGTTGAAGCCGGAGCACCAATAATCGTCACAGTGCCTGCGACGTCAGTGTATGTTGTGAGATTAATTCCCGGTGAGGTGTTGGTATTTATAATGCTAACACTCGCGTTTGGGACCGGTTGACTTTGCGAGTTCAGAACACTGATTTGGAGCGTGCCTCCGGGCACATTTGTCTCGATACCTGCTGGAGAGAATCGCGCTACAAGCGTCACCTTGCGCAATCCTCCACGAGCTTTCCACGATACATCAACGTGCACTTCTTTATAGTCTTCGATAATACTATTACTATCTGCTGCGCCAAGTCCGTCCTTGGGATCATCGACATATCCAATGTACACGTGCCGCGTATATTTAATCGCGTTGAACGTGAGAATTTCGTTTTGTGGGATTAAACCGGATGGGATACCTCCCGAAGTTCCCAGACTTGCGTACGGGAGCGAGCGTAAATACTCAAGTCGCTCATTTGCGAGCGCAATAGCACCCGCACGCGCTTTGTTGTTTTGTACAACATCAACCGTAAGTTGAAACGCCCCGCCAATGCCCATAAAAACTGTAAGGAGGAGAAATGACCCAACAATTGTATCGATGAGCGTCATACCGCGCTCTCGGGTGAAAGGGTGAGGCGCTCGGGTAGAGAACATGAGACTCATTGTACCCCCGCGCGTCTTTTACGAACTCAGTAGTCAACAGTATTTAGATATTTTGCGACAACTGATAGATTGGGCTAATCATCGCCATCGCAAAGAATCCGACGCCGCCGCCGATAAAAAGCATCAAGAATGGCTCAATGATGGTGGAGAGGTCTTTCGTTGAGCGATCAACTTCTTCTTCATAGTAAATCGCAAGCCGCTTCAACATGTCATTTGTTGCGCCCGTCTCTTCACCAACTGCCATCATTTGACTCACAAACGGTGGGTACAGGTCGACACGATTTTCAAAAGCGAGCGAGAGTGGTTTGCCGTTTTGGACCTGCGTTTTAGCGTCTTTTATCACATCACGAAAGAATGAGTTTTGCACCACTTCACCGGTGATATCGAGTGCGGTTAGCACATCGACACCCGACGTGAGGAGTGATGAGAGCGTACGTGCGGTACGCGCTGAGTTTGTTTCTTTCACCAAGGTACCGATAACCGGGAGGTGCAGGAGCACCCACTCAATCGCACGCGACCCCTGTGGCGTACGTCCCGCAACTACAAATGTCGTAATCACACTCGCCACAATCGCAACCGAGGAAATGGCATGCTGTATGAGAAAATCACTAACGGCAATAATGCCTCGCGTCATTGCAGGAAGCTGCGCACCCATTTCTTTAAAGGTCTGCGCCAAAGTCGGTACGACCTGGACCATCATGATCACACCAATACCGACTATCGCAATCAGAATGATGGAAGGATACATGAGCGCCCCTTTCACTTTCTTCTTCAAGTTATACATGCGCTCCATTTGATCGGCGACGAGCTGGAGTGATTGCGGCAAATCACCTCCCTCTTCACCAGCCTTTACCATTGACGCCATCAGGTTTGAAAACACGTTTGGATATTTTGCCAAACCCTCATGCAGCGTCTCGCCTTTACGCACATCGTTTGAAATTTCAGCGACGACCGCTTTCAAACGCACGCTGGTCGTCTGTCTCTCAAGCACCGCGAGCGCACGGGCAAGAGAGAGCCCCGCAGAGAGCATCGCGCCGAGGTTTCGCGCAAAGAGGACTTTGTCATACTCCTTTACGGTCGAAAAACGCGCATTCAGTGCATTAATATCAAGCCATCCATGGCCACCTTCCTCATGCACGGAAACAATGTGTCCTCCCTCTCGGCGGACTATCTGATACAACTCAAAACGGTCAGCGGCTTGTGCTACGCCTTGGTATTGTTCTCCATCAGTTTTTTCTGCCGTATACGAAAACTGTGCCACACTCGTAGTATATCGCGCAGATGTTCGCGTATTGCGATACTTGCGCAAAAAATGTGGAGTGTGTAGCGTGTGCGCAGGTTCAAAAAGGAGATCGTGCCATGACGACGCCCTCTAAAAAATGCATTCTATTATGTTGCCTCGGCTACAACCATTTCACGACAGAAACAACACCCACGTTGCGTACCGTGCTTGCGGGAGTACGAGAAGTAAGCGTCTCTCTCGGTTTCGTGAGTAAATCGTATCTCCGTCTTGAGTTCAATATGATAACCCGCATGGGGTTAGGGAGCGAGCAGCAGGTATTTTTCGGTACTAATAACACCGAATTCTGCATGCGGGGTGGTCAAGCACTTTCTTGCGTACATGATAGTAACCCCGACAACTCAATTCGAAGTGGTTATTTCAAGGTACTCATCTCAGCATGAAAAAGCGGCGGTGCACGTGCACCGC
>RFQR01000111.1 GCA_009924895.1 bacterium
AATACAGGGCCTACTGGCAATACAGGGCCTACGGGAGCTACAGGGCCTACAGGTGATACGGGGCCAACGGGTGATACAGGGCCAACGGGTGATACGGGGCCTACAGGTGATACGGGGCCAACGGGTGATACAGGGCCTACAGGTAATACGGGGCCTACAGGTGATACAGGTCCTACGGGTGATACGGGGCCTACGGGTGATACGGGTCCTACAGGTAATACAGGTCCTACAGGTAATACAGGGCCTACTGGCAATACAGGGCCTACGGGAGCTACAGGGCCTACAGGTGATACGGGGCCAACGGGTGATACAGGTCCTACAGGTAATACAGGTCCTACTGGAAATACGGGTCCTACTGGCGCTCCTTCTGTTGTGACAGGGCCAACTGGCAATACGGGCCCTGCAGGGCAGAAGGGCTCAACAGGCCCCGCCTATACAGGTGCTTCGGGACCTACAGGCCCTACTGGGGCTGTGGGAGCAAGTGCAGCAGGTTTCTTGAGTATTTCTACAACTGGAAATACTGCTGCAGCACTCGGTAATACAGGCGGTGTCGTGACAACGACTTCTACACTTGTAGGGACAGTTGGTGCGTATTCCAATGCTTTCGGATCTGGATTCTTAACAACACTTGCGTCATCCAATGTCACAATCAGCGCGGAAGGGGTTGTGAATGTTTCTGTAACGGGCACCTATACAATACAGGGTGTTCTAAATCTCATTTCAAGCACAAATGGCTCGGGGGATGGTTGTGCTGTTCAAATCATAGATAATACAGGTAAGGTACTTTGGATAACATATACTGAAATATCGCATTCGAACTATGTTCTAAATAACTCTTCTGGAATGACTATTCCATTTATTGTGACTGTTCCTCTGACTGCGGGCCAAACTGTTACAGTTCAAATTGCTACTCGCCTTACCGGCACATCCTTTACTGTTATGCCAAGTTCTACTCTTACCGTTTATAATATAATTCTAGGTCCAAAAGGTAATACAGGACCTACTGGTTCTACAGGTTCTACAGGTTCTACAGGTTCTACAGGTTCTACAGGTTCTACAGGTTCTACAGGTTCTACAGGTTCTAC
>RFQR01000112.1 GCA_009924895.1 bacterium
GGAAGGTTCGGACATATATTCGTCGTGACGAAAGTTTGCGGAAATGGAATGATTGAAACCGTTGAGGGCAATACAAACAACGACGGGTCCCGAGAGGGAACGGGGGTATTCAGGCGTTTCCGCCAAGCGGAAGCGCATAGATACTTTAGGCATAGGTGAAACTTTTACTCTCGCTGGTTTTTCCTTCCGGGTGGAAAGTAAGTTACCTCCCACGAAGCCGAAGGCGGGGACTTCCAATTATGATCCAACCGCCGGGTACGAAAAGGGACGGAATTATCCAGACCTCGCCTATGTCGTCGGACTCCTTGGAAGAAAAATTAAAGAAGGCAAAAAAGGCCGAAGTGATCGAAGTGAAAACCGAGATCATGGAATGACACAAAGGGAGATGTTCTAATGGCTGACACACTTGACCCGTACAAAAGCACAAGATTTCCGAGGGGGACTCTCCCAAGGAAGTATAATTTGCTAACAAATACTGCAACGGACTCGGCAGACGGAAGAAAAAAGATCGGGCAAATTGTTCGAGGGGATTCAATGCGCCCGGAGCTTAATCCCGGGGACATCGTGAAAACCTATGTCGATTCCAAGATTACTGATGTCAAGGTTGGAGACTATGTGACTTTCATCAATGACGGGGGCGGAACGGAGTCGTATTATACCCACAAAGTTATCGAGGTTTATGAAAACCCGTTTGGAGGGACCGAGCTTGTCACCCGAGGCGTGAACAATAATGGAAACGACCGGGTTCGAGTAACTGAATGTAATTTTATTGGAATCGCAAGAAAGTATGGCGGGATTTCCGCAGGAGATTGATATGCCATCCACAATTTTTGAAATTTATATTCCGGAGATGTCGGATAATGGGGGTGTAAGCCGGACGAACAAAGAGGAAATAACATTCTTGAATATAGAAACTGCAAACGAGTCGGGGGCTACGATGTGAGGGATTACTGTTATCGGAAAGTGAAAAAGAAGTTCAAGGTTTTCCCGTCCCGGTATGCCGGGTTTGCTCTTGCTAGGTGTAGGAGGAAATTGAAAAAGAATCCACGCCC
>RFQR01000113.1 GCA_009924895.1 bacterium
CGCTCCGTCGGAAGAAGAGCTCGCAGCGATGGTGCCAGCCAAGAAGACGAGAAAGACGAGCGACAAGGACCCCAACGCACCGAAGCGAGCCAAGTCGGCTTACATATTCTTCTGTGCAGCCATGCGCCCTCGGGTGAAGGAGGAGCTTGGCGAGGAGGGCAAGTCGTCGATCATGGCAGAGCTCGGTAAGAGGTGGAAGGAGCTCAAGGAGGACGACGACCGAGCCGACGAGCTAGCCGAGTACACCAAGATGGCTGCGGACGACAAAGCTCGCTGCGAGAAAGACAAGCCGAGCGAGGCGGTCGAGAAGCCCAAGAAGAAGGCGGTTGAGGAAGAGGAAGTGTCGGTCGACGAGGAGAAGGCCGCACCCAAGAAGAAGGCCAAGGCCAAGGCGAAGACAGCCGAGGAAGCCTTGGAGGATAAGGCGTCGGCCGACGAGAAGAAGGCTAAGGCGAAGGCAGCCTTGGAAAAGGCGTCGCCCAAGAAGAAGTCGGGATACATATACTTCTGCAAGCACAACCGTGAAGCGATCAAGACCGACAACCCGGGGATGTCTGCACAGGACGTCACTCGAACACTGGCTCGCTTGTGGAAGGAGCTGAAGAAGGAGCAGAAGGAGTGGAACGACTCAGCGGCCGACGAGGAGTAGAAGACGAAGACGACAGAGGTAGGTGACACACATGTGACCCTCTTGGTGGGTGTGCAGGTAACCGACAAGAAGAGAACAACGACAACGACACTCACAAGGTGTCGTTTTCTAAACAAGACATCGACCAACACACCACCTCAAAATAAACTTGATTTTTTAGAACAAGTATGATGTCAATAAGCAGAACAAACCATGAGCAATCCATTTGAAGTCGCTATCGAGGAAGAGAAGGAAGATACCACACGTGACAGATTGAAGCAACAGTACACTCATTTGCCGGACGGCTCTGAAGAGCAGAACACAACTGATTACCCGAAGGAACTCCTCCTGTCGTACGAGGAGGAGCGGATTGGCGAGTCCTTCTTTTCGCATCTCTCTTTGTTTCATGACGGGGAGACAAA
>RFQR01000114.1 GCA_009924895.1 bacterium
AACCTCGCACTTCCATCCCTTACCTCCACACTCTTGAAGACCAACTCCCAAGGACAACTCGTTGCCGCGGTTGCGGGGACTGACTACCTAGCTCCGTCTTCTACCTTCGGAAAAGCATGGGAAATTGTCTCAAACATATTTGGTCAGTCAGCACTCGCTCCAACAACAACACAAAACATTTTGGTAAATGGCATTGGAACCTCAACGATTGCTGGAGGTCTTGAAACATGGAGACAGATTGGTGCTCCGTACTTTAATGCAACGTCGACAAGTGCAACGACGACTCTTGCTGGCCAACTTACCGTTGGATCAAATGCATTTAATGTTCTTTCAAATGGAAACGTAGGGGTGGGGACGGCAGTGCCTGGTTATAAATTGGAAGTAAATGGAACGGCAAAAATCGTTAATACATTTACACTGGGTACGGTTGCATCATGTAGTGGCTCTCAAGCGCTTCAAACGGATGCTTCTGGAAATGTTTTGTGTGGAAGTATTTCAACCGGTGGTGCCTCGTCAGGGGGTGGATGGACAACAAACAACACTGGTCGCGTTTCGCTCTCAACAACCACTGATCAAGTTGTGGTCGGTGCCTCGACCACGCCATATGCAAAATTTGGAATCCTCTCGGGTTCAACTGCAACCACCACCTTGGCAATTCTGCCTGCACCTTCTCAGGTTGCAAATATTATCGATATCTATAACACGGCAGGAAACCTGGATACGGTATTCAATTCGAGTGGCTTTCTTGGAGTGGGTACCACGTCACCTGGATCACGTTTATCTGTTGCAGGAAATATCTACGCGAATGGAAATATTACTGGTGCAAATGTTATTGCAACGGGTACATTAGCGGTTTCTGGTCAATCAATACTCGGCTATGCCTCCTCAACCGGCATTTCAACAGGATACGCCTCCTCAACCTCCGCGTTCTTCGGCAACCTCTCCATCGCAAACCTCTCCGGCTTCCTCAAAGCAACGGCAGGATCTGTCTCCACCGCCCTCATCTCTCTCACCTCAGACGTGAC
>RFQR01000115.1 GCA_009924895.1 bacterium
TCATCAGAAGTCACAGTATCTTCTAGTCAGACTACTACTCGGACTACTCATTCTGCTTCAGGGTCTATTGGACTAACAGTATCAAAATCATCAGAAGTCACAGTATCTTCTAGCCCTGTTTTATCTGGTACAGGAATTACTCAATCTGGTTCCCAGACACAGTCTACAACTATTGGACCAACAATTTCTAAATCCTCGGAAATTACTGTATCTTTAAGTCAGACTACTACTCGGACTACTATAGTTTCATTCTCAGGATCTATTGGGCCAACAATTTCAAAATCTTCAGAAATTACTGTATCATCTAGCCCCATAGCCTCTATTACAATTGCAACCCAGACTCAAACTAGTAGTCTAACAAGATCCTTAACTGTATCTCTTTCTCCTGTACCATCACCAACACCTACCATCTCTTCAACAGGTATAACTCTATCAGGGTCGACTTCATTGACTATTTCAGTAACTAGAACACTTACTCCAATAGCCACAACATGGCCGTTTACAAAATCTATATCACCAACTATAACAAGGTCTACTTCATTGACTGTATCTCTGACCAGAACACTTACTCCAAAAGCCACTACATTGCCTTTTACTCGGACTATATCACCAACAGTAACAGTATCTCCTACAGGTACTCTAAGTCTAACAAGGTCAACTTCACTGACTATCTCAGTGACTAGAACACTTACTCCAATAGCCACAACATGGCCGTTTACAAAGTCTATAACACCAACTATAACAAGATGTCCAACTTTACTCCTAGTCGTTCAGTTGGTCCTACAATTCCTGCTAGTCAGGTCCCAACAGTTTCAGTATCTCGTACAGGTACTCTAAGTTTAACAAGATCGACTTCACTGACTATCTCAGTGACTAGGACTCGTTCTGTTGGACCCACTGTTCCTGCTAGTCAGGTAGCAACACAGTCTGTAACAGTTTCTGTGACCAGAACAAGATCACAATCAATTACTAGGTCTCAGTCAGGAGCTTTTACTATTCCTGCTAGTCAGGTCCCAACAGT
>RFQR01000116.1 GCA_009924895.1 bacterium
AATATCTCGCCGCTTTTTCTACAGACAATGTATATATGTCGTCCGGATATATATCACGAGTCAAATCCCATAGAGGCGCCCCCCTGTCCTTGCCCGGAGCTCGGTGCAATCCACGATAGTCTTCTTCTAACAAATATGTTATTAATCTTTCCAGTTTCATACCAACTTAAATATATCACCAAAATTTCCTAAAATTTTCAATGCTGAAAATTTACACCAAAATATTCCCAAAAAATTTACTTCTGAAATTTTTCAAAAAAATTTTCATTTTACCACCCACCAGGAAAAGTCAATTCTCAAAATTTCAGAAAAAATTTTTGTGCGTGGATATAGCCTCATTCCGCACATCGACGACCCCACACATCTTGCAAGGAGGGTAGGGGGGCTGTTTTTGCTACCCCCCCCTATCGACCCGGTATAGCCCCACTATATTGCAATATACAAGGGGAGGTAGGCAGTATATAATAATGGTATGAAGAACTGTTATAGATGTTATATAGAAAAACCGATTGCAGACTTTCCGATACGTAAAGGAACAGCTATAGGCATATGCAATGCGTGTTATAAACAGTATTATGGAGATCCGAATTTATTGGAACAAAAAAGAAAGCGGCTCCTTAAGGAAAATATCAAAAGAAGACAACAACGTTGTCAAGAATATTTGTTTGCGATATTGAAAAACAGTCAATGTTGTGATTGCGGTATGGCTAATCCAATTGTGCTCGAATTTGATCATCGTATACCCGAAGAAAAATATAAAGGCATATCTGAGATATTAAATGTAGGCTCTATAGAAGTTTTGAAAGAAGAAGTCGCTAAATGTGATATTGTTTGCGCCAACTGTCATCGGATCAGGACAGCTAAAACGTTTGGTTCATGGAGATTGAATTACGTAGCGGAATGAAGCTTTATGGGGGTGGTATAGATCGAAGAGGGAGTTTATGGGGGCCCTATCCTTTTTTAATATTTTCTATCCCCTTTTATCTTATTTTTGCGTAGTTTTATGGGGCTAACTACTCA
>RFQR01000117.1 GCA_009924895.1 bacterium
TATTATTTTTAATTGCATTTAAACTTTTTTTTAATTCTGTTAATATTATTTTAATTAAAATATTATTGTTATTGCAATTCATCAATATATTTAATTATATAAGTGAAATAAAAAATATAGGTGAATAAAATTAAAATTTGAGTACTGCATGTAAAAAATTCAAGGTATAAATATTCTAAAATATAATATATATATATATATACATGAGTCAATTAGGTCCAACAGGTCCAACAGGTGAAAGAGGTCCACAAGGTTTAACAGGTCCTCAGGGCCGCATAGGTCCACAAGGTCTTCAAGGTCTTCAAGGTGTGGCAGGTGATGCTACAAATACTGGTGCAACAGGTCCTCAGGGCCGCATCGGTCCAACAGGTTTACGTGGTGTAGCAGGTGATGCTGCAAATACTGGTCCACAAGGTTTTACAGGTCCTCAAGGCCGTATAGGTCCAACAGGTTTACGTGGTGTGCCAGGTGATGCAGCAAATACTGGCGCACAAGGTTTTACAGGTCCTCAAGGTCGCGTGGGTCCAGCTGGTGTGGCAGGAACATCTGCTAATACTGGTCCTCAAGGTTTAACTGGGCCTCAGGGTAGAGATGGTCCAACTGGTAAACTAGGTCCTCAAGGTATTCAGGGTCCTCAAGGTTTAACAGGTACAACAGGTACAACAGGTACAACTGGTGCAAGAGGTCCACAGGGTTTACAAGGTCCACAGGGTTTACAAGGTATACAAGGGTTTACTGGTTCTGAAGGTAATTTTGGTCCTAGAGGTGAAAGAGGTCCGACTGGTCTTAAAGGTGATACAGGTCCCACAGGTATTAAAGGTGAAACTGGTTCTCAAGGTATGAGTATAACTGGACCTCAAGGCCCAGGTGGTGTATCTGCTAATACAGGCGCTCAAGGTCCACAAGGTATACAAGGTCCACAAGGTACAACAGGGTCTCAAGGTCCTGCAGGTGTATCTGCTAATACAGGCGCTCAAGGTCCACAAGGTATACAAGGTCC
>RFQR01000013.1 GCA_009924895.1 bacterium
TACCTTACGCCCACCGCTCCAAAACACTAAGCGCTCAAGGTCTTGCATTAGGTAAGATCCCTACCGTATAATGCGAACGCTTTATTAACCTAGTTCTTTTTCTTGTATGAAAAAAGCACTTATTCAGCCATTGGGCGACCGAGTCTTGGTCAAGCCCGAAAGTAAGGAAGCCACCAAAACGGTTTCTGGTATTTATATCCCCGATACCGCTCATAAAGAAAAGCCAGAACGAGGCGAAGTTATCGCTGTGGGCCCGGGGAAGCGCGGTGACGATAACGAAATTATTCCCGTATCGGTCAAAGTAGGCGACACCGTTATCTTTTCGAAGTACGGGTACGATGAGGTGAAAATTTCTGATGACGAATACTACGTCGTCAGCGAATCAAACATTCTTGCGATTATTAAATAACCCTAGTCATTCGTGGCTAGTTCCTAATCTCTATTCTCACTATGGCAAACAAAAAAGTACTGTTTGATAAGGATGTTCGTGAAAGCTTGAAGCGCGGCGTCGATGTTGTTGCAAACGCAGTGAAAGTAACCATCGGTCCTCGCGGCAGAAATGTGGCTCTTGATAAATCATGGGGAGGTCCAACCATAACGAACGATGGCGTCTCTATCGCCAAAGAAATCACGCTCGCTGACAAATTTGAAAACATGGGCGCTGCGATTGTGAAAGAAGTGGCAACGAAAACAAATGATAAAGCGGGCGATGGCACCACCACCGCTGTCGTCTTGACCCAGGCTATCGTTCACGAGGGCTTGAAGCGTACCGCGCTCGGGGCAAACGCCATGATGGTTCGCCGCGGCATCGAAGCTGCTGCAAAAGATGCTGTCGAAGAATTAAAGAAAATGGCAAAGCCGGTCAAAGGCAAAGAAGATGTGCGTCGCATTGCCTCTATTTCCGCCGAATCAAACGAGCTCGGTAAGACTATTGCTGATACGGTAGAGAAGGTAGGGAAAGATGGTGTTGTTACAGTAGAAGAATCACAGTCAACCGGTATTGAGTCAGACTTCGTCGAGGGCATGGAGTTCGACAAAGGTTTTGTGTCGGCGTATATGATAACGAACGCTGAGCGTATGGAGGCAGAAATGAAAGACGCGCTTGTACTTGTCACTGACAAGAAAATTTCATCAATCAAAGAAATTCTCCCGCTTCTTGAAAAATTAGCACAGAGCGGTAAGAAGGAGCTCTGTATCATTGCTGATGATGTCGATGGCGAAGCGCTTGCGACACTCGTCGTGAACAAGCTGCGCGGCGCCTTTAGTGTGCTCGCAGTGAAAGCTCCTGGCTATGGTGATCGCAAGAAAGAGCAGCTGCAAGACATTGCCGTCACTGTCGGAGCTACGGTTGTCTCCGAAGATGTCGGCATGAAATTCGAGAACGCTGACCTTTCGGTGCTTGGCAAAGCGCAGCGTATTGTTGCTACCAAAGACTCGACGGTGATTGTCGGAGGCAAGGGCAAAAAAGCAGAGATTGAGGCGCGCGTTGCACAGCTTCGAAAGCAGTCAGAAAACAGCGAATCAAAGTTTGATAAAGAGAAGCTCGATGAACGCGTTGCAAAGCTCTCGGGCGGCGTTGCAGTCATTCGCGTTGGTGCAGCTACCGAAACAGAAATGAAGTACTTGAAGGACAAGATTGAGGATGCGGTCAATGCGACGAAAGCTGCGCTTGCCGAAGGCATCGTTCCGGGAGGCGGGACCGCGCTTGCAAAGGTGGCAGAAAAGCTTGCAAAGAAATCTGATCCAAAAGCACACGACGAATACACGATCGGCTATCGCATACTTGTCTCTTCACTTTCTGCGCCGTTCTTGCAGATTGTACGAAATGCAGGACGTGAAGACGGAGCAGTCTTGCTGCGCGACGTTCTCGCAAAAGGAAGTGCGCATGGCTACAATGCAGGCAGTGACTCTATCGAAGGCGAAATCGTCGATATGTATGAAGCGGGTATCATCGACCCTGTGAAAGTAACGCGCAGTGGTGTTGAAAATGCAGCGTCTGCTGCTGCGGTCTTACTCACTACCGAAGTCGCGGTAGCTGATGAGCCAGAAGAGAAGAAAGAAGCTCCTGCAGACCCAAATATGGGCATGGGAATGGGTGCCGGTTACTAAAGCAATGGCTAAAACAGTTTCGTCTATAATTAACGAAACTGTTCGCCCCTAAACGTTCCATCGGGCGAACCAAAGGTTTTAGCCGACATTTTGTGCTAACAAAGCGTTTAGGGGGATGGATGGCGGATACTAAACAGAATACAAAGAGCGATCGAATGACGGGCGCAGCGATGCTGCGCCCGTCACGCATGTGCACAAACGATTTGCATATATAGTATTTGCTGCTACAGTCGAATGTATGAGTCTTGATAACCCAGATAAAGGCATGTCTCGAAGATTGTTTTTGCAAATTGGCGGTGCAGCAGCTGCCGGAGCGCTTTCGTCTGTTATCCCCACTTCAGCAAAAGCAAAAACTATTGAGGTGATTTCTGAATCTGAAATTCAACAGCGTGTTGCCTCAATCCCAAACATAGTAGAGAAAGAACTTTCACATCCTGCACATCCGATGCGTGCAGAATCTTCTGCAGTTGACGCAAAGACGTGGAGCGATGCGTACCAGTTGATTCTGGAAAAAGCAGCACAGTCGCTGTTTCCCAAACTACCCAATAACAAATCATCATATGCCCCCTACGAAGGAAGGGCACAGGCAGAAATGGTGCGTTTTTCGGGTCTTGAAGTTGTAATACGTAATAAACTGAGTCACGACGCTCGTGCTCACGCTGAAGCTCGTGACACATTTCAAAGTCACATGCAGAGATTAGAAATGTTGACCTCAGAATACAGCCCGAATCAAGTTGGGGCTGAAACAGTCTTTCGAAAACAGAGGCGTCTGCGTGATGCTCTTGGTGTATATATCCAAAAACAAGCAGAGATAACAAAGTTGCATTCTAGCCGCAAGGGTGAAGAAAAGCAAGTAGAAGCTGTGTTCATTGCCGCTCTTCAAAAAGAACAGAATGAATCTTTTGAGAAGATAAAACAAGAGGCGCTCTCTATCGTCGCTTTTAATCTGTCCTATAAAAAAAAGTATGATGCTGCAGTCAATGAATTGTCTCAGTTTTCTGCAGCGTTTGATTTTTCCCCATCGGAAATTGATTAAACAGTGCTTTTAGATGCTCTTTCTATACAGAGCTCGAGATTTTTTGAGGTTTTCTTTTCCACACAGCAAAGAAAAAATGGCATAAAATCAGCCTGTGTTGCTATAATTTATTGACATGCATATCTCGCGCAACCTTTTGTTCGCGCTCGCTCTTACGATTTGCTTTTGTGCTGCTCTCTTGCCTTTCTTGTTGAGTGCGACCGGACTTGATTCTGATTTGCAATGCGTCGATGGTGATTACTCATGTGACTACGATGGGAAAACAAAAGGCCCAACGGGTCAATTGTGTATGCTCAATAAGCCCTGCGAGGATACAACTAACAAGACCAAAACAACAGGTGCATGCGCGGCAGTTAAGTTCTGCACGGCAAGCTCAAAGACTGACCCGGATATAAACGATAAGCCGGCTGGTGGGGGGTCGAATAAGGGGCAGACCAACTCCACCGGTGGCACTGGTCCTGGCGGTCAACCAGTTCAGGATATCCCCGCGCAAGGATCTACCCAAAGCGGTGCCCCAAGTGGTGTTGAAGGGCAAGATACACCGAATACTGGCTCAAATCATGGCGCTGGTTCACAGAGTCCCACAGGTAGTCCCGGAAAACCGAATAATTCGTCAGAGTCATCGTTAACAACGGGTGGGCAAAATGAACCGAAAGGGAACCAACAACCTTCATGGTGGGAGCGTTTTCTGTCCAGTGCACAGGATGCCGCTGTGCGAATGTTTAGTCAACCTGTCAGTCAAAATCAGAATGAGAAAAGTACGCAAGCTGAAACTGGCACACCCCGGGCTGTACCATATACCGGCTTTACACAAAATACGTCCGGGGAGCGCGAGGCAGAGAAGCTTTCTCCCCCCCTTATAGCGCCGGAGACTCCTCAAACGCAAAACATGGATGCGGTAGCTGCTGCGCGGCAAGCGGATATTGCATCCATGAATCAGAGTCTTGAAAAGTTACAAGAAAATTATGAATCTGCAAAAGAAGGATTGGAAAAAGCACAGCGGGCATGGAATAAAGCGGGTGTATTCGAGCGCGGAAATCCGTTCTCGCAAGTGAATAAAGATTTAGAAGCTGCCAAAGAGCTATATGCTCGTACACCACAACCGTTGCCAGAAGCTCCGAGCGCGCCCCAGGTAACAGATGCAACACGAGAAGCACTCAATGCGGCGCGAGATGCAAGTCGAGCCCAGGAACTTGCACAGCAGCCTCCGGTCACAAATGCGCGACAGGCGGAAATAACCAACCTTGACCAAGGTCTTGCATACGGCCAGCAGCTGGAAAAAATGCGTCTTGAGCGCGAAGCGCTCATAGATATGTTAACGACATGTGACAGTGATTGTTCAAATTTGCAGAATAAGATTGAAAAACTGAACAAAGATCTTGCCGTTGGTACACCACAACCGGCACCAACTCCTCAAGAAGCTGCGCTCGAGCGATGGGGCAAATTGTATGAGGCAAATCTCATAGCACAAGGTAAAGCTGACGCGTTTATTGAAGCACAAACAAAAAATCTTGAAGCGATATCGAAAAATCTTGAAACACTTCGTGCTGCACCAGATAATCAGACCTTTACAATAGGAAAAGAAACACTCAGTAAGCAAGATGCAATCGCGCGCCTCGAACAAGCATACAAAGACACGGAGAATGCGATCGAAGATGCTGAGACGTTTAAACAAAAAGCAAACGATCTTGTTTCTGAAGCGTACAAAGATCAAGGTCCACAGCCGGCAGATCTTGCAAATAATGGGGGCACACAACAATTAAAGCCGCTAACCCAGCAATACGCGGATGCACAAGCTGCAGCGGATGAGGCATTTTACAGACGAATGATGTCTCAGAGCGCAGCAGACAAATCACTCGACTTGCAAGCGCAGATACTTCAAAACGGTCCGGGCATAACGTATAGGAAAGACAAAGCAGACGCATTTTCGGTCATCGATAATTTGAATGACAGCTGGAAAGCAAACCAGGTATTTGCACAGGTAATGCAAGGTCAGGAGACTGCCGCGCTTGCGAGGATGGAGAGCATCGCGCAAGCGTATGAGCGCCAAAATGATCTTTCATATCAGGGAGATCTTGCGATGTACCGAGCCGAGATGGCTGCAGCACAGGCTCATAACGATGGGGTGAGTAAGAGCGAAGCCTTGGCATTGAACAGAGAAGTTGCCCAAGAAGCACGCGGGCTCGACCGCCTTCAGGTGTACAGTACACAAAATAAATTAGAAACAGCACTTGAGCAATCGGGAGTGAGACAGCGAGAATACTTAGCGAAAGCATTTGCTGATTACTTATCTAATCCAAGCATTTCCGATAAACAGGCGGTAGCTATAAGTAATATCGTTACATCGTCATCACAGGATTCGCGCGATATGGCAATCCGTGCGCAGGTCATGAGCGACCTTGCTATCCGATATGATGCAAGGCTCGCGGCGTCAGGTGAGCGTGAAGTGGGGACGTGGGAGCGCTTCAGTAATTCAGTCGCAACATATACAGGGAGAAGTATTGAAAAGTACCAAAATACGCTTGCCAAGATAGCGGGCGCAGATGTTTTTACTACAAACCCCTATGAGTACAATGCATCGAAATTTGTTCTTGCAGAGAAAAATTTAGCAGGAATTGCAGAAGGTTTACTTCCACAGAAATTACAGGCAGCAATAGAAGCCCGTGAACGTGGAGAAGTATCAGCAACGCCGCTCGAGAGTATCCAAAAGGCGGGTAAATTCATCGGAGATCCGCTCGTGCAAGCCGGGAAAGATATGTTTGCGTTTGGTGCGAAAAACGATATCCCTGTTTTGAGTGCAGGTGCGTATGTTGCTGGTGGTATTTCGTGGCTTGCGGGTGTGACGGTAGAAGGTATTGCCAGTGTTCCTGCAAGTCTTTCATACTTGGCGGGATCACCGGCAACGAATGCAGATATTATTGCTGCTGCGAGCTTGCCGCAAGAACTTTCTACTGCAAGTCAATCGTTGCGCGCACTTGATGCAGGGCTAAACACGCTTATTGCGGGACAGATTGTAGCTAAAGGCGTTCAACTTGCAGGTGCCCGAGTTCTCGGTACTTCGGGGGCAGCGGCCGTTAATTGGGCGGAAGAGGTCCTTGCTCGGCGCGCTACGCTCTCCGAGGCGCGTGCAGGATTAAATGCCGCGGAAGCAGCCGGAAATGCAGAAGCGGTTGCTGCAGCACAGCGCTCTGTTTATAAAGCAGCGCAAGCGGTCGAAGAAGCGAGAGCGTATAATAATTTACAAAAGATTGATGAGCGTCTTGCAAGTCAAACGAAACAATACGACGAACTTGTAGCAAAAGGCCAGGGCGGGACGAGTGCGGCTAAAGATTTGCAGAACGAAATTCAGGTTGCCCAGAGAGCAAAAGAGGGACTAGAGGCAAAAGTTGCGACCTTCACTCCTGAAAAACAGACTCTTTGGGACAGAGTGACGGGTTGGTTTGGACGTGAAGAAATAGCCCCGGTTGCTCGTAGTGCAGCCACCGAAGGTGCAGCACAAACTGAAATACGTCTTCTTTCTGCCCCTGTGCGTGAGGCGGAGAGTGTAGCGGCGCGCGGGAGTGTGGCGGAAGGGGCCGGTACAAGAGTAAGCGTTGCTTCTGAAGCGAGTCCAACTCGCCCAAGCGCCTCTCTTACCGAAACAGCGCCGACTATCGTTCCACCCAGTAGCGCGCAGCTGCCAGCAAGCGTTACAACAAGTGGTGCAAATGAAGCTATTCGCTCGCAGATTGATCTACTCGGAACGCATGCGACGGCGGTTGAAGCGGAAGCTCGCATGCTTGCAAATGCTCGTCCTTCTGCCCCTGCCGCTCAACAAAGTGCAATTACACAAATGGAAGCGGATGCCCGTGCTATTGCTGCTTCGTACCGAGATGCACAAAGCGCTCTGAAAGTTGCGGAGAGCTATAAAAGCGGGACGGTAAACAGGGCCATTGCGGAGGCGAAGCTTCAGGATGCAAAAAACAGTATCGACGCTGCAGGGCCGCTAGAGAACCGTTTAGCTCGTTTGTTTGAAGAGCAACGCACAGGAATTCAAAAGCAAGAGGATGCAGCATACAAGAAAAATCTAGAAAAAAAACCAGAAGGCGCGGTGGCAACTGAAAATACTCCTTGCCCGCCGCTCTCCGCTGCGGCAATTACTGCCGTTATACCGTGTCCTACTGCAGCACGATTGGAAGGAGAGTTTCCGGAGTTTGGTTGGGAAAAACGTGTGGCGGAAAATGGCATTGAATGGTGGTACCAGAATGGCAAGAGGCTGGGACCAGTGGAAAATCCAAACCTGGTTCCTGATGGATACAAAAGTGTAATGCAATATATTCGCGAGTCGCGTATTGGCCGTGGAGTTGCCGCGACGATGTCACTCGTTCAATTGTTCGCCGTGCCAGTACCAGGAACTGCTACAACGCTGGGTAACGCATTCGCGCACGGCGTTGTCGACATCGCGCCCGTCATAGGAGATGTTATTTCGAGTGCTCCTTCGGTTGTTGTGGGTGGACCTGCTTATGGAAAAGATACAGAGTTGGTTACTACTGACGTCACGCAAAAAATTAGCGGCATCATACAACCACAACCGAGGCTGGTCGCTGGACCGGATGGAAAAATTGACCCTGTCGCATTTACAAAGAGAGCACAAGAAAAAGTTGCACTCTCTTCATTAAATGGACAGGCACCAAAAGAATTACAAGTGTTTGGTATTAAAAAAGGTACACCAGACGAATGGGCAAGGTTCTTTGCGATGATACAACAACAAGAGTCTGGACATCGTATTGCACCTGTAAATAAAGATGGAACTCTGAAAAGATTCCCAACTACACCTTCTGGCGGGAATTCTTTTGGACCAGGTCAATTCAATGTGGGGCAATACGGATTAAAGACATGGGCCGATGTTAATGACCCAGATAAGGTTATTGATGCATATATTAAAGTCGCGGAACAAGGAAAGCTGTTTCAGTACTTTGGTTCGCTACAGAGACCAAAAGAAACGCTTCAGCATGCCGGCTGGTACGCCACGAATGTTCAATCAAAGCTCAATATCCAACCAGTCTCTCTCAAAGAGAGAGCAGTCACCGCGCTAGGCCAAGGAGGTGAGAGTATTGTGCCAGCACTCGTGCCAACCGTATTTACATCACCCGCTGCCTTTGAACAAAAAGCAACCGACCTGGTCACAAAACTAAAAGCAGATAACCCCACGATAACGCCAGTACAAGTCGCGGCGCATTTGGTAAAAAATGGTCTCGATGAGACTCGAGTATTTGAAAGTTATCGTGTTGCGGTGGCGCGCTCCTTGGCAAAAGCGCCGACACAGTCCGAAATCAACAAGGCGTACACACCAGCAAATAGCGCCATTGCCCGACAGGCTGCCAATTTGCTTCCGGCTGATGGGGTATCACAGTTGCAGTCGTTTACGCGCGCACCGGCTAAGGAGATAACCCCCGCATCAGTGAGGGATGACTATCTCTGGGAAGCGTACCAGCGATCGGTTCGCAAAATTGATAGTGGAGGCGATTTTACATGGAAGGATATTGCGGGCGCACTGAACGCTCGAAAGAGTCTCCGCGATTATGTGATTGGCGGGATGAGTGAAGAGATTCGAACAAATCTCTATGTGGCAGGGAAGGCAATGGATGCGGCAGGAGTGCCGTGGAGTTTTCTCTCCGCGTATCGAGGTCTTGAACGCCCAGCGGCTACTGGCAAAGTTGTTGCTTCCTCTCCTGCAAAGTCAGAGCACTACAATGGCGGTTATGGAAAAGGGAATGCTGCGGATTTAGGTGGTGCCGGTTGGGTAAGTGCCGCGGAGCGCGATCAAGCAAACAAAAAAGTATGGAAATGGCTTGCACAAAACGGCTATAAATACGGATTAGAGGCGGATTTCATTGATGACGATCCGGCACACGTTATTTCTCGAGGAAATTCAACAATTCTTAAATCCCAAAATGCAACGCTTGTAGCCGATGCTGCGCAACAACGTGCGCGGGTGATAGCGGCTCAGAACATTACCATTCCACAGCCTACCGTTGGTCCTCTTGCATCAGGAGAATCCTTTACGCGGTTTATGCAGGAGACTGCTCAGGCGGTGGAACGTGCGGTGGTGCAAGCGGTGGAAAAAGTTGAGCTCGTAGTTGCTGAACTGGAACCTCCTTTGGCACGGGTTAGGCAAGAGGAACCTTTGGGCGAGACACGAACGGCAGCATTAGATTCTGCACCAGTCGATGTCGATAGAGCGCCTCCTCTGACACAAACGGCACGAGGATCCGCTGAAATACAAACGGTTGCAGCGCCGACGCGGAGGGTACAAGATGCTCGCGTTCCGAATGTTGAACAGGTTTCCACGGGAGAAAACAATAGATCTAGTTCGGCAGTAAACGATGCAGTTGCTCAGTTAGAAAAAAAGATGATTGATGCAGATACCGCTGTACAATCTGCACAAACCGCAGTCGAAAAGGCAAAAAGCGGTCTCGCACGAGCAGAGAAAGAGCTTTTGGATACACAAGAGCTCGCAAGCGGTATAGGTGCGGCCGAGCAAAAAATTCAATCAGTACAAAGCGCACTTTCAGCTGCACTGAGCTTACGTGCACAAGCAGAAAAATTAGGCGCAACTTTCTCTGCACTCACTCCAGCAAGGCAGGCAATAGCAAAAGTGGGTGATGTGGTCACTGCTATGCGCACACTTGCGAACGATCCTGCTATGGCAACGCAAAAGCAAAGCCTCCTGAACACAGCATCTGCTCTCAAAGATATGCAAGATCAGATGCAGGCAAAACTCGATGCGTACTATGCGTCGGGGTTAAAAATTGCGGATAGAGCCGCAGATCGGACGGGAAATGTAATTCAAAGTGCAAAATCTACAGTTTCTGTATTGAAGTCAACGGTTGCTCAGCAGCAAAAGGCTGTTACAACAGCAAAAGCAACACTTGTACAAGCTGAAGCGAGTGTAACAGCTGCGACGCAAGCTGCTAGTAAAATTCGAACAGAGCTTGCCGAAGCGCAAAAAGCAGCTGAGCAAACAAGAATTGCGCAAGCAACAATTCCTGGACAAAAGCCAAATCTTCAAGTCAATAGTGCGGGAGAGGCTTCGCCTGCTCGTGTGGACCCGAATAAAGCGCCCGCTGAGCTCTCCGGTGCTCCTAAATCATCTGCTTATCCAACTCCTACTGAAGCGCCTGACAGTACAATACATTCTGAAGCTACACAGCCAACAAAAGGAATTGCAAAACAAGGAGCTGCCGAGTCAGAACATCTGCCTGCAACTGAATTGAGCGAGCCATCTCCGGGGTCAGAAATTGCTATAGATGTTCCACCATCAGTACAGACGCCCCCCAGAGAACCCTTCGTGTCTTCTATAGAGGAGAGCAATAAAAGGATGTTAGACATGTGGGAAGGGGCGAAAAGAAAAATCTCGTCGGTTGCGCAATCGGTTCGCGAGGTGCTTGTTCCAGGGAACCGTCTTCCTTCTGGTGGGAGTGAGGTGGCAGCACTTCCTCCTCGCGCTCCTCGAGTTCCCGCGGGAGAGAGACCGCAGATCACTGTGGGAAGTTCAGCCCCAGTGCCTACTGCTCGGCCGCAAAACACTCCGTCTCCTAACAGCGAACCACAACCCGTTTCTTCTCCTGTTTCTTTAACAGCGGGCACGAGTCCAGGTGCAGGTGGTCCAACTCCAGAAGCTGGTGGTGGCGGAGCCGTGCCGCCAGTACGGCGCACCGACGTAGTGTTTAGCTCAAATGTGGGTGGATATCGACCGTTTGCCGCGATGCCATCAGGTACGTTGGCGCTCCCGCTTCTCAATTTGTGCAGTGCTGATGATTCAGAGTGCAAGACCAAGTATGAGTTACCGACAATTGCGTTTACTAAAATTAAGGAGCTACAAGAGGTGCGCCAAGTGCGCGACGATGGAGGGGCGAAAACTGCTTCTAACACTCCTGACCCCGAGGAGTATGTCGAACGAGTACGAAGAGTATCAGAGAAACTCGACAAATACGAAGAACTGAGAAAGATGCTCTGCGTGAATGATCCCACGTGCGAGCGCACGAAAACAGATGCTGCGTCTGATCCTGAGAAACTCCTTGCATCTGAAAAGAAAATACAGGAACATAAAGCGCGACTTGCGCGTGTGGTAGAAGACTTGAATGAATACTTACAACGCCACCCCGAGGCTCTTAAAAGCTGGTGTACAGAAAAAGACTGCACGCCTGAAAAGGTTATAGAGCGGCTCCGAGCGGGTACACTACCGATCAGCTCAGTAGAAAGTATTGTGGGGCCGTGCAAAGAAGATCCTCTGTGCTGGAACAAAAGTCAAACACCGCCTACAAAAGGAATAGCGGTCAGCGGTCCTGTCCCAGCGCCCTCGACTCCTCCCGGAGGAGGGACGGGAGAAAAAGCGCCGCCAGGGCAAGCAGTACCGCCAGTTCAAACAAAGAGACCATCCCCCGTGCCGCGCGCGCCAGAAAAGGACCCGGGTGCATCAGTTCAGCCGCCGCCAAACACTCCTCCTACTCCTCCCCAAATCCCAGGAAATACGCCTCCTTCTGGAGCAGTGCCTGCGATAGGTGATGGCATACCAAATACTTCGGCAGGTCTTGGCTCGCAAAACTCTTCTGGATCCTTGTCACCTTTCCTACAGCTCCTCAATAGTATTTTGAAGTTATTCGTAAAACCGCAGTCTCCTTCTCAAAATAACAGCTCAACTCTTTCACCCCAATCACCGCAGCCTGCTTCCCTTATTCCGCTCTCTGCATCGCTCTTTACCACCGATGTTCTTGTCGTACCGGGAAAGGAAACAAAACTGGTGTGGGTGAGTGCGGGTACGCGAAGTTGCGTTGTTAAAAAAGGGGATAATGTAGTCGCAAGTGGCGGCTCATCGGGATCACTGCCACTTATGCTCGCTACTTCTTCGCCCTTTAGTCTTCGCTGTGAGAGTGCAGACGGGCGCTCCGTTTCTGCAGAGATGACGGTTGAAGTAAAGTAAGATAGAGTGGCGATATGGATAATAATAAAGATAGTGCACTCACGGCGCAGATAACTCGCAGAGCGTTAGTGGGTGCGATTGCGTTCCTTGCTTCGTTGCGCGACTCACAAGCAGCTCCCCCAAAAAAGGAGATATTGGATAAAAATGTCATGAATGCTATAGCGAAAGCACTACAACTCGTCCGCGGCGGATATGACAAACGCTTCTCGCCAGAGCATATTGCAGAATTTGGTGCTTTTTTGGATGCGGTAGTAATAAATTCACATATCGATGCGTGGAATGTACTTGGGGAATGCATCCACGCTGCCGCCATAGCACTTAAAAACGATGCACCACGGAAGTATCCTACGGTGTATGCGGCAATGGCCGACAAGCGCGCATTTGTTCCCCTTGTTAGCAAACTGTTTCTAGATTTTCTTAACGCAGAAGCAATCGTGCATCATGAGACAACGCGGCTTCATATGATAACGTTTGTTAAAGCGTTTTCTGCCGTAATTCATTCTGATTATCCTCAGACTAAATAATATTTGTATGAACCACGTAGCTTCGCTTGCTTCCTCCAATGTAAGAAAAACCTGGGTTCTCATGACCGTCTTTTTTGCAGTAGTGACGGGACTCGGCTTTCTCATGACGCACTATACCGGAAATAGTTCCTTTCTCTATAGCGCTGCACTTCTGAGTATCGTGATGAATGTTGTGGCGTATTGGAAATCGGACACAATTGCGATTAGTTCATCGGGTGCTATTCCCGCTGACCCTGCACAGTATGCGCAACTGCACGCTCTTGTAGAAAAAATGGCGGCACAAGAAGGAGTGCCCAAACCGCGCGTCTACATCATCAACGACCCGGCGCCGAACGCGTTTGCAACCGGAAGAAATCCTGCTCATGCGGCAGTTGCGGCGACAACAGGACTTTTACACATAATGAATCAGGCAGAACTTGAGGGAGTGATAGCGCATGAAATGTCACACGTTGTAAACCGCGATATTCTGGTCTCGAGTGTCGCGGTCGTGTTGGTGGGACTTGTTGCGAGTCTTTCAAACTTGTTTATTCACGCGTCGGCTTTTGGCGGTTCGAATAATGAAAACCGCAGCCCCTTGTTCGCTATTCTCGGATTCATTGGGATTATTGTTGCACCGCTTGCGGCCAACCTCGTGCATCTTGCTATTTCTCGCAAACGCGAATCGCTTGCGGATCTTTCGGGTGCGGAGTTGACGCGTGATCCTGAAGGCCTCGCTTCTGCGCTTGAGAAACTCGAGCAGTATTCGCGGCCAATGCAGAGCGCGAGCGCGGCAACCGCACACCTCTTTATCTCAAACCCTTTCGGTGCGCTTCCTGCAGGACTTTCGTTTCAGCGACTGTTCTCGACACATCCGCCGCTTGAGGAGAGAATTGCCGTACTGCGTGGACTCAAAATGTAAGCGAGAATATTCACTCAGAAAAAGCGAAAGCCGGTAGAGGCTACTAGCTAGAGAGAGGCGCGAGAGGGTGATAGGCACTCTTTCGGCGGGGGGAATGCATTAGTGTCGCGCCTTCGGCGCGACCCAGATTTGCGTTCAGAAACCCTTTTCGAAAAATTGCGGAGAGGGAGAGATTCGAACTCTCGGTCCGGTTGCCCAGACACGTCCTTTCCAGGGACGCGCTTTAGACCACTCAGCCACCTCTCCATGCCGCATAGTATGCCACAGCATGCTGTTGTTCGTGTATACTAAGTACTAATGATACAAGCTTGCGTTCGAGTAGGGTGGGGAATACTCTGTGCGATTATTTTCTGTGTACCGTCTACTTCAAACGCACTTGTGACGTCGTTTACCAGCCTCGACGTCTCTACCGTCGCATCGACAACGCTTGTACTTCAGTGGAGTGTCGATAACGCGACAAACGATGATTTTGTGAGCGATCTTGAGTATTCGCTCGACGGTAGTTCGTGGGCTACCATAATTACCGGGCTTTCCAGCAGTACAAACAGATATACATGGAACACTTCACCGTTTACGAGTACAAGTACGGTAGTTCGTCTCACCTCCCACATACTCTCTACAAGCACACCCGACGTTGTTGCAACTTCGAGTGTGTTTATGCTCGACAATGCTGCACCACAGGTAACTATTGAAACAACTGCGTCGACGCCCACCGTACTCACGTTCCTGCCTTTTGTCGTGAGGTTTTCAGAGAAGGTGTTTGGTTTTTATGCCTCGAAGCATTTTAGTGATTTTATTACGCTTATGAATGGAGTTATCACCAATGATTCAACGGATAGCACCGTATTTTCTTTTGATGTTATTCCTACCGTTGCCGGCACGGTTTCTTTATTCATTCGCTCGGGTGCGGTGAGTGATGTAGCGGGAAATAATACCGCTTCGAGCTCAATTGTTACTTTAGAGTACGCATCGAATGTACGCATTGAGAGTGGGCCCGATAACGGCGCGCGTGTGGCAACGAGCACGGTTGTTTTTACCTTCTCTGCGCCAACGATAATCGCTTCCGCTGAATGCAGTCTTGATCAGGGAGCATTTGTACCATGCACTGATACCAGTTCACATACACTCAGTGCTCTTTCCGAAGGCGCGCATACTTTTGTGGTAAAAGGGTATGACGGAAATGGTAATTTGCTTGGTGCGGTAGGCCGTTCGTTTACGGTGAGGACGACGGGTACGATCCAAGTTATTCTCACGACAAATCCTCAAGGACCCACCGGCTCGTTCGTATTCTCTTCTTCAGTCATTCCCGGTGGAAGCATAACTTTTGCGAGAGACGGGGATTCAGTACTTTCGGGCGAAGTGCCTTATGGTAGATATACGATTGCGACCTCGAGCGTTCCTGGCTGGTCGTTTACTAGCGCAGGATGTTCAAATGGCTCTTCGTTTGAAACGGTACTATTGAATCCAAACGAAGATATTGTGTGCACAGCAACGTTTACCCAGCTGCCCACCGGTAATGGCCCACCAGTTTCTGGTGGTGGAGGTGGTGGATTTTTTGGTGCCCCTACCATTCCCGGTATTTCGCAAGTCCTGGGAACGAGCACGCAATCGCGCAGCACAAGTACGACCCCGCAGCCAACGGTATTAGGTGCTTCAACGGTGCGTTTTACTAAGACGCTTCAATTCGGTATGCGTGGCGAAGAGGTACGTGCACTGCAAGAGCGGCTCAGACAGAGTGGTTTTTTGACGGGACCAAGTACCGGGTATTTTGGAATCCTGACTTTGAACGCAGTCAGAATGTTCCAGAAATCAGTTGGCTTGGAGCCGGTTGGCTTTGTTGGAGTGCGTACGCGTGAAAAACTAAATAATCTTAGCATCACAACGCTTTCTGGTTTGCAAAACCAATTGCTTGAGTTGCAAAAGCTCTTAAGCATGGCGCGATCACAATGACGCGGAGATGTGCAGAGGAGTACTCGCGTGTCCACGGCAAGCAGAGTACACTAGAGGTATAGTAATTAACCAAAGTCTTATTATGTACGAAGTAACTCTCTTGCCTATCGTATTTGCAGCGATAGCGCAAATGGTGATTGGTATGGTTTGGTACCACCCGAAGGTTTTTGGCGCCGCGTGGATGCGTATGGCGAACATTACTCCCGAAATGGTTGAATCTGGTAAAAAAACAATGGCGGTTCGTTTTATTGTCGCATTTCTTGCTGCGATGCTCGCTGCGTATGTGTTGTTTCATTTTGGTATTGCGTGGGGTGTGTATGACTGGGCAGGTGCAATCGAGCTGGGTGTATGGATCTGGCTTGGCTTTGTCGCGCCGGTCATGCTTCACACGGTGCTCTGGGAACAAAAGCCGCTCTCACTGTTTGCGCTTAATGCAGCATACTGGTTTGTCGGACTTGTTGTTATGTCGGTGATTTTAGTTTTGTAGTAAAAAATTAGGTATAAGCAACAAACAGAGGGGCACAGCCCCTCTGTTTGCTATACTGAATGCATGGTTTCTTCCGTCAGTGAGACATCGCGCTCATTTTTTGACTCAGTCCGAGCCTCGGGTCCAACACTCCTTGTCATTTGTCTGATATTTGTAGGGAGTGTATATGCATATCAGAGGTATGCCGGCACGAGTGCGACGTTTCGCTATATCGAAGTAGGTACTCAGCGAGTTCGAGTCGACGTCGCTGATACCGAGCTTCTCCGTGCGAAGGGTCTCTCGGGAAGAGAAAGGCTCAAGCCGTATGAAGGCATGCTCTTTGTCTTTCCCGAGGAAGGGAATCCCGGTTTTTGGATGAAAGATATGCAGTTTCCGATTGATATTGCCTGGCTTTCGACCGATGGGCGCATTGTCCATATGGTCCAGGTCCTTTCCCCCGATACGTACCCGACTGTGTTTAAGTCTCCGAACCCTGCGCGTTTTGTCCTTGAGCTTCCCGCAGGCTTTTTTGAAACACACCGCATAAAAGAGGGCGATTTTGTTCACTTTTAGGGCGCCTCTCTTGCATGATGGGTATTCGTGTTTTGCTCTGCGCTATCCACAGCTTTTGATAAAAAAACGGTGCTGGAAAAAGGGGGTAGAATGAAATTCTTAAAAGGTTAGACGTTGCGCATGACTACTAATACACAGACAGAAAAATCTGTCGCGGCTTCCGCTCCCTCCGCTTCAAAAGGGGCAACACTGGGGGTCTACAAAAAGTACCTTCCCCAGGTACAAAAGCGAGATGGTCGCATCGTTGCGTTCGAATTCGACAAGGTGGTCAACGCTATCTACAAAGCGATGACCGCAACAGGCGAAGGTTCACTCGATGAGGCTACGCTTGTAGCTCATAAAGTGACAGGGGAGATGGTTCGTATTGCAAAGACATACAAGAATTTCATGCCGACCGTCGAAGGCTGTCAGGATGAAGTTGAGCGCCAGCTCATTCTCTCTGACTACGTCGCAACGTCAAAAGCCTATATACTCTATCGCGCAAAACGCGCTGAAATCCGTAAAGAGCAAGGCGAAGTACCTGCGCATGTCAAAAAACTCGCAGAAGAATCAGCAGAATACTTCAAAAATAATCCACTCGGTGAATTCGTTTATCTTCGCACGTACGCACGCTGGATTGAGAGTGAGCAGCGCCGTGAGACATGGATTGAGACTGTCGACCGCTACGTCAACTTCATGAAGAAAAACTTGGGCGACAAGCTCACGACACGCGAGTATAACGAAGTACGCGAAGCCATTCTGAAACAAGAAGTCATGCCCAGTATGCGTGCAATGCAATTTGCGGGTGCTCCTGCGGAGAAGTGTAATACCTGCTTCTATAACTGTTCATTCACTGCGCCGGTTAAACTCGAGGATTTTGCAGAAATCATGTACCTCTCGATGCAGGGCTGCGGTGTTGGGTATTCGGTTGAAAGTGAAAACATCCAGCAACTTCCGCAAATTGAGAAGCAGACAGGACAGAGGCTCGCAACCCATGTTATTGCCGATACCAAGGAGGGTTGGTGCGATGCGCTCACGCTTGGTCTCAAGACTTGGTACTCAGGCAAAGATGTCGCATTCGACTACTCGCACATTCGTCCTGCAGGTGCACGCTTGAAGACAATGGGTGGAAAAGCATCAGGCCCTGAGCCACTCCGTTCGCTCCTTGATTTTGCAAAGGAACGCATCTTGAAGCGTCAAGGGAGACGCTTGCACAACATTGATGCTCACGACATTATCTGCAAAATCGGCGAATGTGTTGTTGCGGGCGGCGTTCGACGCACGGCGATGATTTCGCTCTCTGATCTTGATGATGTTGAGGTGCGCGATGCAAAGAAAGGTCAGTTTTATCTTACTGATCCTCACCGGTCAGTTGCCAACAACTCGGCAGTCTATGAAAGTAAGCCGAACAATGTGGAACTTATGGACGAATGGGTAGCGCTCATGAAATCTGGCACCGGTGAGCGCGGTATTTTCAATCGCGGCTCGCTTGAAAAGTCATTACCGCTTCGCCGCGTGAAGCTTCTCAAGAAAAAGTATGGCGAGAAGCGAGAGGGTTCTATTGGTCAGTTGGGTACTAACCCATGCGGCGAAATTATCTTGCAGTCAAAGCAGTTTTGTAACCTTTCAGAGGTTATTGCTCGCTCAGGTGACACTGAAAAAACGCTCTTGCGCAAGACAAAGCTTGCGACGCTCCTCGGCACGTACCAGTCCACCCTCACCAATTTCCGCTATATCTCAAAAGAGTGGCAGGACAACTGTAATACCGAGCGCCTCTTGGGTGTTTCTATCACGGGCCAGTGGGACTCGGAAGTCGTGCGAAATCCGAAACTCATGCAAAAGATGCGCGACCTATCGGTAAAAGTAAACGCTGAGTATGCAAAACGCTTTGGGGTGAACGCTTCAACTGCAATTACTGCAGTGAAGCCATCAGGCACTGTCTCGCAGACGTTCAACTGCTCCTCGGGTATTCACCCGCGTCACAGTCAGTACTACATCCGCCGCGTGCGTATTTCTGCCACAGATTCACTCTTTAAGATGATGGCAGATCAGGGTGTGCCACACCATCCAGAAGTAGGGCAGAGTATGGGCTCGGCAAATACCTATGTGCTCGAATTTCCGGTGAAGGCTCCTGAAGGATCCGTGTTTAAGAATGACCTCACGGCACTTGAGCAGCTTGAGTACTGGAAGTCAGTCAAGGTTAACTACACTGAACATAATCCGTCAGCTACGATTTCTGTAGGCGACAACGAATGGATTCAGGTGGTGGACTGGGTAGAGCGAAACTGGGACATCGTCGGAGGCCTCTCATTCCTTCCACGCGAAAACCACGTCTATCGCCTCGCACCATACGAGACTATCGACAAGAAACGCTACGACGAACTCGTCAAAGCAATGCCAAAGATTGATTACTCAAAACTCGTCATCTACGAACGAACTGATGAGACTGATCAGAAGAAGGAAGTGGCATGTGCAGGTGGGACGTGTGAGATTGTGTAACCTTTATAACATAAAAGATTCAGGGCGACCCGGTGGGGTCGCCCTGATACGTCGTTTGCTCACATGCGAGCCGATCTGAGACTTTTGATGGTCATCTGACCGACTCGGAGCGCCCACCAAAAGATCATCGTCGGAACCATGACGATGGCTCCGGTGAAAGCGCCAAACACAATTTGCGCCCCTATGCCATCAACTGGCGGGTTTGTGGAGCAAGGCCAACCCCCGGGTGCGCAGCTGAAGGGACCAGCCAGCACTGTTAATAAAAGTGCAGTTACTGAACTCATCAGACATAGGGCAATTACTGTTAGGCTGCCGGTTGCCGCCATGTGCACCCTCTCTCGAGGGTACAGAAATATAAATACTAAGGAACCCAAGAAGGGGGGTCCCCACATCATCACATTGTACACAGCGATACTGTCACCGTCTCGGTACATGTGCATCACCGCGATTCCTGCCGCGACGATAAGGATCCAGACGCCGAGCCCGAGAGCATGACGTGAAAAGCTACACTTTTCTACGACCATATTCATGAAAGTCTCCTTGACTTGGGAGTTATCGAGTGCAGCACTGCACCCAGTTATAATTATAACATATTACTAAACTTTTGCAAGTTAACGCAATGTTTCAAAAATAGCACAACCTCCCGTGAGGGAGGTTGTGCTGTGCATCTCCGCAGAGTACTGTACAGACTTCTTCATTCGGACATGAAAATGAGCGACATTTTCATGTCGCCCATTTCAGTGCGTCTGTAAGCCGGGTTCTGTATCCAGCCCTAATTTTGCACATTGTTTCCACTGTTCAAAATTAGAGCTGGACGATAATCATTTATCTGGGATGACCATTACTGGTCACCTCGAGCGGCACTTCCAGCCGTAATTTTATCAATTGATTAAAATTACAGCTGGACACGACCTTGCACAGGGGTAAGGATTTTGCCGTTGCACCCACACCTTTCGATGTGATTATTCCCGAAGGAACCCTTGGCCTTGCGGCTGTGGCGTCACTGTTCGCACCTCGCGTCTTACGACGTGTGGGAATTACCCACTACCGTGCTCCCAGCCCTAATTTTCCAAACAAATGTTGAATGTCGGTACTTTGCGAAGAAAATTAGAGCTGGGCTGTGTCCGGACTTTCCTCCCAGCCCTAATTTTTGAGACGGTTATTGAGGTTGTTTCTCAATACGGTCGCACCAAAAATTAGAGCTGGGCGATTACCCAACGCACAAATGCATTATCACACATATTTTTACTTATGCAACTATTCGCCGATATATGGTACACTCGCATCATGAAGCGGTATGTATATCTTGAACGTGCCTTCGTGTTGTTTCCCATACTAGTACTCTGCGTAGTGGCGCCGGTTTCGTTCGTCGCACTACCACAGGCAAAGATGCTCCTTCTTATGCTATGGGTTCTTATCGGTGTCGTGGCGCTTCTGTGGCGCTCATATGACGAGAAGACGCTCACACTTCCATACTCGCCGATACTTGTGGCACCGTTTGGGCTGCCTATTGCTGCCCTCATATCAGCGCTCGTCAGTATGCACCCCACGGCTTTTTTTGGATCGGGGGTTGAAATCGATACGGTTGCGACACTTACGCTTTTGTCACTGGTCCCGCTTTTTGTGGTCACGATTGGAAGACGGGTTGAGCTTGTGTGGCTGCGAATCGGACTCTTTTCTGGTGTCTGCGCCGCACTCGTGCTCTATGTTTTTCAAATTGCTGCGTATGTACTTGTGCCCAATGTCCTCATAGCTACTTATCCCTCGTTCAGCCTCGTTGGTTCGTGGCACGATGTTGCGCTGTGCGCGGGCCTTGTCGTTCTTGCGGTTGGTTTGAGGCATGATCTCATGAACTCTTTTCAGAAAAAAGTAGCGTACGCGCTCCTTGCCTGCGCTGCTATCACTCTTTTAGAGGTTAGCGCATCGGATGTGTGGTATGTACTTGCGATAGTATTTTTTATCTATGCTCTGGCGCGCATGTACTGTGCGGCAGGAAGCCTGCACGCTCGGGTGCGCATCGTTTCGCACCTACTCGTCTTTTCTGCGACCGCGTTGGTTTTAGGATTTGTTTCACCGCTTATACATGCAGCACTCCCCGCGCGAGTACAGGTGATAGTGGCCGAAGTCCGGCCTTCGCTGGGAAGTACACTCGCAGTGAGCCCCGGTTTATTTGAACGCCCGTCTGAATTCGTTCTCGGTACGGGACCGAATTCATTTCAAGAGCAGTGGGCAAAGTACAAGCCAGTTGTCGTGAACACAACGGAGTTTTGGGATACATCATTTGTAACCGGCATCGGTTTGATACCAACCCAGATGGTGACCGGAGGTTTTGTTGCTCTTTGTGCCTGGCTCCTTCTTGGGGCAGGCGTAGTGATAGCGTTTATGAGAGCGATTCGAGACCGTCGATTTGAGGAGGTAGAGGTGTTCCTCTTTGTCCTGTTTCTCACGCTCTTTTGTATCATCTCAGTCCCATCTCTCCCACTCCTTTTTCTTTTGTTTGCGCTTCTAGGGTATCTGGTCCGTGTGTCGAATCTATACCGTACCGTTTCCTGGCCGCTCATCTATTCATACCGGGGGGCGCCTGTTGTCTTTGCCATTGCTTTAATTGCACTCGTATCCCTCAGTGCAGTCATTGCGCATGGGAGCCGTATTATTCTTTCAAACGTACTGGTGTACCGCGCGAATACAGTCTTGTCTTCCACCTCTGATATTGAACGCGTAACACATTTTTTACAGCAAGCGCTGGCTCTCTATCCACAAAATGATCTGGCGCATCGAGCAGCGGTAGAGCTCGGACTTCGCCAGCTTGCTGGCGAGTCGCGCAAACCAAAACCTGACACGCAGTCTTTACAATCAATCTTATCGGAAACTATCGAGCACGGTATGCAGGCAGTTGCGACAAACGGCGGCAAGTATGAAAACTGGCTCGTCCTCGCACAAATGTATACGACACTCTCTGGCGCTGGGGTGAGTGGTGCGACGCAGGAGGCGCGGCGCGCGTTTGAAAAAGCAGCCGAAACCAACCCTACCAATCCCTATCCTTTCCTTGCACTTGCGCAGCTTGACGCGCTCGTAAATGACGCGACCTCAACCCGTGTACATTTGCGCGCCGCACTCAAGCAAAAACCTGATATGGCCGTTGCGCACTATTTTCTCTCTCGGCTTGAAGGTCAGGCAGGGAATACGGAAGAGAGTATCGCTGAAGGAGTGCTTGCAACACGGTATGCTCCTCAGGAACCACTTGTATGGTTCCAGCTCGGCGGAAGCCTCTATCTTGCAAACCGATATCAGGATGCGGCGACAGCGCTTGAGCGCGCGGTCGAGCTGCAACCCGAGTACTCTGATGCCCTCTATCTTCTTGGGTTGAGTTATAAAGCATTAGGACACACTGAAAAAGCGCGCACCACACTCAAGACAGTGCTACGACTCAATCCAGGAAATTCAGTTATCCTCAAGGCACTCGGTTCTCTTTCTGCGAGCAGGTCGAGAAAATAGTAGTTACTGAACTCGCGATGTATGATTGTACAAACGTTTCGATTTCTTTCCGCTGAAGTTCGTTCGCTCCACGCAGCTGCCTATATCCTCGCAGTCTGCACGCTCTCCTCATCAATTATTGCCATGGTGCGCGATCGATTGCTCGCGCACACGTTTGGTGCAAGCGTGCAGCTCGATGTCTTCACTGCCGCATTTCGTATTCCCGATCTCTTGTTTGTGCTGTTAGGCGCGGTGGTGTCGGTATATGTACTCATCCCGCAACTTGCAAAGCGCAGCGAAGAAGAGCAACACGCATACCTTGATACTGTCGCGATCGGATTTTGCGTACTTAGTATTGTCGCAAGTATCGCAGCGTGGGTATGGGCCCCTGTTATTTTGAGCCATATGTATCCGAGTGGCCATGTAGCAGATGCACTCACGACCTTGATTCACCTGACGCGCATCTTGCTACTCCAGCCTATTATTTTAGGTTTTTCAAATATCTGTGCGGCAATCACACAATCGCGCCATCGCTTTTTGTTATACTCACTCTCTCCCGTGGTGTACGGTTTGGGGGCGATTATTGGTATCGTCCTCTTTTATCCGCACTTTGGGCTCTCGGGTATGGCGTGGGGAGTGGTGCTCGGCGCATGTTTCCACCTCTGTATCCAGATACCCTCAATTGCAAAAGATGGTTTTGTGCGTGTTCCTCGTCATTTTGCATGGAAGCCGTTATGGGAAACCGTGTCGGTATCCTTGCCGCGCGCGGGCGCTCTTTCGATGAACCAGGTATCGCTTTTTGGTCTTGCGTCTATCGCAGGGAGCTTAGGTCCCGGCGCACTCTCAGTGTTTTATTTTGCATCGCGTCTCGCTGATGTGCCAACGGCAATTGTCGGAGCATCGTATTCTGTTGCAGCGTATCCGACATTGAGCGCCGCTATTGCGCAAGGGAAAAAAGAAGAATTTGTTGAACATATTGCAACGGCAGCACGAGCAATCCTGTTTTGGTCCCTGCCGATTACCGCACTTGCTATCGTCTTGCGTGCACATATCGTCCGTGCGATTTTAGGCTCAGGAAACTTTAATTGGACGGATACGCGCCTCACGGCGGCACTCCTCGGCATTCTTATACTTGCGCTCACAGCACAGGCTTTTTTGCTCTTGCTGCCGCGCGGCTACTATGCAGCGGGTAAATCATTTATACCGTTTGTATTTGCAACCGGAATTGCAGTGAGCACGATTGCGCTTGCATATCTGTTTTCTTTTCTCGCTCATGCTCCTGACGTGATGCCGTGGGTTGAGTACTTGCTTCGACTCGTTGATGTGCCGGGTACGCCGGTTACCGCCCTCGCGCTGGGCCTCTCCACAGCGTCGATACTAGGGGCTCTCCTTTTTGTCTCGCATTTTGACCGCACGTTTGGAGGATTTATTGCTCGGCTTGAATATGCGTTTGTAGAAGCATTTCTTGCAGCGGTAGTTACGGGTTGCGTTGCGTACCTCTCGCTCACGTTTTTGCAGCCACTCACTATCATGTCGACACTTGGCACGATTGTGCTCCATATGCTTGTGGCGAGCGCGGCAGGTATCACATCGGGCGCTCTGATTTACCATATTCTTGGAAATCGCGAGTACCAAGAAATGCGTATCACCGTACAAGATCGTCTCTGGCGCATGGGCACGCGCGTCCTCGGCAATCGCGTCCTCTTTACCGCCGAGAGCAACGAACTGTAAGAAGTACGGCAAGTGTGCTAGATTGCTGCGTGTAGTATGCAGATTCGTAACTTTTCAATCATTGCCCATATTGACCATGGTAAGTCCACACTTGCCGATCGCATGTTGGAGATAACGGGCACCATTGAGAAGCGCAACATGCGCGATCAGGTGCTCGACAAAATGGATTTAGAGCGTGAGCGCGGCATCACCATCAAAATGGCGCCCGTGCGGATGGAGTGGAAAAACCATATTCTAAACCTAATCGACACGCCAGGACACGTCGATTTTTCCTACGAAGTCTCGCGCGCCCTTACTGCGGTTGAGGGCGTCGTACTCCTCGTTGATTCAACGCAGGGCGTGGAGGCGCAGACGCTCTCGGTACTTTCGACCGCACAATCGCTTGGCCGCACCATTATCCCTGTTGTTTCAAAGATTGATGCACCGCATGCGCGTGTTGCTGACATCGTGACGGAGCTCGCGCTCCTTTTAAATGTTCCGGAAGAAACGGTGCTGCGCGTTTCGGGGAAGACAGGAGAGGGAGTTGCGGCGCTTCTTGATGAAGTGATTACCCGTATCCCTGCACCGCAAGAAACCAGAAACGGTACGCAGGCACTCGTGTTTGATTTCGGATATTCTGATCACCGCGGTGTCATTGTCTACATGCGCGTCTTCGGCGGCGCTATTAAAAAAGGTGAGATATATCGCCTCGTTGCGGGTGATGCTGATTTTATCGCGCTTGAAGTTGGCGTTATGTCACCAGAAGAAAAGCCAACTGCCCAGCTGAGTGCTGGTGAGATCGGGTATGTGGTGACGGGAATCAAAAAGCCGGGCATTGCATCGGTGGGTGATACCGTCACGACCGCAAAGCAGTCTTCGCCGGCGCTCTCCGGTTATCGTGCGCCTGCACCAGTTATTTGGGCAAGCGTGTATCCCGAGTCACAGGACGATTTACCGCTCTTGCGTCAATCGCTGCAGCGGTTGCGTTTGTCAGACTCATCGCTCTCGTTTGAAGAAGAGGCATCAGGTGTCATGGGCAAGGGTTTTCGTTGTGGCTTTTTGGGTATGCTCCACTTGGAAATTATTATTGAACGCTTGAAACGCGAGTTTCGTATGGACTTAGTCGTGACGACCCCGACTACAGTCTATGAGGTGACAAAAAACGACGGGACACAGGAAGACATATATAATCCCGTACATTTTCCCGATGATGGGACTATCAAACAAGTGCGAGAAATGTGGACGTCAATTGCAGTAATTACACCGGGCGAATATATCGGTGCTCTTTCGCAGCTTCTCTATGATCACGAGGCGAATGTGGGCGCAGCGGAGACGTTGCCGGATGGGAAGACCAAAATAAACGCTGAGATGCCGCTGCGGGAACTGATGCGCGGATTTTTTGACAAACTTAAAAGTATTTCCTCGGGATTTGCCTCGCTTTCCTATGACATGATTGGCATGCGTGATGCTGATGTTGTACGACTTGATGTGCTGGTTGCCGAAGAGGTGCAGCCGCCATTTTCACGCATTATTTCTCGTCGGCGCATCCAAAACGAATCTGAATCAATTGTTGAAAAGCTTGAGAAACTTTTGCCGCGCCAGCTGTTTGAACTTAAGATTCAAGCAAAAGTCGGTGGTCGCATCATAGCTTCTCGACGACTTTCAGCGATGCGTAAGGACGTCACAGGCTATTTGTATGGCGGCGACATCACGCGCAAAATGAAACTGCGCGAAAAACAAAAGAAAGGTAAGAAGAAAATGCTGGCGCGAGGCACTGGCTCCGTCGAGATACCACACGACGTGTTTCTCAAGGTGGTGCGCGAACAATAAATGAGTCTAGAGGTTAAGACTACTCAGAAGCCCTGGTGCAAAGAAAAACACCATACCGATAATAACGAGGATGGCAACAACACTCCAAATAGCTTGGATGACTTTTCGGGTTCGATGATGAAAAAGAAAGCTCATCTTGTGAGAGACACCTGCAATTATCCTGCATGCCCCCAATTAAAGAATAAAGTAGATGTAATGAACCGCGTTTCAGCCTTTTGGCCACTTACGAGACTCATTACTGGTAGTATAGAGGAATGAGAACGTTTGCTCAATATCATGACCCGGTGCGTATTTTGGGCAGACGGCTCTGGATTTTGGGGCTCCTCGTTCTCTGCGCACTCATGCTTCGTGCTGCATACGGCGCATATCAGAAACAGCAGGAATCCTATGAAATGCGCGCAGTTGCTGAGGCAGAGCTGCGCAATGTGACCGAACGCAAAGAGAGGCTGGCGCTAGTAATTGATACCCTTAACTCACCGCAAGGTAAAGACGCTGCTTTGCGGGAGCGCTTTAGTCTTGGCAAAGAGGGCGAGCAGATGCTGGTCATTGTCGATTCAGAAGGACAAAAGCCTCCTCCTCAAGGCACAACTACAGAATGGAGTATTCTCCGGAAGGCCTTGTTTCATTGGTGGTAAGCGCTATACTGAAGTATATGAAGGCTGTTAGATGGATAGGAATTATCCTCGGCTGCCTCGTATTCGCGGTAGTTCTTTCGTTTGCTGCCTTTTATCTTCGGTATCAATCGCAATCGCCTGCAATTCACGATGCGGTGAATGGGTTTCTTGCGGGAATAGTAGCCGGCGACGTTGAGAGTCTGAAGCCCTACATTGATGAACGGTTTACTGATCAGATGCGCGAGCTTTTGAAACAGCATCATGTAGATTTTTTTGCACACATTGCATCGCACAGCGAAAACAAAGCCTACTTCTCCTACCATCTTGAGGTGGGAACAGGAGAAACGACAGACTATGAAGGGATAGTAGTTTTTGATGACACGGGCACCAGTTCAGTTTCTATAAAATTAATAAAAAATCCAGCAGGCTGGCAAGTGTATGGGTTTAAAATAGGGTCAGGGGAGTAATCGTTGTGCGGGATGCTAGAATCTGTCAAGCGCTCGAAATTTGCTCAACTGTTCTAGGTCACGAATATTTTTCCTGACGGAAAATTTCGCGACCCCACCTCGCGGTTTTTGCCTTGCGCTTCGCGCAAACAAAAACATCGCTGCGGTTCACAAACCCTAAAAACGCAAAGCAGTTTGCGTTTTCTTTATGTGTTTGTGCGGGATGCGAGAATCTGTCAAGCGCTCGAAAAGTTTTCGTCAAAACTTTTCTTCGCCTGACCACGATTTTACATCCCGTTCTACTGAACGGGTCCCAGTAAAATCTTTCTCATCTCGCACTCCGCAAGAACAGCACAAAACCGGAGACATGCTCCGGTTTTGGCAGTTCTAGTGCGGGATGCGAGAATCGAACTCGCGCTTCAACCTTGGGAAGGTCGCATTCTGCCACTAAACTAATCCCGCCCGGTTACTAGAGTTTGGCATTGCTTTGTAGTGCGTGCCACTTTCTCAATAATCATCGGTAGCAGGACTATATCATACAGTTTTTTCGAACACGATATGTAAAGCGCAATGATGCTAAAGTTTAGTAACCAAGCCTACCTGTGCTCTTGTAATGTGCACATTACA
>RFQR01000014.1 GCA_009924895.1 bacterium
GTTTGCCGCTTGAAAATTTATTTTTGGCAAATCTCAGTAGAAATCACATTGAAAAACAAGTTTTCAATATTGGAGATTTATCTCCAATGTGATTTCATATACTACGTATATATGTTTCGATCCATCCATAGTTTTCCATAATGCTCCGTCTTTTGATACTTACGTTGTTCGTCCCTATATTCAATATATGACTCCATTATACGTGTTGTATGAAACGTTATATAATCTACTATATTATTATCTCTCGTCTCTCTCTGAAATGAAAACTTAGGGCGATCCCATTCTGATGTTCTATATTTCCTCATTGCTCTCCCAAACAGACATGGACCTGTCACATCTAAGCAGTTCGCTTTATATAATCTCATTTTACAGCTCTCTACAATCTCATCAATACAGTATTTAAAGATATAGTTATTCGCAGGAGATATTATAACGCCATTATAAAAACATTTGGATTCTGATTGCGGGTTATTCGCATTCGTGCATGTTAATCCCGCAGCATCATAATCTTTTACAAATACTTCTGGAGTCTTCGCTATTATATCACGCAGTGGCGTAAGCGTATGATATTTCATATCCAGATATACTCCACCATTCTTATATAAAATACAATATCTCCAAAGATCCGATTTAAATGCGCCGGGTTTTAATGTATGAAAAGCATCCACTACATCTGCCAAGTAGTTTTGCTTAATATAGTTAATAGACGCCTCATCGGAGTATAAATAGTAGTCGAAATCAGAGTTCATATCCAATAGTTTGTAAATATTCTCTTTCATCTTTAAGGGCACCATATTCGAATGCCAATTGTTATATATTACCGCAGGCACATTCGATATCACACTCGGCGCATCCGCATTACGTTTCTTTATATAAAAAGGAATCTCAATTAATGAACTATTCGTATCAGACTGAAAATTCTCAAATGTGCCTGTATGTATATAAATACCTAATACAAACACTATACACAGAAATACAAAGAAACTAGTATAGTAAGAGTTTGACGTATTCGTCATCTTACTATATACTAATAATTCTTATACCAAAACCCCCCCCTCCAAGTGATTTCATCTTCCTCCTTTCGCATCTCTGCTTCTATCGCATACAATGATTCATTGTTACATCTATTCCGGGTGGTTTCTACTCAAACACCCACACCCCTTTCAAATATACACCACCACTAGATGGCTCCCTGCACGACAGTCCAATATTTACGAAAACCAAAAATATTCGATATGTCCATTTTTGACTGGATCGTATCCATTCTCATTGCCGCTATTCTAGGATATAGCCTGCGTATTCGTGGCACACTCAACTGGGTCCTCTTCTTTTTCGCGTGGACCTTTTTCGGCGTCCTTGTTCATTCATATTTTGGCATTGATACTATGCTAGGATATTATCTAGGGGTAAATTCTCCCCCGGTTCGCATAGAATGCACATAACACATTTTATAGCATTTCTTAATAGGATGAGAGCAAAGGCTCTTACTAAAAAAAATCGTCGAAAACAATACGGTGGAAATCCTCACATTCCATTTACAGATATAGGTGAAGGATATTCCAAATCCATCTATATTACACCCACCGTCAAGGACACCGCCGTCCTAATCCCTTTTTATAATCCTGCAAAATTTACACGCATCTTGAAAAATGTCCTCTATATCCTGCAAATCATGAAAGAGAAACATATCCCATGCTTCGTAGGCGAATGTGTATTTAATGATGCCCCTCAACAAATACCCGATGCAACAATCGTCCTTCGTTCTAACTCATATATGTTCTATAAAGAGCAAATTATTAACAAGCTAGAGAAGGTTGTTCCAGAGCATTTTACAAAACTTGTTATACTCGACGGAGATATTATATTCGATACTCCAAACTGGCTCGATACGATCTCCAAAACACTCGACACATATGATATAATTCAGCCCTTTTCAAGATGTTGTTGGTTAACACCCAAGAATACACTTATTGAACTATGTAAACAAGGATACGCATATGCTATATATAATAATATCAAAATCACTGCAAATAATTTAAATAAATACAATCCCGGATTCACATGGGCCATGACACGTTCTATCTTTAGACAACTGGGTGGATTGTATCAGAACGCGATTATAGGCGGGGGTGACTTTTTCTTCACCCTAAACTTCTTCAAACATGGTATTCCCGACTATTGGTTTAAAACAGTCACAAAAAAGAATAGCCATGTCCTTCGTATGATAGCAGATATGTGGAAAACATACTACGAAAACTTCAAAAGAGTAAATCCAACAATTGGATATGCCAATATGAAAGTTTTACATTTATTCCATGGAACTCAACGTAATCGTCAATATTCGAGTCGATATGATACATATACAAACAATTTCCCAAGCACCTGGGAAGAAGCCATTGTAGTGAATAAAGATGGTCTCACAGAGTTCCGGGATCCTACACTACGCGAATCACTCCTTCCGTATTTTAGATCTCGCAATGAAGATATAACTATCGAAGAGATACACGCTCAAAAATCCAAATCACGCAGTCGCAAACATTAGACCACTAGTCATTGTATAGCATTGTATCATGTTCTTTTGAACAATATACAAATCTATATCTCGCGAAACACTCTCCTTTTGAATACCGGGGTAGAACAAAATGCTCTCCGCCCCTATAACTCCCTTCCTCACGCCGGAAGGAGCCTTCGTCTTCACCCTCACCAACAACGGCTATAAATATTTGACCTACAATCTCTCTTGCCACATCCAATCTCTAAAAGTCCCCTGGAAGCTCTGCATCCTTTGCGCCGATCTTGCCTCTTTCCGGTTTTTCAAAAATATGGGAATCTCCTGCCTCCGCCTCCAAGTTCCTCTCCCCGAGTTCGGAACAGATCCTTCCCTTTTCGGTTCCAAACAATTCCAAACTCTCAATCTCAAAAAACTAGAACTTCTTTCCACGTTTTCCTCTGACCCGGCCATCCGTTTTGGAATATATCTGGATGGAGACATTGTCGTTTACTCAGACTTTCTCCCGGACATTCTTTCCCGACTCACACGTTCTACATCTCCTACGTTCTATCTACAATGCGACGAACAAACCCGGGTGGATTGTTCTGGAACACCCTATTGCCCTAATGCATGCACCGGCTTTCTTGCTTGGTCTCATGGAGTTGATACACGCCCCTTTACTATTGATAAAACCACCTGGAATCAATGTCCTGAAGATCAAGTCTATGTAAATACAATGCTTCATCGCCTATCTATACCTTTTCAAACACTTCCTCGATACCTATATCCAAATGGAGCCTTTGCAAGCCTCTACAATAATGGCTCCCTGCGGAAAACAGGCACACACATACTGCATTATAACTATCTCGTAGGAGCAGCAAAACGAAAAAAAATGATGAATAACGGAGATTGGATAATCCCCTACTAAAATTGATGTCATTCGCCCGTCATTTACATATATACCCGTATGACTTCTCCAGTCGAATCAGAAGAAGAAAACATTGTGCCACTTCGTATCAATATCCCTGCAGCACACTCCTATACACCTACAGAGCCAATCTATCGTGTTCAAAACAACACACACTTCGGAACCATTGTCTTCATAATCATACAAGCATTCTTGATAGTCGCTTTCATAAAAATATGTGTCAATAGCCCCTTTTATACAGAAGAGTTACTTACAGCTTTCTGTATTCTTACCCTGTTTTGTTGCGCATATATGCTACACGCGTAATCATATTATACACGTAGTATCTACAGGTGTTTTACATATGGGGCACTGACTATTCTTTTTCAACCACCTTTCAATATGAGATCCCTCAAATAGGTGATAACAATCCGTCATGCGTATCTGCTCACACTCGCTAAAAGGTGTTAATGAAATTGCGCAAGAATCTTTTTTTGCAATCGCATTCGCCTTCAAGACATCCGTGACAAACTTTGGAACTTGGGCAGGGCCTGTTGTTGCATCCATATCCTTGATAATGTGAATCATCGTATTCCGCAAATCCCTTTGATACTTTGCATGTTCTGTATACGTCTTTGTAGACTCTTCCCTCCATGTATACAGAAACTGACCCACGTAACATGGAACATTAAAATCAAGCACCGGTATCCAGGTATCCTTTAGACGTGGATGTAGAACTCTATATCTGGTGTCCCAGACATACACTTCCTCGTTTTCAGCTGTTATAACTTTCTGTATCTCTGGCCAATCATCGCCGTTCAATATGCGCACATTATTAATACGGCATAGACGAAAGAAATCATCATTTGTAGGAAGTTCACATCCATGTGGTCCCACAAGCTTATATCGCTTCTCATACATTTGGATACTTTCGTCAGCCCGCTGTTCCGTATCTTGAAATATTGCAAAACGCGGGTATATATCGTGCAGCATTTGCATATGTGCTTACAAAAAGAGCCCCTGTCGCTTACAATTTTTTCACGATCCAATGGGGCATGTTTCGACGTGTGTAGCGTAATAATCGACTCTTTGCCCCAAGATAATACCTCCTATATGCAACTATACTGTTACTATGCCGATATTCTTCTGGCATCGCCTGAGGTGGCTGCACCCAACCCTTTGATACTAAATGAGGCGGAGGATTCGCAGTCAACCATTCAATATGTTTCTGACAGCTGTGCACTTTCTTTGAGCCAAAGCGATATTCATATTCCTGGCACAGAAATGCAGCTAGTTGACATAACCACATATAATGATCTAAACTCTCATACGTCCACATCGCCGAAGGATGCTTCTTGTTTTTAATAGATTTATATCCACGTCCTAAATCCTGCCTACATGGCGCACTCGATAGATTTGGCTCTCCCTCTACAACCCAATGCGCCGTATAGAGAAGTTGAGTGCTTTCTAATATCATTTTTACAACATGCTTGTCACAATGCCATCTCGCACAGCGGGATGGTTTGTGAGATACATAAAATATGTTCATCGGATACAACACATGTATATCGTGCACATATTCAATTTTTATTGCTTTGCGTCGTTCGCTGTTACTACCGATTCAAATGCCGTCTCGGGATCCGCATATGTAATAGAGGGGGTTATCAGATACATATTGATTACATCTGCAAATCTTGCAAGTTGTATATCTGGAACATCTAACATATTCTCAAAATGAGGAAGGATTTTGGGAGCTATACTCTCATTCTTCACAATATACGACCAAATACCCCAGTTCTTTAAACCCGTAATATCTCTATCCAGCTTTATCAGATGTTCGGATACTTTATTTCCTACAATCGTAGGTATGTTTTTATCTACAAACAAAATATCCCAATCACTCGCATGCGTATCAATTTCATTTTCAAGCGCTATGAGTTTCGAATGAAAATCTGGCTGTATATCAATATCATCTTCCGAAATAAAAGTTCCAAGCGTATCCTTTCCCGTTTCTACAATATGTTTCCACAAGTTACGATGTGCTAAAAATGCCCCGATCACACCTAGATTAAATATTTTGCCCGAACGGTCTTTAAAATGCGTCGTGCCCACACCTAGTGGCGGCAATGTTTTAATTAAACTTAGAAAATCCGCTTTAAGAATAATACCTTGCCAGGGCTTCAATGCAACATTTGCTTTCGTCGCCTTATCCAACATATTTGTCCATCTTTTTGGATGAGATGGAAGTGTAATCGTATAGGCATCCTGAAATAACTTTGTTTGAGCAGAACCACCCCGCTGTTTATATGTCTTGACCCTGCGTTTTTTTTGCAGGCGTCTAGATGTCCTTTTATAGCGTTTCTTCCCCATCCTATTCTATATGGCGAGTAAAAATTGAAACGCATTCCTGCCTACGTTCTACGTATACAATGGCAGCCCATTTAGCAAATCGTGAGAACTGGCAACAAGGCGCACAAGGGGGTGGAAATCTTGCCGAAGAGCATGTTTCTTCAGCCATACAAAAATACCTTACTACAACATACCCAGGAGAATGGCTCGTAGAACGTCATCCCAAAGACTTGGCACAACTATATCTGGAATATGACTATGAACAATCGCCAGAATCATATAAAGAGCCTCAACGACCCGTTGAAGGGGATCTATGGAGGGATCCTGACACATCGCGATTTCTCGTCATGACCTCTACAAATACGATTCGAGAAGCCGCACGCGGATGCATCCCCGATTTCAAACTACAACACATTGCATCCGGTAAAAGTGTGTTTCTTGAATGCAAAAATCAAAATGATGCAGGAAACGCACACGAGCGTGCGTGCAAATATGTGAGCCCCTCCTTAATCTCCTTTGTTCAAAAGAAACTGGGAGTAAACTACCACCCATTCGGGTATGTCTTTACAGGAGGTATGGTCGAACACCGAAAATATATACTCGAACTCCAGATACTCTTCGGATTTGCAAAAGAACATCTGTTTCTCTGGAAGGCAGGGCGTCCAAAAGAACCTCTTATTGACTGGCTCGAAACCGTCATTCTACCCCCCCTACGCCCGTAAGTAAATTTGACTGCGAATAACATTACCCCTTTTTTATAAGATATGGAAACACATGGAGTAAAATATATAGGAAGTAAAGCGGCTCTCCTCGAAGAAATCTATACGTTTGTCAACGAGAATCTTCCCCCCAACTCTCAACAAACCCTCCTAGATGTATTTACCGGGACTACACGCGTAGCACAAGCCTTTCGGTCTCATGGTTGGACAGTTACTACATCCGATCTTTCCTGGGCATCCGATGCATACGCTCACGCATTCATCCTACGAACACCCACATCCACATCACACATCCCTCAACGAATAGAAGAACTTAGAGCACTCGAACCCGTCACAGATTGGATTACAAACACATATTGCGATGTCGTAACCGCCGAGGGAGGTGTCGTAAAAATGTGGAAACCCGAGAATGGCAAAAAAGCCGACGCTATCCGTAATACCATTGCAGCCTGGGAAGAAAATCATGAAATAACACATCATGAAGCCATGATTCTCACCGCGTGTCTCATCTTCGCCCTCGACAAAGTCGACAGCTCGGTAGGTGTCCAACAAGCGTATTTAAAAACCTGGGCCGCCCGCGCATCCAACCCCCTTCAACTCATAGACCTCCCCTTTCCGAATGGCCCTGCTGGAACACATATTGTCGGCAATGCCCTCACAAACACCTATCAACCCCACACACTCGCCTACTTAGACCCACCCTACTCCGCACATTCCTATGCAACATATTATCACATATGGGATAGTATTACACGCTGGGATAAACCCGCCGTGGGACTCAAAACAAATCGACGCATGGATCGCGTGAGTAGTTCTGACATACACGACGCCTCCATGCACTCTTCTTGGAACTCTAAACGCACCGCCCTGAATTCCTTTCTAACTCTCATTGACCGCCTACCCGTCACATACGTCGTTATAAGCTATAATGATGAAAGTCTCGTGCCACTCACACAACTTGAAACAGCTCTACGCGAGAAATACAATATCATTGTCAAAAAAATACCCTATAAACGAAACATTATGTCACAAATCGGCAATGCCGCAGCTAACACAGACCATATCGTGGAAAATCATGAAGTCCTCATTTGGCTCACAAAATAACTTATTCATTTCGCAAGTCACTCCCATCATGCAGCACATAAGATGGAATCGTTCTATCCTGTATAAAGAGCCCTTTCTCGTCATCGGGACATAGGGCCCACTTTTTTTCCGCACGCAATAGAAGCCCCCATATACCATCTACTGGAAATACAAGCCCCTTCAACTTCAAAAACTCATACGTTTGTATAAACTTCTCCATCATGGGTCGTCCTATACAATATGCATGTGACCCGTTAAAGTTATTTGTAGCCTTCACCCTGTCCGTTATATAACGCCATGTATAACACCCAGCCGTCCCAAATAATAAGAAATCAGATGAATCAAATCCAAAGTTCCTCTCCACCTCTTTTACACTCTGCAAATACGCCTCCAAGGCCTCCACCGAAAAAGACCCCGCCAAAGCACAATCGTCTTCAAAAATAAAAAGATGCGAAAGACCCTCTCGCAATGCCTTCCGCATAAGCTCAACATGACTCACTAAACACCCTATTTCACCCGCTGTTCGCACAAGCCCAGCTTCTATGGCACACTTCGTAGGATGTCCCGCCGCTACACACGCCTTTCCATCCACACCTTCAAAGATATCCATTTCTCCAACCGCCCGTTCAAGCCTTCGCAACAGCTCCTCCCGCTCCACCGCCCTTGATAGATGTATGGCATATATACCTATATGTCCGGGTGGATTCGCCACGAACTCTGCGAGAACATCTCGTAGGGTTCGAATCATTCTTTCATACATAGTATTCTTTGCTTAAGGTGTGACGCCTTGCACATGAATACCCTTATAGCACAACGGTGTTAAACTATTCTCGGTAGTAAAATCTGCAATCTTAAATCCGGGCCCTGCCTCCTTTTTCTCCATTGTTAACACACCCCCCTGTTTGAACACACCAAATATATATCTATGTTTTTCTTTATTTGGAGGAGAAGGCCTCTTCCAAGGTGTAATCGTGACACCGGTCGAAGGGTCCGCCCCCTTGCAGTTAATCACTAACCAATGTAAATATCCATTGTTCGCAACAGGTTCTGCGCCATCCGATCCCCTAATATCTGGATCCCAACATACGAACGTCCTCAGAGTTCCATCTCCAGGCTTCGTCCAATCCACTTTTGGCTCAGACAATGTTTGTTCCACTGTAAGACTATTTCCAAAATGTGATGCAGATAAAACACTATTTGGAAAAAACTTTACATTTAACTCGGATGTTCCGCCAATAGGCACTGCGCCTGTATTTGCAATAATATCCACATGATTTCCACCACGCTGTTTTCGTGTGCGCTGTTTTCGTGTGCGTCTCTGCTTTTTACGCACACGTCTTTGACGCGAACGTTGAACCATCCTACTATATACCCAGAATAGAAAATAGAATTGTCGTTTGACTTACAAATTCCTTATATCCAAGTAACTGCCCTGATCGGAGACGTATGGCTTTACTTATAGGTGTATCTAACTCTTTCATACGTTGCCGAAGCGGCACAGACTTATATGCAGAGGTCAGATCGCTATACAAAAAAAGAGGACGTTTCAACGATTCATTTACCCAGTTATGCAGTTCCCAAAACCATGTCTTCACATATGTTTGCAAATCCCCATAAGATATGGCAAGTATACTCTTGTCCACCGGATGCTCTTTTAAATATACTTCATAATGCTCTTTACAGGAAGGACACGGAATCACTTTCACAAGGGATTTGAATATACGAATAAGGGCACGACGCTCATCCCCCTGAAACTGCGGAAAAGGAGTGGATCCGACTCTTTCCGCCATTCCGTGAAGAATACTCCATAAAATAGGCCCCCATTCACTCGCATCTGGGTATATCTCAGGTGGTAACTGGCATGCACAGGGCATTCTTTTTAGAGGGGGTGTTTCCAACACTTCTTCTAAAACGCAGTTTATACAATCCTATCAAAAGGAAATCTACGTATTACCGTTTCAAGATGAGATACATAGTTCAAACATCCGAAACGTTCCAGCCGAATATACCTTTTATTTGTCGGGGATTTATCAAGCTATATCGTTTGCTGCAAGTAGCTTTCATAAAAAGGCCGATCACAGGCTGCACTTCATATATTGCTGTAGGCAGCCTTCCTAACAATGATTCGAGCATACAATATTATATGCATTCTGCAAATACGCTATTGGTTCTTTCGTCAAGTTACACAGTTCGACTACTTTTATTGCTGTAGGTAACATTTTATTGAACCGGATATATATATACAGACTCGTCATTGATATACCGAGTATAGTGCCACACAGTATTCCATATCGAACACCATCTTCAAATCCTGCTTCATAAAATCGTTTTATTTTAGATATTGCCCCTACTATATTCGCTTTCACATCTTCATTTGTGGACATCCTACACACATATAGCCGATATAAGTCCTTCAAATTTATTCCTGTTCTTCCTCCCCTTCTGAATAGTTCACCACTTTCCGCCCACGTAAGTTATATCTAGGCGTTTCTTGATCTGGCTCTTCTACCGAACTTGATGCAATCTTAGAATCTCGAACATATGTATCTTTCAATGTATCCGGTGACGTTTCCACCGGCTCAGATGTAATAACAGCCTCCTTTTTTCCCATAAAAATTTCAAACAGATATGTAACTGTTCTGCGCAAAGGAGCCAACATTCCTACATGCCTACATTCTATACTTTTAAGTCCCGCGCCATCCTCCTCGTATCCACTCACGTGTTATTGCACGAACTTTATCATACCGATATTCATCAAATAGAAACTCGGGTCGGCTAGATACTTCAAAATAATATAGAAAGTTTTGACGACATATCATACGCTTTAAATTTGCCGGCTCTTTTATATACCTATCCGGCGTTTCATTTATATACGCTCTTTTTTTTATTCTTAGCGCGCCTTTGGGAATATTCTCTGGAACAATCTCATCCCAGCGCTTCGCACATTCAAGTGTTTCTACCGTATTCATTGCTAGATTTAAACGAGCGATTCGTCTACGATAGTTCGACATGATCTGCGCATGAGATGCACTTTCATCTTTCATTAAAAAATGAGCAAATCCTTTGGCAAGGTGCGACAACTGCTTCTGCTCGCGCGGAGCCCATTTTGCTAATAAACTGATCGGAAGGCCCTGCGAATATCTCTTTTCATCTTCCACAAGCTGCTTCCCCGCTATTTCGTAGATGATTCTCTCTGGGATTGGACGTGCCTGCTGTGTAAGCATAAACATATCTTTCCAAGTTCCATATTCGGGCACTATCTCTAGAAGACGCACCACAAGATCTGGATATACTTCATATATAGTTGTTAACAATATATAAAATACGTCTCTTCGCCCATTTCCCCCACGCACATCACGTATTCTATATGCAAGCACGATTAGATCTATAAGAGCCTCGTCCAATTTCAAATCAATAACTTTCTGCGTATACTCGCGCAGTTCCGACTCTGATGTATTTTGTTCCACTGCGCGATGTAGTTCTACCAGTGGAGTATACGATTCATTTTCTTTTGTATCCCATAAAACCTCCATTCTATGTGTCGATATGTTTCAACTGCTTTAACCTTTATTCTAACTCACGGTGCTGTCTTTTCATATTATATTTGCAGTGCAAGTAAATATAATATGAACCGGTAGATGGATTGCTGCACTGTCGCCACATTCGAAATACTATTGAATGGTGTAGATGTATCTGAAAAAAATACGCAAGCTGACGGATATACGAAACGCTTTTTTCCATATCAAAAGATCTCAAGCGTCAGCTATAGTTTTACTCGAACGGAACGCGCAACACTCACAATTCAAGTTCTAGATGTATCATATACATATTCATTTCCATGTGGAGATACTGCTTCAGGTATCTATACACAAATTAGAAACGCCCTTTAGCGCGTGCCAGTAAAATTTAATATATACGCGCCTGTTTGCAAAGGTAGCATGGATATTTCCTTTTATCAGACAGCGGAACTTCATCTCGCACATACGTCCAAAGTCTTCCAAACGTATCTATTACGCCCTATCATGCCTTTGGCAGCTCGTGGAAAAGGCGATGTAAAAGTTGTAGGGACAAATGGCGTTGTCACATACTGGTATAAGAATGGAACGATTCGACAGGAACTTCCCACAGGAGATTCTCTTCTCTTTCTTCCTAAACCTACGTTCCAAGAGGCTTTTGAAAAACGACCTTCAGGACAGTATTATGAGTTCCACCCGGATGGCTCTGTCACACGACATGCAAAAGATCAGAATTCGCACTGGTCAGCATATGTAGCGGGACCTATCACACATGGAGCTACGTTCCACACACATGTGTGTAGAAACTGGTTAGTGTTTGATGATGAATGCACAGGTGATTGTAGCAAGGCGTGTGACTGTAGCGATGAAGAGTGTATGGGCAACTGTTCTTAATGTAGGTCCATGCCCTTACGAAGAAGATTCATATAAAGAATACATGCATACGAAACAGTCATAATGATATACACACTTATACATGTATATATCATCATGACAAGATTTGCCTTTTCTGCTACCAACTTCTTTTTGTCCAGCTCTATCTCTTCTACGTGATCCGCCCATCTTCGATTCGCCACTTGCAGTTCCTCCGTAAAACGCTCTAGGAGAGCAATCTTTGACTCCGGCTCTTCCACGTCGTCATCTTCTATAGGAGCACTCATCACTTTTGACGTTTCATACATCTCTCGAAGCGTTTCCCGAAGATCTTCTTGTAAACATGAGTCCCGCGAAGAAGCACTACGCTTTGCAGCATTACATTGCTTGCTCAGACAGACCATTACATATGACATGAGTATCGTAATACCGGCAATCACTGTATTCGTATATACTGCAAGCATGGGATATACTTTACCTACCGGCGAAACTCACCTTCAATTTTTATCGACGGTAAACACCACACCTTCAATATATCTGGAACCCTTTGCCCACGCAGACTCTTGAAAGATCGCCTCACGCACTGCCCGCACCCACTTTTCAGAATACCCACATTGCTTTGACTTTTCTGTCAGACTCTTCAGCTCTATATGACCCCCCTCCTGTGGTTCACATACACTCAGAAACCATTTTATAAAGTCCTTCGTCTTGTCCTCCAGAACGTCCGAAAGCTTCTCTTTTATAAATATACTTTGCGGCAGTTGAGTCTCTGTTTCTGTAAGCACCTCTGTTGTCGCCTCATCCGAACCAATCGCCACTCGTAAAAGTGTCTGCACTTGCGCCTCCGCCTCTAAGACATAACTACTAAACTCTGCAAACATCGCGTCCGTCCGCTTCTTATGCCCTACCAGAGAGTTCTTATGCTTCGTAACAGATGTCACATGACTTCTCAATAGATTCGTTATTAATGCCGCCTTCATTTCTAACGTTCGTACCACTTCTACCTCTTCCTTCAGAGGCTTTGATAAGTTCTCAATCGTGTCAAAAAAAGGACGCAATGTCTGTAAATAAAAGACAGGATCCTCCTGCGTCAAAAAGTTCGAAAGAAACAAAATAAATCTTCCATCATCCAAAAACTCCAAATCAATATTCCCTCCACGCGTCTTTCCAACAATTCCCTGGCGTAGACTTACTAATACACCCCCCTTCACATCCGGATGTAATCGTAAATCGCGGCGAAACTTGTTCACTTCCTCTGTAGATACCATGCGCGTATAGTTCTTCACCTCCCAAAAATACATCCCCGCAGTCCGAGTCATCAGAATATCCGCCGTTTCAGATCCCTTACTCACAACTTGAATATCACAATCATATGCTCGCTTCAAATGACCCTCCATAAACGTTTCTCCCAAGGCCCCCTTTTCTTTGGAAGACGACATTGTCTTCGTCATAGATTGTTGCAACGATTCCACCCGCTTTTCAACATTCGCCAGAGCTTTGTCTAAAGTCTGTTGCAAGCGCATAATCTGCTCATCTTTTGACCCAATCAACTCCGTGTTCGATTCTTTGATCTCCTTTTGAATCTGCGCGCGCAACTCAGAGGCTCCCGCCTCCAATACATCTGCACGCGATTGCGCTATACGCATCGCATCCTCCGCCTTCGCCTTTTCCTGCTTTAGTTTATGAATATCCGCAAGCTGTTTTGCAGCAGCCTCTCGCATAACATCCTCAAACTCCCGGGTGGCCTGCTCCATAACTTCGGAATGGGTTTCTTGTCGCAATGTTTCAGCCCCCTTTTTTTGAATAAATGTTAACGCATCCGCCCCTAAGCGCAATGCTAGCGCCACATCTTTTGGACTTTTCTCCGTATATAGAGCGGGTATCATGAAGTTTATTGGCACATGTGCACGAAATACTTTTGTTGTCGCCGACATTCTATATATAGATATTGCGATTCCTTTGGGCCTTTACATCTGTATCCACCCACGCGGAAAAAGCTTCGGCTTCTCTTCACCAATCCATTTCGCAGGATATACAACAGGTGCGCCCGCCAAAGTACATCCAAATGTAGCACCCCACCAACTATATGTAGAGTTACTTATGACCGCGCCTCCTTCACACATACTCATAAGCATGAGTCCAACAAGTTCATCCTTTTCTTCCACCATTTCAAAGGGCGCCACGGTAAGCCATGGTTGTTGCTTACACCAATCTATATCGTCCGATAGAACAAACCAGCGCTTGGGGCCTGTTGCGCGCTGCATGACTCGTTGAATCGCCGGTATAAAATATGACTCATCTTGCACCCAAAACATTTTGGGATCCAACTTTAAATAATCGCCGCGACGCACATGAATAAAACAAGATTGCCTTGGACTGTACATTCTATACCTTTCACGAATCATTGCCCGCATACCCGATAGTCGGTTATATATATCCTCTCGTATATATGGAATTTGCGATTCAATCGCTGGAAGATATTGATAATATCCTTTTAGCATGATGGCAGGGTGTGATGCATACTCGGTAGGATCCCATACTTCAAATGTATCCTTCTGTTGTATATAATGGGATGGCATATCCTCTTCATCGTCATCTATACCGAGGGCTTTCCCTCGAATATACAACAGGGGGCGATAATCTTTACCTGAATGCTTATTTTCTTGCACATCCGTTAACCATAACTCTCCACCCAACTTAGCCGCTATTGCAAGTCCCGCGCAATATTGAAATAACTGATTTCCAATCCCCCCTTGAAGAACCATTGTTATACGTTCCGACATTCTCTACCACTACTAGAATGGTACAAAAGAGTTTAGGTCAGCTTGAAGAACATGCATATTATATCTTATTTATGGCATTTATATTAATCGTTTTCTGGCATGCAATTTGGGGAGTTACTGACACTATAAAAGATTACCTTGAAAAACACTATAATATAAAACCCATACAATTTCATATTGGGACTGTTGGCCTCGTTATCCTTATTATCGGATTACACCCCGAAATTCTTGACAAGTTCTAACACTAGGGTATAAAGAATAGACACTCTAGTATTTTAGAATGGAAACTCGCCTGCAACGTGCCTCTGTCGAACACGCGGCAAAAGCCCTTTTGATGCTGAAGCATACACCGGCTCCTGGAAAGTTGGCTCCTGGAAAGTTGGCTCCTGGAAAGGCAGCGCAGTTCGCTCCTGGAAAGGCAACGCAGTTCGCTCCGACACCTATGACTCTTCGCCCACGCCCCCGTTCTATTAACTATGCCGAGTAGTCGGGCGTGTTTGGTTTCTGTATGTTGTGCATTGTATACATGTGCAAGTATCCGTATTCGTGCACGTGCATTTTACGCATGTTCCATTCAACAGTGGTCCACGACATGCCTCACAGAGGTTTGCCTTGGCTAAACATGCTTTTACAGTTGGCTCACATGCTTTACATGGTTGAAAAAAGTGTGTATATTGGGTCTGTAGGAGAGATTCTACTGTCACTGTTGTTGGAACTCCGCAGTCAAGACATAACCCATCTTTTGTAGCCCGTTCCATCCACATCATTTCAAATATATTCTGACATGCTTCGCACACACATTCACACAACTCATCGCATTCTGTATTCACCTCGTGTTTGCACTGTGCCATCTTACTTCTTATATATATATGTGCTTAAGTTCGCAAAAAATTGACGGGCCTGGATCCATAGTTGTATAGTATACCTGTCGTCATGCCCTACCCTCCAGAGTTTGAATGCCCTATTTCGCTGAATCTTATGAAGAAGCCTGTTGTGGATGATATGGGAATGACATACGATGAGGAATCTATCTTAGAATGGCTCGCACGCAATCCTGGATGTCATCCTGTTGTGAGAGGCCGCCACTTAGATGCTTCCAACCTTCGTCAAAACTTTGCATTAAAGAGTCAGATTGAGAGATATCTTGCGACTGCACCAGTCGAAGCTCCTGTTACTATAAAACCCTTTCAACAACAGCCTCTCACTGTAACAGCTACTCGCGCTGGGAAGATATTCATTGATGTGACCCCCCCCTCCAAAGGAGAACGCCAACCTATTGCCATGTTCGTGGCATTGGATAACTCAGGGTCTATGGGGGACACGGCCACAGCACAGGCGGAGGGTGGCGGCTTCACCCGTATGGACCTCTGTAAGCACACCCTACGCACTCTCGCGGGCATGCTGGGGGATCATGACATCCTGTGCCTCACAACCTTCAGCACCACTGCCAAGTTGGTAATGAAGCCCACCCTCATGACGGCAGAAGGCAAGGCCAAGCTGGAGTCTCTCATCCCCTCCATCCAACCAGATTCCCAAACCAATATCTGGGCAGCCCTTGAACTACTTAATCGCCTCGCACGCGAGCCATCTTACACCGCATGTAATGTTGTGGCAGCTCTTCTTACAGATGGCATGTCCAATGTAGATCCACCCCGCGGCATACTCAACCATTTTAAGGACCTTCCAAAACCAGAGATATTCAACCTCAGCACCTTTGCGTTCGGTAACAATATAGACAGCAATGTCTTAAACAGTCTTTCAACTCTTGGAAATGGAAGTTTTGGCTACATTCCAGATTATTCCATGGTCGCAACCGTCTTCATTAACTGGGCCGCATCCGTTCTCTCCACTGCTGCAACAAATCAAACACTCTTCCTTACACATACAGATGGAACGAAGAGTCGGTTGGAAACAGGACTGATTCAGCTTGGACAATCTCGCTCCTTTGTTCTACCTGACACTCTCGTTTCCATTACTCATAATGGGACCACTATCGTTCCTGCGCATGGGACGCCCTCCAAACAGGTCATGGCACGAGCCGATGTGATGGACGCTATCACAGAGTGTATTCTCCGAGATGCATCGCGCGAACCATTTACAGGACTCTACCAAAAGTATGCGCATACAGATGCATTGGAGCTTGTTCTCGATATAAAGCCTTCCACCGATCCAGCTGAAAGGGGTCAAGTCTTGATGGCACCTGACTACTATACCACATGGGGAAAACACTATCTACGCGCATATCTCCGCGCACAACAACTACAACAGTGCATGAACTTTAAAGATCATGGCCTGCAAATATATGGAGGAGCTATGTTTCGCGCTCTTCAAAAAGAGGGCGATACCGTCTTCGCTCATCTACCACCCCTTGAAGCGTCTGGAAACCATAGCGCAGTTCCCGCAGCCCCTGTCAATATGGCCAGCGTCTTCAATAATCCTCGCGGTGGCTGCTGGGCTCCTGATTCCCTGGTTCTCATGGCAAATGGCACCGTAATGCCCATTGAACTTCTTCACAGGGGAAATCTTGTCTGGACTCCTATAGGCACTGCCACCGTGGAACATGTCGTAAAGATTGGTTCTAGGATAGATACCCAGCCCATGTGCAAGATAAATGATCTTGTCATAACCCCCTATCATCCCGTGCTTCTCAATGAGACATGGCAGTTTCCAGCCGATATTGTGCGCCCTACCATGTATCCGCATCCTGTCGTATATAATCTCGTTCTGAACCAAGGACATGTTGTCCGTATTTCGGGTATTCTCAGCTGCACATTAGGACATGGATTCACGGGTGCAGTCATTGAGCATGACTACTTTGGAAACAAGCAAAAAGTCCTCGACGATCTATCCGTGCTTCCAGGATTCGCAGATGGACACCCAACCTTTGTAGATGTGGCTGTAGAAAAAATACATAGTCGTGTGGTCAAAATGTATGAAACAGTGTTACTGTAACTAAAACGCCTGTGATGCCAATACAGGAAAGTCGTGCGGATATACACGATTCCGCTCCGTCTTATATGCCACCTTCATTTCAGCTGTCAAATGTATACTCCCATCCTCATTCAAGAGTTTGTGATTTTTTGCATACTCCTTTAAAGAATCATATACATTCGCCACAGACGTCTTCCCATCTTTATTCAGCCACGCAGATCCATAAAAGTGTTTATACTCGGGTGTTGGCGTTCGCTTTGTCGTGTCCAACTGAATCTCTTGAAAGGGATTCGCTGGGACAGGTGGAACATATATACCGTTTTCCGAGCAAAACTGCATAAGTTTAGAGAACTTTTCAGGTGTCCCTACTTCTATTACAAGCTTGAAGGAATCGTATACCGGCATAGAAGATTCCATACGATCTAAGACTCTTACAGGCTTTCTCAATTTTAGACCGGCACTCCTAAATTTGACCCCTTTTTCAAATATGTGATATATATATGAGCCAAGATACCGGTCTATTACGCAAACATCTCGTTGACAAATACTATACGAATCCCGATATTGCACGCAGCTGTATTGAAAAAATCTTACACCTCGTTCCATACTCCAGCGAATATACATGGATAGAACCCTCTGCCGGCGCAGGTGCCTTCGTGAATGCATTTCAAGGCCCTATATGTGCAATCGATATAGAACCCGATGCACCCAATATTGAAAAAGCAGATTTCATGACATGGGAACCGCCTTCAGGCCCCCGTATCTTCATTGGCAATCCACCCTTTGGACGACAAGCATCTATGGCAAGAAAGTTCATGGCTCGTGCAGCTGCCCTAGATGCTGCCTGGATTGCCTTCATTCTACCCAGATCCTTTGAAAAACCCAGCCTCCAATCCTGTATTCCGCGAAACTATCACCTCATTCTATCTGAAAGACTCGTTGACAATGCATTCACTGTCAATGGACAACCACATCATGTTCCGTGCGTATACCAAATATGGGAAAAACGAACAACAAACCGAGCCTTAGACTCCACAGAAGAACCGCAAGGATTCTCTTACGTAAAAGCAACAGAAAGATACGATATGGTTGTGCGACGCGTCGGTGTATATGCAGGACGAGCCTATCCAACTGGGGGTGTATTCTCTCCCCAAAGTCACTACTTTCTACGCCTCGACATACCCAGTAACGTAAATATTCTAATACAACGCATATGCGAACATACCTTTCCAACGAATACAACAGGTCCTCGGTCGCTTTCGAAAGGTGAAATTACATCTGTTCTAAATCGATTGCTCCATTCCTTACACGACGAGGCGATTGAATCGTAGATGGAATCCGAATACCACGCACAAGAGGCTCCGTGCTAGAATATAGAAGTATCTCTGGATGCTCCAGAAGAACTTTCGAAAGCTTCGGAATCGAACATTGAAGGCGTCTCTGATGTTTCGAATCCATCTTAGGATTCAAACGAATCAAACCACTTTTCGCATTCAAACGCTTTTTTTCTTCATGCACCGCCTTCCGCGACGGATGGTCACGAGGCACACCCTTTGGAACCGCTTTTATACGTGATAGTAAGCCATTCACATCTTCTTCTGTTACATCCTTAAAGAGAAGAGCATGCGCCTGTTCACCGCTTAGAGATATCTCTTGCACTTTTGTAATAGTTTTTTCAAGATCATTCTGCTGTGTATAGCCTACACAGATGACAGTCACCATTGGATACTCTTTATACTGAAAGATACGACGCGCATCCCCTAAACCGCACGTGTCCTTTCCGCACGTTTTAATAGAAATATTCTCTACTGTATTAAACCGATTATCACATGCAGGAATATCAAAAGGGGCTGTATAGGGATACTGTTGCATATTTTGAAACACGGTCTCTTTAATAACCGTTTCCCAAAGAAATCCATGTCCTTGATTTGCCATTCGACGAAAAATGGTTGTCTATCTAAAAAATAGACATATTCGCCAGTTAAATTTTACTGGCACTGACTTTTTGCTAGATTCCAAAATTGTTGGACAGGATTCGTATAGATTGGTTTCGCATATGTATGCATTGGCAGTTTTTTTGTTTGTATTTTACGACGTTCAATGGGACTACCGTCTGCATAGACACATTGAGCGTGTTTAAGAAACACCTCAGGCTGTTGCATCATCATCTCTGTAATCTCCTCACCCCAACCACTTTGTAGATAGAGTGCGTCCGTATCGGTCACAGCGCAATAAGGTAGTTCCGTAGTTAGTTCCGTAGTCTCTGGATTTAGTATAGTCCATCCATCCGCTAACAACTGTTCCTTTGACATTTTGTCTAGATCCCTTTCATTTCTCTCACGAATCCCTTCCTCGATAGCCTTCTTTTCACGCTCGATTGCAGCCTCTATCACTTGATTCATCGGCGTTGCAGTATGATCTTTCGTATCTTTCCATACAGTCCCTGATAAAGTTGGGAACATGCTCGTAGAAATTATATCGTCTTTCGTCAACGTAGGCGCCTCTTTCTTCATAGCAGCTTTCTGGAAGGGTGGTATATAGCGAGATGTTGTAGGCTGTGCTGCTGGTTCCACAGGTGTAAACTTCACAGGAGTAAGGACGATCCCTTCGCATGGCTTAGGAGTAGACATTTGCTAGAAAAAAGTAGGGCACATCCCTCTTTTCAATTTTATTCCTCCGCAGCACGCAACTCACGAAGCGTTCGCTTCACTCTTCGCTGCCTGCGCGTCTCTATACGCTGCCATGAATAGTTCTCTGCATTTACAGTGGGATCTCCTGCGTATAGACCTGGAAGTTGGCTCGGCGTCTTATGTGCATCTATCCTTGCTGAAATAATACCACCCACAATAGGCGTCATATCCTTTCTGCAAAGCTGGTAATGAGGACCATATACGCCAAAGCGCTGCTTGGAGTCATCTGAGTTAATATATATAGAGTTCTGAGGCGGTTCCATTTGGGTGTGTGAGAACAGGGTCGTATGCACGCATCAATTTTTTTCACACGCCCATGCATCATTGTATATTTCGAAACTCTTCCACGTTTGAGTTAGGCAGTTGTGATAACTTTTTTCGAAACATTTTTTGTTTCGTGACATCTTTCACAGGATGATACATATAGTTTTCATTCACACTGTTCTCATCCCACTCATGCCTCCAAATAATCGTAGATAGTTCGTTGGGCATGGCAAGTTTCATTTTATCATGATGAACAATGGTATTAAAGATGATTTCTATAAACACTAGGCGACCATGTGTATTGACAAAGGCATTAATCTTCGTAAGAAGTTCCCTCGAAAGCCTTGCTGCACACACCAAACTTCTATACAATGGTTTCTTCATACTACCTTCCGCATCAAACCACCATCCAAATTCTGGATCTTCGGATTGACTCACGTGCTGTTTTGCAATTAAATCCGCATCGGGGTATTTTGCATCTATATCAGAAAGAAGAGATGCGCGAGGAACAAATACATCTTCTTCAATGAACCATACATAGTCGGGACTCGTATCCTTTCTACAAAAATAATAGAGGGCCTTATCCCACGCAGAAGGAACCTTCGAAATAGCAATATTTGATTTCGTATAGCCGCCGTTCACCACTTCCTCGTCACTTATTTTAATAAACTCAATATCCGGGTATGGAGGAGTTTGACATTGAATGTCGTCACATACTATGTATGTTTTATATAACTTCGATATACGTCCTGCAAACTTCATTACAATTTCATTTGGACATACACACATAAGACATATCACAGTCTTTTTAGAATTTTCAAATGGCTCTGCCTGGGTTGTTGGTATTGTTATATATATCACTAAAAAAAGTAGAGCCATAAGGATATAGCCCTTCATCTATTATATTATAGATTTTATTTATAACAAAGTTCTACATCTGGCTGTGCTAAAATCTCTGGAGTGCTAAGAGAACGATCCAACGGTTTAGGGTTGGAGATATAGGTTGGTAGCTGTATGGTCAGGGGTTCTTGAAAGGGGGACCTTGGCGATTTTGGCGATTCTATGACCTGGCTCGATGTAGGTAACACATGGACCGGCATATCTCCTCCTAGAATCAACCAATCTTCTAGCTTAAGAACATGCCCTTTACAGAGGCCTTTTGTGACAACCACATTTCCTCCTGTCACAACCGTTGCGTGATCACTCTCACTGTAATACAACTTCGTTTTTGGTGGGTAAGACATGACATTGACGTTAATTACGGAAGACATCTTGGGGGATAACTATATATAGGCTTATTCCCATTTTCAATTTTGTAAACAAAAAAAGTGCCCACTCCAGGGCTCATTCTTGTTGCTATTTCAATAACAATGGGTTACCCTTCAAGTCGCTTCTGTTTCATAGGCTGACACCCTCTCTTCATCCTCTTTTTGCATACGAACTAGCGCATCATAGGCCTTGAGTGAAATCTTTTCAGGAGTCATACCACCCTCTGCGACTCTCGTGGCTTCTAACGCATCAAGGAGGGCTGCTGTATTCTTACGCCACTCTTCAATAGCCTCGTTATCCGTGAGCTCTGTTGGGTAAATAGTTTCCAACCTCCTCCAGCCATTGAGGGATTCAGACTCCTTCCACATAAAGATCCTCCACTTCTTCTCTTCTCCAGGCTTTGTCTCTGCGTGCTTTGAGCACGATGGGAAATCAAATAATATCTTACTTTTTTCATCAGCCCATCTTAGAGGTATCCGCCATCCCTGATCTAGATGTCCTGAAGTTCTGAGCACAGTGTATTCCTTCTCATACAGAGACTCTGGCACCCTCACGTGGAACTCGTTTGGAATGCTAATCTGTTGTCCCATGAGATTTGCTACCTATAGGAGTAGGTTCAGATTCAATTTTACCAATGAGACCTTCATACAAAACTCTTAGACATACAGTGAAAAAGTGTTCCGTTTAATATTATATACACGGCATATAATATTAAAAGGCAGTGATGTAGGGAGTTTATTCGTAATGAGGCCCATCTCCGTCATACCAGGTGTTTCTTGTATAATACGTGTCTTGCTCGTCGTATTCCTCGTGCTCGTCGTGCTCCTCATTCTCTGCAGCAATCGAATCCTCTAATTGTTCTCCCAGCACGATATCCCATTGACTCTCTGGAGTATATATCTCGCGAGGAACTGAAGGGTTCGAGTCAACCCTCAAGTTCAAGGGTGTGGGAGGATTATAAGGACCTTCACGCTGTTCACCGCCCAGGCGCCTCAGTGATACAATCGCCTTCTTCTTTTGCTTGATAGACTTGCGAACATGTATTCTAGCCGCATCAAGCTCTTGCTCACAAGTTCTCAGATGCTTTGCCGCCTCTTGACATTTGGCATACGACACGCCGAGAAGCCGTTTAGATTCCTCAACCGCCAAGGTTGTATCTTTCACTCTCTTTTTGGCCGTATCCATCTCTTTCTGCGTGTGTATCTGCATATTTATAGAAGCCAGCTCGGAGAGAAGTGCATTGCGACGCATCTCAAGGGTATCTGACATTGTTGAAAAGGGGGGGGTATCTATACTATCGAGACCACATCGTTTCAATTTTATGAAACACCCTTCGATTCTGCTATAAATGTTTTCCGCCCCATTTGTTTCTTCTGTTCGTCTTCTGTTGCTAGACGAATCAATCTATACCCCCATGTATGCCACCCCCACTTTTCTTCGGGCGCATACCGATACGGAGTTGTGATTTCTGCTAAGGCAAAGAGTGTCATCCCCTTCTTAAACCAGACGCGTGTTCCAGGCGTAAGAAGGGCAAAGGCAGACGTAAGTTGTCTTACACGATCACGACGGCTCCTATACGTCACATCTATTCCCGCGTCCTGCTGTCTCTCTTTCATAAGTTCCACCAACTGTGCCTCTGTAGGGGATGTGTTCATATCTACAGGCAGATCAAAGCAAAATCCAAACTCACCAGTATCCCCATTGTTTCTGCGCTGATATTCTTTCCAAGAGGCCTGAATCGCCGCTCCATCACGGAAACTATGACTCGGTGCGGGAGAGAGCACGATAGAGGGCATTGGGTATACTAAAAAAAAGAGCCGTGACTCATATTAAATTTTACCTCGACTAGTAATACCCACGCAGAGGATTCAGACTCAGTCTATAGCCACGACGTATCATAGAGCTGCGGAGACTATATGGTGAACGGCTATAACGAAGCATATTCACAACACGTGTATCTATCGTGTCAGAAGGTTTACTTGTTGAGCAGCCCATGGTAGAAAATGTAAGAGACATATTTCACGCAATTTTACAGTGAAAAAGGAGTTGGTGTGGTCTTTATTCTCCAGGGCGCTACATAGAGCCACTCCCTGGTCTTTGTCTTTTATAAGTCTTCATCTGGAATGTCATCACTTCCGCCCCCGCGCTTCTTGTCCTTTCGCACCCGTTTCTGCGTCTCTTCTTCTTCCTCCTCCTCAGACCCTTCAAAGATGTCCGCCAGAGTATCTGCCATAGTCGTATCTGCCATAGAGCCTGCCATCGTAGCGGCAATCAATACTTCCTTTGACATCCTGCCACTCTCCACAAGCTCTATCGCCAGATCACGCTCTTGGATGACTCCCATGATCTCGTAGGGGCATGTGAGAATCTTAGAGGGGTCCCCTGGGATACCCTCCACAACCACTATCTGGCCTACAGAAATGCGCATAGAGCCTCTGCTAAAGAGGCCTCTGGGGGTTCCCAGAATCTCTCTCCCGTCCGCGCGCCGAAGACTAAAGTAGCCATTTCCTCTGGCCGCTTGCACACTCAAGAAGGAGAGCGTCTTATCTCCCTCTGCCGCTCTCTTAATATACTGAGAGCTCTGGCGCACAGCAGAGGGGGACTTTCTGTTCTTTTTGGTGATAACGGTTTTTGGCATCTTACTAAGTATGTGTATGTATATAGCAAGAGAGGGGTAGTGCTCTGGTGAATAGAACCTGCATTCAATTTTATCCTGAAATTGACATATGTAAAATAAATATCCAGAGCGCTCTTCTTTTTTGATCTTTTCAATTTCAAAATAAAATTGAACTTGAAAATGCCGCATATGGAATACTGCCCCCAAGGGGGTATGGGAGATGATTCTCCCCCAGAGCGCTCTGGAAATAGGACGTGCCATGTTAGCCAAAAAGGCGGTTGGGCATGACTGGTGTGTGCGATATGTAGAAGGTGGGGCACACATCTCTAGAGCTCCCAGAGCTCTAGAACGGACGTGGCAGAATGGGTCGGCCACGACGACAAGATGCGGGGTAGGGGCATCTTGTGTTTAGTAGAATTTTACAGCAGCGTCGTGGACGCTGGCCTCCAGAGAGACCTTCCGCGAAAGCGGTGGACGCACAGCAACATATATGAAGTCAGCACTATTCGTAGGCCCCGTGTGGTTTAACTACGAGTAGAGGTTGGAGGTGTGTGCGACAGAAAAATGCGAGAAGGCGGGGCATTGCAAGGTTGTGGCTCTAGAGGTTGAATATAATGCCTAGCTCTGCTTATGGGAGCTACTACATGGTGTGGGCGTAAGCCTGCCGAATAAAGGCATTTCTTGACCCAGACATAGATGATCTTTATGCTTTATCTATGTCTGGGCCTATTGAAAATGGGCACACCCGGTCGTGAGTATTACGATGCCGAGATACGGGATGCCAAGGGGTCTTCAGGGAGAAGACACCCCAGCGACAGTACGCCTTAGCAGCTCTGTTGTGCGACGTCACGGCTGTGTGAGGGGTGAATCGGCAGCGCTCTTACTCAAGAGTGCTGGGCCTGCCAACAGGCATTCCGGAGGTGACGAGCGGGTTCTGCGAGGTAGGGGCAGCGCCAGAAAAGAGAGACGAGTCTTTTTTCAAAGTTGCTCTATAAATTTGAGACCCTCCTTTTCAGTGTAGTCACTCATGGATTGGGAGTTCTTCTGGTATTCTGTGCGAGTCTACTTTCAATGTTTTAAGAAGACTAAGATACATCCTCTTGTGATCACACCCATACATCCGTTCGGTTTAGCACGTAATCGAAAAAATTGATTCCATATACCCCCCTCTTTTTTCATTACCCCGGCTCCAATGACAGACATTTTAAGCACTCTTACGAGTATCAAGAGTCAGATTGCTGCTATCGAACAGATGTTAGCTTCAGGAACTGTAGAGGAAGCGAAGAAGCGTGGTCGCCCTCTAAAGGAAAAAGCCGCAAAGGAACCCAGACCCCCCCGTGAGATGTCAGAGGGTGTGAAAGCATGGATAGAGTTCAACAAGCGCATATCCGCACTATTCAAAGACACAGAGGATGCGTTCAAGCGTGTGGCAGTTGCGAAGAAGTTCGCCTCGTATTTGAAGAAGCTGAAGGCTGTCGATGAATGGACGGACGAGGAGATTCGCACACATCGTTCTTCTTGGGTAGAGGATTCCGTGGAAACGAATGTAACAGCTCTCAGCGAGACAGATATGAGTTCTATAGAGGGGCCTGTAAAGAGGGCAGGTCGGCCAAAGATGACCGACGAAGAGAAGGCAGCTGCAAAAGCCGCACGAGACGCGAAGAAGCTTGAGATCCCTGAGATGGTCACAATACCCGAGATTCCAGCAAGACTCGCAAGTCCTAAGAAGGCATCCAAGATTGGTAGTGCACCTGGCGCACCAAAAAAGGTAGGCGGAAAAACGGTAGCGTGGTCTGAAGGAGATGCGAAGAACTTAATGGAGGAGGCTGCAGAGTTCATGAATGTCCCTGAATAAAATTGGCAGGGGCTGTTCTCCATCACAATCACCATGGAGGATCCTCGACCACGCAAAAAAAAGGGCGAGAAGGCCAAAGAGAAATATGAACGGAATGGCGGCTTCACAAAAAAACACATACGTATCGCGGAAGCCCTAAAAGAAAAAAAAAGAAAATAGTCGAACCCCTTTTTCACGTTACCCTGAAAATGAATAGCAGAGAGGGGTCTATGATACATTCACGGCACTGTAAGTAAAATAATACCCTACGAGATGCAGAACATACAGTGATAGGTATTAAAATTGATATCGTGTAGTGCCTGCACATATAGCACCTAGATGGATCTCAAACGTTTTCT
>RFQR01000015.1 GCA_009924895.1 bacterium
AAAGCCCTCGAGGGCTTTTTTGTTTATGTTCGGACTTTTGCGCCTGCTTTCCCGACGGTATACCTAAGTATGGCGCCCGCCACGAAGTCAGAAAACCAGTGGATGGTCACGGAGACGCCTAATCCAATATACCATATCTTTTCGGCGCGATACTCTGAACCGGGACCGCTGCGCGCACTCGTGGGCTGATAATTTCGAGCATGGTATCGCCTGCTGAAATTGCAGGAAAAAGTAGCATGATGGTGAGGAGGAAGCGTTTCATATCGGCATTCATACTAGAAAGTAACTCCTCATGCAACAAAGATGCCCACGCAACGTGCGTGGGCAGTACTCCTAGTGAGTGGTAAGTTCTGCTCCAATGAGTGTGACTTCAGCAGGCTTTAGGAACCTCGAGTGTGCCACCCGAACTTTAAACAGCTTTCCCTCAAGCTCTTTGTTCCAAAAGACAAGAAACGTACGAAGCTTGGGAAGCTGTGGAAACACATCGTACTCTTGCCAAATGTACGCTTGAAGGAGGCTTGGATAATCGGGCATGTGATACAGGATTTCAGCGGTCGTCAAGCTGAATCCTTGCAGTGCCTCTTTACTGCTTATACTGTGGTGTTTTATCGATTCACTCCTTTGTGCATCTAAAGATAACAGTACCCCTTGCTGAATACACATACAAGTGCGCTCTGTGGTATTCTCCCGCTATGAGGAAGGCGGCCGTATGGAAACAGGTGGGGGAGACACCCTTGCAAGCACTACAGCGCTTTCGAGGCGAGCGGTGCATACCTGCGTCGGTTCCTATGACGTATGCAGGGCGCCTTGACCCTATGGCTGAGGGGGTTCTCATTCTGCTGAGCGGCGATGAGTGCAAAAAGAAAGAAGAGTATCTTGCTCTTGAAAAAGGATATACGCTTGAAGTACTGCTTGGGGTTGCAACCGATAGTGGCGACGTCCTTGGACTCGTAACTAAGACTGTGCAAGTCAGACTTGCACAATTAGAAAGTGAAAAAATGGAAAGGTCAATTATAGCGTTGGTTGGCGAACATACCTGGCCATATCCTCGGTATTCGTCAAAGACTGTGCACGGTGTTCCGCTCCATGAGTGGACTAATAAGGGGGCACTCCGCAGAGTAGAAATACCGCATCGACTTATGCGTATTGACGAAATCACGTACGGTGGAATCCGCATGTATTCGAACATGGAATTGCATGCGATCGTGCAGAGGAAGCTTGAGAGTCTCAGTGGAGGTACTTTCCGCGTTGGTGAAATCGTGGCATCATGGAAATCTGCGCTTTCAATGCAGCATGAGTACTGTGTCGTAACAATTTCATGCAGATGTAGTTCGGGCACCTATATGCGTATACTCGCGGAAAAGATTGCTGAAAAATTACAAACGGTGGGTTGCGCGCTCTCAATTGTCCGTACCAGAGTGGGGGATGATATGATGCATACATGAAACAACTTTCAGCAACTGAATCACAGTTTGTACTATCATTCGATCGTGGTGAAGAGCTTTTTTCCTTACTGCTAAGTTGGGTGTCCGATGAAAGCGTACGTGGCGCAACACTCACCGGTCTCGGAGCAGCTGACTCACTTGAGGTTGCTTACTACAATCTCGCAACAAAAGAATATGAAAGGCACCTAATAGACGAGGAGGTCGAGATACTTTCGCTCACGGGAAACATTGCACTCCTCAACGACGCGCCTCTTTTGCATATCCACGGTGTCTTTGGCAGAAAAGATCTTTCGACCTTTGGTGGACACCTTTTTATGCTTCGCATTTCAGGTGCAGGCGAGATTCACCTTACCAAGACGAACCCTCTGAAGCGGGCGCATGATATGACTACGGGGTTAAACCTGCTCTGCGGGTTGAAATGAAAGTTGCACGCCCTTGAGACATCACGCGTCAACTCATTGAAACTTGGTTGTGTAGACCTCATGAAAAGAGAGTCGTAACCAACTAATAACAATGTTGTTTTTTCGTATCTTCATTCTAGCAAAGAATACGGCGCGCACTACTCTCGTGCGCGCCGTAGTGGCTACTTTTTCTTGACACAAGACGCTGTGGTGCACACATACACAGCGTCAGCGCAGTGCCACTCATTTCTGATTGGCGTGCATTTTCATTTTCTTTCTTGACCATTGTCCATTCACCCCAAAGACCGAAATACTGATACCGGCGAATAAATGAAATTCCTCCCGGACAAAGACGATGCTCGTAGCTATCGTTGTGAGGGTCGGGGTAGTCAGCGCAGCCGTTAATTTCGGCGTGAGCAGAAATGGGCATGACTATTGCTGCAAGAATAGCAATTATAAATTTCACGGGGTTCTCCTTTGCTTAGTGAAGCCTTCAGGATTTATAGCATTCTGCGTGCAGAAAAAGCAACAAACGTAGTACGAGGTAGGAACAGCAGAGAAATATTAGCGAATGAGACAGTATCCAACCGACCCAGAAATGGCAGTCTCTGCATGATTCGGCGCACAGACCATAATGCGTCCTGAGGTTGAAGTAGAAATAGTATAGCCAGTATTTACCGTCGTGCCACCACTAGGGTCGAGAGGAATACCTGACGCAATATATGTAGGAACAAGACAGGGGCCAAGGTTTGCTCCATCGGTGCCTATCGTGCTGGTAGAGGCGCCAAGAGAAACCGTACAATTAAAAACACCTTTATTCTCTGCAATGTTCTGACCAATTGCATTTAAAATTGTATTAACATTCGCCTCGCGCTGCATATTTCGAGCCTGCGCGAACTGGCGTCCTGGGTTAATTGCAATGAGCACAATTGCAGCGAGAATCGCAATGAGACCGATGACGACAAGAATTTCAATCAAAGTAAATCCTCGAGAACCATGTGTTTGTTTCATGGGGGGTTGCGCTCAATAAGCACATACAAAACAGTAGCATGTCCTCGTTTTACGGTACAGTGCAGCCGTGGGGAGAGAGTGGCAGCTCCGACCATGCACCCACCGCGACGTTGCTTCCTGTGGTAAAAGAGACCTGCAAATTTGTGTACGCACCGTTGTACCGAGCACGAGTGATGACTGTTGCAGTACCGGCAGCATAGGTAACGCTGCATATTTTGCACACATACTGCAGGTTGCTTCCGCCACATGTACCACCAAGAGAGACACAATCGCCACCAGAAACGGGGGCATATGAGCCATTCTGGGAAACTCTGAGAATCGCGGCATTCACACACGCTTCAGAAAGCGCAAGACTGATGCGTCGATTTTCCATGGCGAGCGTATCAAAGTGCACAAAAAACGAAGAAACACCGAGCATAAAGAGCATGAGAAGCAGAACTGCGGATATGATAACAACTGCAGTAAGCGCAATAAAGCCACGAGAATCATCGACGGACATAGCGTGTGGTACTCGCGGTTTGCGAAAGCGGCATACCGCGCGAGGTAAAGGAGTGTATCGTAAAACCAGCCTCAAGCTTCTCCGGAATGGAGGGGTTCATGGGATTGTAGGTATGCAAAAAGGTTAGTTTTGAAATAGTGACATTACTATTATTTAGCGCCACGCCGCGTGTACTGCAGGTACCCGCACCAACAAGTTGCACGATGTTTGTTCCTACTGCGCAAAACTTTGTCACCGTGCCATCGAGGTGTGTAATGGTAACCGCATTTGGGGGTGTGGTGGTCGCGATAGCACTCGCTCCGGTGAGTGCCCGATCAATAGTTGCTAGAATAAATTGCTTTTCTGCCTGCATCATTGCTTTCGTTTGGCTGCGATCGGCAGAATCAATAAGCATATATGCACACATAAAGAGGCCTCCTAAAAGAGCAGAAAAAAGAGCGAGGTACAGGACGGTTTCAATGAGCGTAAAAGCGCGTGTATGCATACTATGGGTACAGGGTGTATATAACACCTTTTTCATTACTGGTACGGTATGATCCGATATACATATAATTGTCGTTGCATCCTATCGCAGCACCGCTTGCTCCATTTCCACTAAGGTTAAATGAAATAAGAGGAGTAATACTCCCGGGATTGCCGATATCCCAGATTTGAAATGACTGTGTCATAACAACAAATGCAATAAAGTCACGAACGACGATACCGTTGATACTTTCAGTGGCAGGATTTACTCCTGGGTCGCGACTCCCGAGTAATGTGAGTGCAGTAGGGTTTGTTGTATCGAGCGCATACCATTCGGGAGCGCCCGATACATAATTGCGACCAAGATAGAGTTTTACACCGACTCCCGTGAGAGTATTCCCGCCTCCAAAACCACTTGCGCCTGGTGTGTCAAACGCTGCAATAAAAACTGGCATAGCGGGGTTCGTTATATCGAGTTCTATCACTTCGCGCGTGTTGTCGGCAGTCGCGAGGTATGCGTACCCATTCTGTACAAATATGCTATTAACCGCACGGCCAACAGTGTAACTACCCTTATACCGAGGATTCCCCGGGCTGCCGCTACCAGCGCCGACATCAAGAATGATAAACTCGGGCCCGCTTCCCGTTTTCGATAACCCAACAAAAAGATAGCCATTTTTATAGACAAGCGTATTTGGTACTCCTTGACCGCCACTTCCAACAACAAACGGAGTTGTTGTCGCCGGAATCTTGTAATTTGTGACAAGAGCTGGCGCCAGGGGATTTGTGATGTTGAGGACCTGAACCTGTGCACACGAAACACTGGGGTTACAGGTCGACCAATTCGATGTGTTTCCATTTGCGACAAAGGCATACACGGCAGCTGATGTTGAAGCAATTGCTATTGAATGCAGGCCTGGTGTGACGGTGTTGGTGTCGAGGCTCGTTACGAACGCGGGAGTGATGGGGTTGATACTCGCATCGTAGATATAAAAATCATCGTTGTGTCCACGAGTGTTACTCGTTGTAACAAAAAGCCGTTTGTTGAAGATTGCTATTTCTGTAATAGGGTTACCGCCTGATACAGATTGTCCGATATCAAAAGGAGCTGACATACGTGCACGCGACCAATCAGCCGTAATCATTGAGCCGCATGAAGAGGGCGATCCACTATCAGGGTTAGTGACAATCGTCTTAAAAGTTGACGAGAGCGTGTGATGAGCATCACTCAGCCAGGATATTGTCGACGTTACTACTTTTGTGACGCCATCTGAGAGAAGCTCTACCTGCGTGTTTGCAGTGAGGGTCACATTCCCGAGTACGTGCTTGGTTGTTGTAGGATTTACCAGATTAAAGTCTTGTCGACCGAGCGACTGAATTTCCTCGATTATGTTTTGACCGAGTGCGACTGCATCGGCGTTTGCATCGCCACTCAGAATACTCGATTGATCACCAAGTGCAGTGATAATGACTGCCGCCATTACGAGCGACCCGATTGCAAGGGCAATCAAAAGCTCGAGTATCGAAAAACCCCGACTTACCGTGTCCATACGATTGCCCCGTTACTGAGAATGGTTGTGGTAGAAACACTATCAGCAAACGAAAGAATAACATCTCCGGTCGTCGAAGTTGTAGCGGAAAGTTGCGAGAAGATAACATCGCTGATTCCGCTTTTTACAATCGCCGTATTTGACTCGAATCGCGCATTATTTGAGTCCGATGGATTGTAACTTGCGCCTTGAAACACCGTATAAGCATCCTGATCGATATGCACTCCATGCGGTACTCCATCCGTACAGTTTCCGAGACACACGTTGTTCAGTGCCTGGGCGCGTGCATGCTGTAGAAGTGCGATAAGTAATGCGCGATCATTCACAAATGCGGCAGAGCGATAGGTGTCGAGAGAAACAACGAGTGAAAGAGCAAGAATCATGCATGAAAGCGCTATTACTACCATGACCTCAAGAAGCGTAAAACCGCGCATATTAGTGACTTGAGAGGTTTTGCGTAATGCTGTAGATGGGGGATATGATCGATATGGCAATAAAGCCGACTACGGCACCCATCATAATCATAAGAACGGGTTCAATAAGAGTCGTTATGTTTTTCGTTAGGTCATCAATTTCTTCTTCGTAGTGTGCTGAAAGATATTCAAGAGTCGTACTGAGATTCCCGGTCTGCTCCGCTACGCTCATCATTTGTGCCAAAAGAGGAGGAAACAGGTCGGCACGAACTGCAAACTGGGAGGAAATAGTTTGACCGCGGATGATTCGATCCCGCGCACGAAGCAGCTCTTCTTGAAAGAGAATGTTACGTGTACTTGCCGCGACGAGCTCGATTGACTCGACGATTCGCACATCGCTTCTGAGAAGGACTGCAAGCGTGCGGCAGAGGGTGGCAAGACTATAGAGTCGCGCGAGGGATCCTATAATCGGAATCTTCAAAACAAGAGTATCAACCGCGCGATGAAATTGTCGATACCGCATACCAAATGCTGCTGCTCCTATTCCAAGCACAATTGCGCCTATAAGTAGCCATCCCCACTCGCTAAGAACATGACTCACGCTCATCAGTATTCGTGTCGAGAGAGGAAGCTGCGCCTTGACGCTCGCAAAAATGGGAATGATTTTCGGAACTATGTATACCGTGAGTAGAACAGTAATACCGATAGTTGCACATACGATAACCGCCGGATATATGAGCGCGCCCATAATCTTACGCCGTAGAGCTGAGGCGCGCTTTAGCTCTGCGGCGAAGTATTCAAGATTCTCGTGTAACGTACCGCTTTTCTCTCCAACACGGATAACATTGATGCCAAATTCTGAAAATGTCCCAGAAAATTTGAAGAGCGCATGAGAGAGCGTGTGCCCTTCTGAGACATCAGTTATGAGTGAGCGGTAGATATAAAGTGCCGATGAACTCGCTCGTTCCTTCTGGAGCATATCGAGTCCCTGCATAATCGGCATTCCCGATTTCAAGATCATTGAAAGCCGTTTGGCAAAGAGCATTTGTTCTTGTACTGGAAATCGGAGAAAACGAGGAGGAGACGCATGGATATTTGATTTTAGTGATATCTTCGCCATTTTTCGGCAATACGTTTGCAGTACTTTAAACAAACTATTCATACCGCATGCGAATTATTTCACTGAGTGTGGTAAGGCCTGCACGAGCTTTTTCGAGCCCATCCTCGAGCATGGGTATCATGCCATGAGCGGTCGCAATCGAGCGCAAATGCGCGGCAGAGGCTTTATCTAAAATAGCATCGCGCAAGGGCTGTGATAGCTCCATGACTTCTTGAATGCCAATGCGTCCGCGATAGCCCGTGCCGCCGCACGCCTCACATCCAGAGCCTTGGAAAAAGATTTTAGTATCGAGGGATTTTTCAGGGAAGGTAGCACTGAGACTCGCCCGTTCGTGTTCAGACAACATATATTCTTGTTTACATGCAGAACAAATAGTACGAACAAGACGCTGCCCGATTGCAAGATTAACCGTCGAGGCAATGAGATAGGGCTCCACCTTCATGTCGAGAAGGCGAGGGAGCGTTGTGGGAGCATCGTTCGTGTGAAGAGTTGAGAGTACGAGGTGTCCGGTGAGCGCGGTGTTTACCGCGATACCCGCCGTTTCGACATCGCGAATTTCTCCAACCATAATGATGTTGGGATCCTGTCGCAAAAGTGCGCGCAGTCCACTTGCAAAAGTGAGATTCGTGCGAGGATTTACTTGGATTTGATTGATGCCGCCGATCGAGTACTCAATCGGATCTTCGATGGTTACAATTGATGAATCGGGTGTGTTGAGCATTTTAACCAGCGTATAGAGCGTCGTTGTTTTCCCGCTCCCCGTAGGACCCGTTGCAAGAATCATGCCATACGGAAGTTGCGCAGCTCGACGGACTTTCTCAGCGTTTTGTATCGAAAAGCCGAGTGCTTCGAGGGTGAACTCTTCAGCAGAATCTGATAAAAGGCGCATCACTGCATTTTCTCCGTAATACGTAGGAGCAATCGAGACACGTACATCGACAGTGCCGTCAGCCGACGAGAGACGGAATCGTCCGTCCTGTGCAGCCTGGTGTTCGTCAGTACGCAAAGCGCTCAGTATTTTGATACGAGAAATAACTTCGTTATGGTGTGATTTCGGTATGAGTGCGATGTGCTGCAGTATGCCGTCGATACGGAAGCGAACGGCGAGCCCATTATCCTGTGGGTCAAGATGCACATCGGATGAACGTGTAAGAAATGCGTCAAAGATAATTGCGTCCACGAGCGCTACAACCGAAATACCCGTCGGTTCTAAAGGTACACTTTGCACGCGACGTGATGATTGCGCAGTGTGCATAGGTTCTCCTAGAGTGCCACCTACAACATGAAAGTCAACGAGCGATGCTGTTCGACTACGCGTATCCTCTGAAGGTAGGCAAGAATGATATTATACTTACAATGATGCAGTCTTTGAGGAATGCCGTTACGGCGCCATCTTTGCTTTCGGGTTTTGTGCTCTTTAATCCCCAAGGCCCGGTAGCCGAGGCCCAAATGCACATTTTTTTTACGGCGCTTATCTTAATGCTAGTTATTGCGGTCCCGGTATTTGTGATTGCCGCGGTGTTTGCGTATGAATATCGAAAAAGCAACACACGCGCGCGGTATATGCCCACCTGGGATCATAATACGTTTGGTGAGTTTGTCTGGTGGACGGTACCAACCGTAGTTATTGCAATCCTTGCCGTCGTTTCTTGGCACTCAACACGCGATCTTGATCCCTACAAGCCAATCCACGCAGAAGCAGCACCTGTTCGAATACAGGTAGTTGCTCTCGATTGGAAGTGGCTCTTTATCTATCCCGACGAGGGCATCGCGACAGTTAATTATCTTCGCGTTCCGACTAAGACACCACTTGCATTTGAGATTACGGCAGACGCTCCCATGAACTCATTTTGGATACCGCAACTCGGGGGGCAGATCTATGCTATGGCGGGAATGATGACCAAGCTCCACCTTCTTGCTGAAACGGTAGGTAAGTACCAAGGGCTCTCGGGAAATTTCAGTGGTGCTGGATTTTCTGAAATGAAGTTTGTTGCTGACGCAGTGCCACCCGAGTCGTATCGCTCGTGGACCGCTGAGGTAAAAAATGCATCATCGACACTTGATATGAGTACCTACGCACGGCTTCGAGTACCCACTATTGCACACGCGTCAACAACCTATAGCGCTGTTGACCCCGACTTGTTCACAACTATCATGCACTCGTTTATGACCGCACGCCAAAAACCGGAGTATCATCAGAATCACGCTGGTACACACTAATCTATGTTTGGACGACTCACTCTCGATGCATTGCCTCACGACCCGATAGTTATTGCTGCAACGGTATTTATGGTGTGTGTTGGCGCCGCTACTCTCTGTTTCGTTACCTATTTTCGCGCATGGGGATATATCTGGCATGAGTGGCTCACGTCTGTTGACCACAAAAAAATTGCAATCATGTATGGCATCACGGCATTCGTCATGCTGGTGCGCGGCCTCGTTGATGCAAGCATGGTTCGCGCTCAGCAGGCAATTGCGGTAGGGAATTCAGCGGGATACTTACCGCCCGATCATTTCGATCAGCTTTTTACCGCACACGGTGTCATCATGATTTTTTTTGTGGCAATGCCACTCATGTTTGCAATCATCAATGCAATGCTTCCACTCCAGCTTGGTACACGCGACGTTGCCTTTCCCGTTCTGAATTCTATCTCGCTGTGGCTTTTTATTGCAGGTGCGGTTCTTATGAACATTTCGTTGACGATCGGCGAATTTGCTGCAGCCGGATGGCTCGCGTATCCGCCGCTCTCAGGTCTTGCCTATAGTCCCGGTGTTGGAATTGATTACTACATCTGGGTTATCCAAATTTCAGGAGTCGGCTCGCTTCTTTCTGCAGTAAACTTTGTCGCGACAATTATAAAAGAGCGAGCGCCCGGGATGACACTCATGAATATGCCGATTTTTGTATGGACCGTATTTGCGAGTATGACTCTCATCATCATTTCATTTCCGGTTCTTACCGCAACCCTTGCCATGCTCTCACTTGACCGATTCTTGGGTATGCACTTTTTCACCTCTGACTTTGGAGGTAATCCAATGATGTATATCAATCTTATTTGGACGTGGGGACACCCTGAAGTCTATATTTTGATTCTACCCGCATTTGGGATTTTCTCAGAAGTCGTTTCAAATTTCAGTCAAAAGCGCCTCTTTGGCTATCGATCTATGGTCTATGCAACGATTGCCATCATGTTTCTTTCATTCATCGTGTGGGCGCATCACTTCTTTACGATGGGAGCGGGAGCAAATGTAAATGCATTCTTTGGGATTATGACTATGGTGATAGCAATTCCAGCGGGCGTTAAGATTTTTAACTGGCTCTTTACCATGTACCGAGGACGAATTGATTTTAGAACTCCCATGCTGTGGTTTATGGGATTTGTGTTTACCTTTACCTTAGGTGGCATGTCCGGCATATTACTTTCTCTTCCGGCGGTTGATTTTCAAATCAATAACAGTCTTTTTCTTGTCGCCCATTTTCACAACACCATTATCGGCGGAGTTGTATTTGGTTATTTTGCAGGCATCTCGTACTGGTTTCCCAAGATATTTGGCTTCAAATTAGATGAGCGACTGGGAACGTATGCATTTTGGTGTTGGATCACCGGCTTTTTTACTGCATTTATGCCGCTCTACGCCCTCGGTATTATGGGAGCAACGAGACGAATGTCGCACTACTCAGACCCCTCGTGGCAACCATTTTTTATTGTTGCCGGAATCGGCCTGGTGATTATCCTTGTCGGTGTTTTCATCCAATTCGTTCAAATTGCGTGGAGTATCTATAAGCGTCATGAGCTGAGAACGCCAACGGGCGACGCCTGGTACGGCCGCTCACTCGAATGGATGACTGCCTCACCGCCACCAGTCTATAACTTTGCAATCATCCCGCATGTACATGGACATGACCCGCTCTGGGCACGAAAGCAGTATCCACATCCCTCTATTCCACTCTATACCAATATTGAGCTGCCTCGCAATTCTTCCGTTGGTATCGTACTTGCCGCGTGTTCTCTTGCTCTCGGCTTTACGCTTGTCTGGCATATGTGGATTCTTGCAGCGCTCAGCGTCATGGGAATTATCGGCGCGGTTATTGCTCGATCGTTTGTCACTCACACCGAATACATACTCTCCGCGCACGAAGTTGCTCGGATTGAAGCACGCTCAAACGCACTATGACACACGCACACACCCTAAAAGACAACCGCACGCTCTTTGGCTTTTGGCTCTACCTTATGAGCGACTGCCTGATATTTGCGAGCCTCTTTGCCACCTATGCGGTTCTGCGCTCTGCCACCTACGGCGCACCGGGAGCGCGTGAACTGTTCTCGCTTGAATTTGTATTTCTTGAAACAGTTATTCTCTTGTCGAGTAGTTTTACCATGGGGCTCACCGTCTATTTCGCTCACAAAGGCAAACGAGCGCTCATGTTTGGACTCCTCGCATTGACATTTTGTCTTGGAACAGCTTTTATCGCACTCGAGGTCTCCGAGTTTTCTCATCTCATACAAGAAGGCCTCAGTTGGGAGCGGAGCGCGTTTTTGTCTGCTTTTTTCACTCTTGTCGGAACGCACGGACTTCATGTGCTCTGTGGTCTCATATGGATGATTGTTCTTGCAATTCAACTCGCTCTGCCTCGGTACCATGAGATTGTTATGAGACGACTTATCTGTCTTTCACTCTTCTGGCACTTTTTGGATATTATCTGGATCGGTATCTTTACCTTCGTCTATCTCTTTTCCTTTATCGTATGACGCACCACTCACTCCTTGGACTCTGCACCGGATATGGCGCATCGCTCGTACTCACCGCACTTGCCTTTGCTACAGTCGTACTTGGCGCAGACGGACCGACGGCAGTTCTCGTGACAAAAGTATGCATTCTTGCCGCAGCGCAACTAGTAGTTCAGGCGCGGTACTTTTTGCATCTCGGATTCTCAGAGCGCGGAGACTGGAACACCGCAGTATTTGCCTACACATTTTTGATGGTATTGGTAGTAGGCGTTGGTTCACTCTGGATCATGAACAATCTTGCATACAACATGATGACTCCTCAAGAGACCGACTCGTATATGCTGAAGCGGTGACATGAGCGACTACTTCACACTGACAAAACCAGGCATTGTACGCGGCAATACAATTACCGCGATCGCGGCTTTTTTGTTTGCATCGGTAAGCCCGATAGCATGGGCTCCCTGCTTTGCAATGGCAATTGGTACCGCAGCGGTTATTGCGTCTGCGTGTGTATTCAACAATTACTTCGACCGCCATCTCGATGCAAAAATGGCTCGAACACAAAAAAGGGCGCTGGTTACCGGTACTATTTCTACTCAGCATGCGCTTGTGTTTGGGGTGCTACTCCTCATCTGCGGTGTACTAGTACTCTTTTTTCATACCACAACCTATGCGACTGCTGCAGCAGTACTCGCCTGGGCAAGCTACGTCTTCGTATACACTCCTCTTAAACCGTACACCCACCACGCAACGATTATCGGCACTATTCCTGGCGCATTGCCGCCCCTTGTGGGCTACTTTTCGGTCACACCGCAGATTGATGCTCTTTCGCTTCTCCTTTTTCTAGCACTCATAACATGGCAAATGCCACACTTTATTGCAATCGCACTGTTCCGTAACCAGGAATATGAAGCTGCTGGCATACCAACACTTGTGCACGAACTTGGTGTACCAACATCACTTTTTCTCTCGCTGCTCTATCAAACACTCTTTGGAGCCACGGTGTTTGTACTTGGTCTTATTTCACCGATGCACTGGTTTTATTATGGAGCCATCGCTCTTACTTGTGTGTGGTGGGGAATTGGTATCTATGCACTACGTGCTCCAAACAAAGACGTAGTCGCTGTGCAGTCATTTCGAGTGTCACTTCTGGTTCTTCTTGCCTTTTCAATTGGCATTGCGCTCTCATAAACAAGATGAGTTCGCATACTCTCTAGGGTACAATGAATGACATGCTCGCACAGCGCATCCTTTTTATCGTATTTCTTCTCACCCCACTTTCGACATTTGCAATGTCGTGCGCAGGCGTGACCTCATACTCAATCGGTACCGTAGATAGTCGCTTTGGCATCAGCACCGACCGGTTTGCAAAAAGTCTTGCGGCAGCCGAAGCGGTGTGGGAGACTCCTCTTGGCAGAGAGGTGTTTTCATACGCAACAAGCAGCGGCGCAATCACAATCTCTCTCATCTATGACCAGCGCCAAGCAAAGACACAATCACTCCAAAAGACAAGCCAGACGATTGATGCTTTCAAAACTGGGTATGATGCCATTTCTGTATCATTTCAAGATCTTGCGAGTACGACAGCGCTGCGTCAAAAGCAACTACGCGATGATTTTTCTGTATACAAAAAAGATGAGAGTGACTTTAATGCGCTCGTTGCCGCTGCAAACAGTCGTGGCGGCGCGACCGGAGATGAATACACTTCGTTTCTTCAGCAGAAGCAGGCTCTTGATGGACGTTTTGCGGCATTAAAGCAGAGAGAAACAGCATTAAACAGTGATATTGGTATCATAAACACGGTTGCAAATCTTCTTACGACGCTCGCGCAAGACCTCAATGCGTACGTTGCACGATACAACACGACCGTTGCTTCGCAGGGAGAGTTTGAGGAAGGATATTACCAAGAGAAAAATGGCACTCATATGATTGGGGTATACTCCTACGAAAATGAAACTCAGCTCACGCGACTTTTGGCTCATGAATTTGGTCATGCGCTCGGTATGGAGCATGCAAGTACGAGTCGCTCCATTATGTACCGCGTGAACAAAGAAGAAAATTTGACGCCTTCGCCGGAAGATCTCACTCTGCTGCAGCGCGCATGCAAGTAACTTAGTGTCTCGCGAGCAATACTTTGACCTCCTCGACGACTTGCCCCGGCGTATACTGCGCTTTAATAAGATATCCGTCCGCACCAAGCTCGATAATTCTTGCCAAGCTCCCATCCTGACCCTCATTCGTCAGTGCAATCTTTTTAACCCCGCGCAGTGCGGGATTTGAAATCAGTTTCTCAAGCAGTTCGTAGCCGCTATGTTCGGGCATATTAATGTCAAAGAGGATAAAAGCGGGACAATATCCGTGCGCGATTTCATTGAATGCATCTTCCGAAGACGGCGATGTTTTCACAGTAAAACCTTCTTTTTGAAACTTAGTCTTATAGAGCTCTAAAAGCAGTGGCTCGTCGTCTATCAAGAATACCGAGAGTGTGTCGGTCATACCTACCCTTTTAGTATACTGCCCGGGGAGCTCGTGCACCACCGAGGTAGGGTATACTTGGTTCTATGATTACAAAGCACGTACTTATTATCGAAGATGAAGCTGAACTTCGGAAGCTTCTTGCACGACACCTCACGAGCAGGGGCCTCAGTGTCCTCGAGGCAGAAAACGGGACAACTGGTCTCAGCACTGCACTCGATAAACAACCTGATCTTGTCCTTCTCGACCTTCACATGCCAGAGATGTCGGGCTACCAGGTCCTCAAGAAATTGCGCAGTGAGAGTGCGTGGGGAAAAACGGTGCCAGTTATCATTCTGACTGACACTCCGATGAACAGCGAGCATGAGCGTGAAGAAATTGAGCCGCTGCATCCGCTTCACTACATAATTAAAGCAATGGCAGATCCCGAAGACGTGTTTCAAAAAATACAATCGGCGCTACTCTTGTAAAAGACAAGAAACAGGCATGCGTTGAAACTAAATAAGCGGCTGTTCGGTAGCAGAGCGTGGTGGATGGATTTGATACCACACGTATAAACTGCAGACGACAACGAGAAGAAGAAGAGACACTTCAAACGCACTATTTGCTGGGTCGAGTGCTTTTCGGGCAAGAACGAAAAGCGCAATAAGAAACACATCACGGAGGGCATGGATGCGAACAACTTGAATTACTTCGACGCCAATAAGAAGCAAAAGAAGACGGTGAATAAGCTCTTCAAATGTTGCGGTCACGGTCCAGTCCATTCCTGAAAGAACCTGAGCGCTTCCAATAGCGTAGAGCGCAACACCGATCGACATGGCGGCTATGACGCAGAGTTCGACAAACGGTATAACTCCTTGCCTGAGTGCGGTGAGCCAATACTTAGGACCCATACGCTAAGTGTAACAAAAATTCACTATAGAGCTCTACTGCTGCAGATATTTGATTGAGAACAGAAGTATCAAAATAGTCGATACGATACTGAGTGTAAGAGCAGTCATGCCAAACAGAAGGCTTACGAGAATCGATAGAAATACGCCACAGCCGATACCGAGATGATTTGCCGCAAGAATATACATACCTCTGTTTGAAGAATCCTCTCTGAGGCGTGGAATAAGAGAGGGAAATACCGAAGTAACACCGGTTGTCGCACATATGACAAGCAGTAATCCGAGCGCGAGTCGTGCATTCTCGAGTGGTATGAAGAACCACTCCGTGTGCGTAATAAGAAGGCCTACGGTGAGCGCTATAACAAGAGCACTGGCGATATTACGAACATGAGTACGACGCGTACTATAGGCAAATCGCAATCCAAGAATACTTCCCATAAGCATTGCCGATTGAACCATGACCGAGATAAAAAGCGGCGAGCTGTGTATAAAAATAAAAGCATAGTAAAAAAATGCGACGAATGTGCCATACATACACCCCGTTATAAACGAAATAAAAAGATATCGCTTTGCAGCACCTCTTGGTAAAAAGATACACAGCATAAGCACGCTCAGCGTTATAACGATAAAAGAGATGTTTCCTGGTTGCGTAAGATATGACGTTAGAAAGCTTCTCGTAGGATTTACCCACAAAAAGGGCCGGTTATCAGTAAGCGTGCCCCGTTGAACGTTACAGGTACTTACACTCTCGAGAATGTCTTGTAGACATACTTCGCTCGGCCAGAGCCCTCGTGGGCTTTCTGAAAAATTAGTGGAAACAAGGTGGGGATCGAGTGCACTCTCTTTTATTTTTTTTGTGACTTCGTGTATATGGGTTCCAGAAAGCGGTTTTTTTAGCAGAATAAAATGCATCATCCTCCGCACTTCTTTTTTCTGCCGCAATCCCTTTGTTCCAGTGTCAGGGCTGACCTCGGTGAAGGCAAATAATTGAGTTTTTGGATCAATCCCGCTTCTTTCCACGAAATCTCGAATAGTGTCTGCGTTTTTGGAGAGTGCAATCGATAAATGGTTCGGATCTTTACGGAGAGCGCCCCGCGATATCCACAATACTCCGTCTGGAGAAAGTTTCTTCCAATAAAGATCCATCGCCTCACTGGTGTAAAGGTAGGCATCGAGGGTAACTAAACTACTTGCTTGAGTAACTGATAAGTCAGGACGCGGGAGGACGATAAGATCATAGAGAGCCTGTGGATGAGCCTCTAAGTATGCTCTTCCTTCTGCTCGAATAACGGGGAGCAGATTGTATATGTTATTCGCATATTCAGCATGTGGTCCGGTGAGCATACGGTAGGTCGCATCATTAACTTCAAGAGCAGTAATCGTACGTACTCCGACCGTCGTGAGCGCATGCACGTCTCTACCTGAGCCGGTTCCAATAATAAGCGCAGTACGCACTGATGGACTTAAGGCAGGGAGCGTGTGGTAGAACAACGACGTACTGCTAGTGGAGAAGGTGCTCCAGCGCATTCGGTCATAGAAAAGTACAACCGAACCCGTCATCACGTTCTGCGCAATGTCGACGCGCGAGAGCGTTGACCACTGTGATCCGAGCATGCGGTATTCCGATCTATTTTCTTCACTCAAGACTTCATGGGTTACATCATTCTTCAGTTTCCCGGGAAAAGTACTCACTGCCTGCATGAGGTCGAAAAAATGTGCACTGTACTGCAGTAGCAGCACACCGAGTACACTACCTACAAACAGCCACCATGCCGCATGCGACTTTGTAATCGATATAAGTCCAATCGAAATTGCAAGCATCATACACAAAAGAAGAAGCCATTCAGCGCCAAAGAAGCCCAGCGCGCACATGGCGATCACAAAGCCAAGAAGCGTACCGTACAAATCGTATGTATAAGCCTGCGTGAAGGTGCCCCTAAAAAGTAAATAGACGAGCGGGGAATAACACGCGGCAAAAGCAAGCGGAATAACAATACTTAACGCAAATTCATTATTAAAAAATAAAAACGCACTAACAAGCAGAGTGACTCCTCCAAAAGGAGAGAGGTATATCGCTTTCACAAAGCGCTCCGGAACAGAGGCGGATACAACAGCACCTATTGCACATCCCACAAACACGAGCGGCAGCAAGCGAATGGTTGCTAAATTTAAGTGAAGGTAGGGAAGTACCACGGCGAGCACATACTGCAGAATCGCACAAAGCAGTGCGCTCAAAAATAAGGCATATGAAAAGCGCACCATGTTGGTACTCTAGCACCGTGCGTCACTTGACTGCTTATCGCGATTATTGCGCTCTATCACTTTGTTTACTGCTATTGTTCCTCAACCGCCATATGTGTGTGCACATTATCCGGATACCTTGAAATCTTAAAATTTCATGGTACTATACCGACAGCTCGGGGCTACTGAAGGTCCCGCGCCATACCAAAGAGGTAGGTCGTGAAGACATGCTTGAGACTACTCATCATCGGCACTCTTCTGAGTGCAACTCCCGCACACGCTGCCACGATCGGCGGCATGCTGCAAGAATACTCTGAATGGATCATCCAGTTCGCACGAACAAATCCGCAGTGGACAATCCCGCTCGTCGCACTACTGGCTTTCGGAGAAAGTATCGCGTTCGTCTCGCTGGTGCTGCCGTTCTGGAGCATTCTCGTCGCTCTTGGCGCTTTACTCTCAAACACGGACACTGATTTCATCTCGATTCTGTTCGCAGCAAGTATCGGTGCTGCCTTGGGTGATTGGCTGTCGTACTCAATCGGCTACCGATACCGCAATCAAATCTCTGATATCTGGCCGTTCACGCAACACCCCAACCTTCTTCCGCGAGGTCACGCACTCTTCGAAAAGTGGGGTGCTGCTGCCATCTGGCTTGCACGGTTCTCAGGTCCCCTGCGCGCTTCGGTCCCCATCGTGGCCGGCATCGTTGGAATGGACTGGAAGCGATTCCAGCTGGCAAACTGGCCGTCGGCCTTTCTGTGGGCCGGCGTGCTCTTGGTCTTTGGCGACATCGTCGGGAAATTTATCGGGTTTGCTGCCCGATACCTTGGCTAATCGCCGCTCCCGAACAACACATAGTGCGCGCCGCTTTCTGCGGCGCGCATTTTTTACATTGTAGCCGTTTAGCTGCGCCAAAAACTACCCTTGTTACACGTGTCGAAGTTTAGTTATTTTTCTGATACATCATCATGATGAGTATCGTCGCGCACCCTGAGAAATAGAGGAGCCATCCGCCAGCGAATATAAGATCTCTACCCTCGCTGCCATACACGTGCGGAAAAGCGGTGATCGTGATGCCATGCAGTATCGTAACTGCCGCTGCAATGCATATGAGGACGCGCTCAGAGACTTCTCCTTGGAGCTCGAGAAATGCTATCGTGCTGCGAATAGCGATATAGGCGAGAGGAATACTGACCGCATACAGCACGACTGCGTGCCAGGTATACCAAAGACCGTAGGACGTACAGAGATTTGTCACAAACAATCCGCTCATCCAGAAACTGATGATAAGCACTGTGATGATAAGAAAGCGAAATACAAAATTGCGAGTGTTTGAAGCAGGAGGCATATAAGGATTTTATCAGATAGGTACAGATATGTCTGAGTCCGATTATTCGGTTATCTTAGACTTTTTTGCTCCCCGGGTAGGATTCGAACCTACGACCAACTCGTTAACAGCGAGCTGCGCTACCGCTGCGCTACCGGGGAATCACTCTTCGAAATAGAAGAGTAGGGATATAGTAGCGTATTTTGAATGAAACTCAATCACAGCACGGTATTGTAAGTATTGTAGGTATGGTATACTCTCCATATGAATGAAAGACTAGATGCAAACGAGGCACCGGACCAAGAATTGAGACTTCTTGCCGCTCATCAATATTGGGAGGCCTAAAATTTGACACCGTTCTCAAACAGCTGGTAGATACACTCGATCAAGCGAGTCGCGGCAACAAGGCAATACCCGAACAAAATGCCATAGATAAAGCATATGCCGATGTTCGCGCGTTCACCAGACTTTGCGAAAGAAGTGTCGGACGAGTCCATTGTTGCGTTTGCACGTTCAAAATTCTCAAATACCACTGAGTAAGCTTTATTCTCAGATAAATAACCATCGCATTGTGGGGTAGTGTGGTATTTTTTAATGCTACGATATATCTATATAAACTCACGTACGTAACGCTATGCAAATCTCATACAAAACAGACAACGTAGTACTTGCATCGGACGTCACCAGTTACACCGAAGAAAAACTTGCCGCAGTGGAGCGACTCCTTGTTGACGAGGGTAATGCATCGTGCGAAGTGCTGCTCTCTAGAGACGAAAAGCATCAGTCGGGGCTTATTTATCGAGTTGATTTTACTCTGTTTACCGGAAAGGAGCGCATCCACGCTGTTGGCCACGGAGAAAGTCTTATGGCTGCGCTTGATATCGCAAAAGATGAACTTGCAAATCGTGTTCGTCGTGAGAAAAAATTGCATGTTCGCGTTATGCGCAAAAGTGGGGCAGTGCTTAAGCGCATCATGCGTTTTGGTTCTGCAGAATAACAATATTCCAATACAAAGAAGACGCCGCGCTCGAGCGTTTGCTCGAAGCGCGGCTTCTTGTCAGGCAAGCAACTTTGACTCTTCGAGTGTTGGTCCGTCGATGACCAGATTCCAGACCTGATCTGAGACGGTACGGACTCGAACAGAGAGCTTGGGCTTTGCTTGCTCGATATGTGTGATGCGGACATTTGCGCTGCGCCGATGCGGCCAATTGCGCGTCGCTATGTTCACTTGCGAACGCAGACTTTGAGCTGCTGCAAAGGGAAGGTCTTTCATTTTCACGCTACGGTATTCCTTGGTTTGCATGACTTCTCTCCCGCAACAATTCTCATCCGTTCTCACCTCTTATCAATGATGTTTTTCTCAAACTCTGCATAACTCATCTCATGTTTGCCTTCGGGAACAACTCTATCCAACAATAAAATACTGTTGTCGATTTCTGCGGAGAGGATTTTCACCCGAATGTCTTTACCGTGGACATTCATTATCGTGTAGGCGCCAGGCCATCCATCATATCCACGGGTTTTCAAAAGATTCTTGTAGGCATCTTCACTCAGATCAATATATGCGTCTTCTTTTTTCAAAAAATGGCAGTACGTGGCAACGTCATGTTGTTGCTCTTGTGGTGTAATTTCTCCTGACAAGTACTGCGGAAGTGCCTGTGCAAGCAGCTGCGCTCCTTCTTTTGCAAGTAGAGCATCAAGAACACGACCATACGGTGGCCAGTCGGGAACGGGAACAATTTTTTGCGCAATGATCGGACCATGATCCATTTTGGAGTCCATCACCATCACGGTGACTCCAGTTTTTCTTTCATCGGTCAAAATCGCTGAACGAATCGGCGACGGGCCGCGGAGGCGCGGGAGAAGGGAAGGGTGTACGTTGATGACACCTTTTGAGGGAATTGCGAGAAGCTCATTGGGTAAAATTTTTCCATATGATGCAACAATAAAAAAATCCCACTCTTCTTTTGTGAGCATGGAAAGGAATTCATTGTCTATTTTGTCTGGCCGCACTACCGTGACACCGCGCTCATCAGCCCATTGTTTTTCAGGTGGGGGAGTCGGCGGAGCGCCGCGCCTTCCAGGGACATCGTGACCGGCAATGACACACGCCGGTACAAATCCGGCGGCTTCAAGCTCATGTAGAATAGGCACCGCGAGTGGGTCCGTACCAAAAAACGCCCAGCGATAGTTATTCGTGTTCATGTTCTTCTCGTTCTTCATAGAGTTTCGTCGCTTTTTCGGTATAGAGAATACCTTCTAAATGATCCATCTCGTGTTGAAAAATGTGAGCAAGTAAACCCGATGCACCACGAGTACATTCTTTTCCCTGTTCGTTATACGCGCGCACCGTCGCCTTAAGTGAGCGGGGCACTTCACCCCAGTACCCCTTTAGTGAAAGACATCCTTCGTGCAGCTTCTTTTTTTCTCGCGACGTTTTGAGAAGCACAGGATTGATGTAGACCTCATCCTCAGTAGGCATATCGACAAGCTCTTCTGAGTCCTTTCTCTTGCGCGCATCGGCAACGTGCCCTGCGACCACAAAGAGGCGCAGCGGTTCCCCGACTTGAGGGGCCGCGAGCGCCACACCATTCTTTTCTGCCCGCAGCAACGTCCTCATCTGATGAATCAAATTCTGAATATGGGGCGATGCAATATCAGAAAGCGGAATCTCGCGTGCCACCTCATGCAAGGCCGCGTGATCGGGGGGCACCAATGTGTAAAGATGCATGCTTGGTATAATAGTACATATGAAGCATATTGGCTCGCAATTGCGCTCTGTCGTACAAAAAACGCGCGACACAGAACGCGGGGAGCTCTTGAAGTATTTTTGTAGTCAGCTCAATCCATCGCGCATCAACGATGGCCTCAAACCTATCAGTATTGCGCGCATGGGATTCATGCTCACCAAGGTTCCAACGAAGGATCTCTACTACATAAAACGTATTTGCGATGATGCGCAGCACTTTAGTAAAAAATTTTGGTGGTTATTGAAGACTGAAAAACATACAAAATAAAGGCCTTGTGCACATCTCTATTTAGTAGCATAGTGTGCATGGAACTAACCACAAGGAGATTGGCACGTGGCAAAGAAACCAGCGAAGCGCGCGGTGACACAAGAAGAAGTCGACAGAGCATACGCTGCTGCCGGTCGGCAGTGGGGGTATATGCTTGACGCACTCGAAACCAGGCGGAGATTTCATGAGATCAATCTGGACCCTATCGCGATGGAGGCGCAGCTCCTCTCGGCGCTTCTCTATATGAGGCAGGCCGTCCATTTCACGCTGCGCGCCAAGGCGCTTGATGAGCAACTCAATACGAAGTCGTAAGCTGTCAGGGTCGCCAGTGGCGACCCTGAATTTTTTGATTTGAAAATTTATGAAAAAGAACGGTCTCGCTGCTTGGGAAGAGAGCAGCGAGACCGGATGCGCGCGAGGGATGCGCGCAGTTGACCAAGCCGGGGGAGGCTTAGTGCTGATATTGATACTAGCAAAGGATGTTTTTTGTCAAATCTCATTCTCTTCTATACAATGCGCGAATGTTCTCTTTTAATCCGAAACTTGGTATTGATCTCGGTACAACAACTGTGCTTGTGTACGTTCCTGGCAAGGGTATCGTGCTTAATGAACCTTCTGTTGTCGCTGTCTCAACTACCGAAAATAGAATTTTGGCCGTAGGAAACGATGCAAAAGAAATGGTGGGTCGAACGCCTGATGAAATTAAGGCATATCGCCCTATGAAAGATGGGGTCATCGCTGATTATCGTGTCACAGAAGCAATGCTTCGTTACTTTATCCGCAAGGCACTTGGTCCATGGAACATGTTCAAGCCCGAGGTCATGATTTCAGTACCCGCTGGGGTTTCATCGACCGAACGACGTGCTGTGGTAGAAGCAGCAACAAAAGCAGGCGCACGCGCAGCCTACGTCATCAAAGAGCCGATTCTCGCAGCAATTGGCGCAGGTATCCCTATTTATGAAGCGCGCGGACATATGATCGTTGACATTGGCGGTGGCACGACCGATGTTGCGGTAATTTCACTCGGCGGTATTGTGGCTTCAAAATCAGTAAAGTGCGCAGGCAACAAAATCGACCATGCGATCGCGGATCACGTAAAAAAAACTATGAACCTTGCAATCGGAGAAAAAATGGCAGAAGAAATAAAGATTAAAGTTGGTTCTGCAGTTCCCATGGATCAAGAACTTGTGATGACCGTAAAAGGTCGCGACTATGTTACCGGATTGCCGCGCTCTGCGGAAATTACCACGAACGAAGTCGTGCGGGCAATCGGCAGGGAACTGCGCATGATGGTGAGTGCCATAAAAGACGTGCTCCAAGAAACACCTCCCGAACTCGCTTCAGACATTATCGACAACGGTATCATTATGACCGGCGGATCGTCGCAGCTCCGCAACTTTCCCGAACTCATCTTCCGCCGTACGGGCGTTATCGCGCATCTTGCAAAAGACGCCCCCCAGTGTGTCGCAAAGGGGACCGGCGAAGCGCTCAATCACATCGACATGTACAAGAAAGCGGTTATTGCAAAGCGATAGGGAAACGGGAGAAGGTGCGCGCCCTAGGGCGCGC
>RFQR01000016.1 GCA_009924895.1 bacterium
GAAGATAAAACAAATAGTTTATCTCGTGTTACACCCGTTAAAGATGTATGATATTTCAAGAAAAATCGTTCGTTATATGATTCCGAATATGCTTCAATACCTTCTCGTTCCATAATTCGCCTCCGAATGTCCCAAAGAACGGGCGGGACGTCTCTATCTTCATATAAAGGCATCTCACGAAAGTTCGGTCGATGTATTACAAATGTAAAATAGTTTTTGCAGACCCACTCTATAAGAAGCATCTGTTCCTCTTTTGTTACAATCTCTCCCCTATCATACATTATAGTATATACATCCTATATTCTATAAGTCCTGAGGCACTTGCTTATATAAGTTATTCAATACCTCTATAGGAAGCTGGAATCCATATGAAATCGTTATTCGTGGTCTATCACCCAATATAACTTCTGTCCAATGCGTATCAATGCCCGAACGGCATAAAACATATCCGCGCTCTTTTATTTCAACTACATCTTTTCCATAAAATGTTCTACCACCTTTTGTAGGAACCTGGAAAAACACATTAAAGCGTGCATGTACACGCCCAGGTTGATTTACATCTGTATGGCGATTGATATTTGCCCCAGGTAGAATCACTGCCACATGATCCCTATACACTCCCGTCTTCCCTCCATGTATTCTTTTGAAAAATGCATCATCATAGGAATCTTTATATTCCACAAGTCCCTCTTTTTTTAAAATGCGCTCTAATATTGTCCACACCACCTGCGGAACATCTGGATCTTCTTTCACGAACGTATATCCAATCAGCCCCTTACGATGCGCAGTTAAGTTGCAATATCTTGAACATACCCAATCTAAAAATCCGAGGCGTTCTTCCTCCGTCATGATTTCACCCCTATCATACATATATGTGTAAAACTATCTTATTTTAGGTATGGATGCTGGGTCTAAGGATTCTTTTTCACTATGAATAGCAGAAATGAGCCTTGAACTCTATATAGGTCCCATGTTTGCGGGAAAGTCCTCTTGTATTATAGGCACACTACGACGACATGCATTTATTCACCGCCCTACACTTTGTATTACAAATGCCTTGGATACTCGTTATAGCGCATCTGGAGTCGTAATAAGCCATGATAAAGAGTCATATCCTGCTACCGCCATATCGCAACTAAGTCCCATGTTAGACACCGACGAGTTTACAAATGCATCCTGTATCATAATAGAGGAGGCACAGTTTTTTCCCGATTTGAAGGAGTTTGTCTTAGCCGCGGTAGAGATACATGCGAAACAAGTCATATGTGTAGGATTGGATGGAGATTCGGAAAGGCGCCCGTTTGGACAACTCCTTGAACTTATTCCTTTTGCAGATAATGTCACAAAGTTCAAGGCGTTGTGTGGCCGTTGTCAGGATGGGACGCATGCCATATTTAGTTATAGAAAACATGGCATACCTCCTACACAAATTAATGTCGGTTCCGAAGATAAATATGAAGCGCTTTGTAGAACACACTATTTGAACGCAAAAAAATTGGATATAGATCCTATACAAGAATGACGTATGCTACAAACGAAAGATTATAAGCACTTTCGCGTAAATGATGTTCTCTTTGAAGGGGCAGCAGCCGCTGGAAAGGCGCTTCCTGGAGACCATGTTCGCCTAGAAGGGAGCGTGGAGATTATAAAAAGAGCGAAACATACAAACATTGTAGGAACCCTTGAACTTGCAAGCAAAGTCCGATATGGTATGACGTCCAAAAATCACCCCATCTATTTATTTACTCCTTTTGCGGAATCATATCCGCCCTTTTATGTAGGCTCGGCACATAAAGATACTTCTCAGAATGTATTGGCCATCATTGATTTCGCACATTGGACGGATACATGTCCTCGTGGAAATCTCCAACAGATTCTCGGACCTGCAGGAGATTTGGCGATAGAAGAAGAGGCCCTCGCGATTCATGCAAGTCCTTCTCGTTGGAAAGCACTTCCTACACTCGTGGAACCCGAACCTATAGAGGCGCGGGCGACAGGTATTACGTTTCATGTGGACCCTCCTGGATGCAAAGATATAGATGATGCCATAACACTGAACCCTATGGGAGATACTACACATGTGAGTATTCATATTGCAGATGTAGCTTCCTGGCTCGTTGCAAATCCAGGACTCGTGCCACAAGCAGAACAGATTGCACAAACACTCTATAGGGACGGTGTGGCAATCAAACCCATGTTTCCCGCCGAACTCTCTGAAAACACATTCTCCCTTCTTCCAGGAAAAGATCGCCGCGTGGTTACAATGCGATTCATCTGGAACAAGCTCACGAAACAAATCGAGAATATTTCTTGGGGCCTAGAAATGATACGCGTAGCTCATAGTTTCACATATCATTCTGTGACAAAATCAATGATTGCCTCCGAGTTGGAAGAAATCTGTAGCGGGATTGCAAATCGACCGATCACAGATTCGCATGAATGGATTGAACAGTTCATGCTTCTCTATAATCGTGAGGCAGCTAAACGATTCAAACAAGAAGGGAAAGGTATTCTTCGGCGTCATGCTGGCATGGATCAGGCGCGGTTCGATGCGTATCAACGGATGGGGCTTCCCGCAGAACGCCTTGCCATGGCCGCAGGAGAATATTGCACGGCCACAGACCCCAATACAACACATTGGGGTCTCGGACAAGACGTATATTGTCATGCGACATCTCCTATCCGCCGATGGTCCGATTGTGTAAATCAAATGGCTCTTCTAGGACACACTCTCCCTACCAATGTCGATCATTTAAATATTCGCTCCAAGGCTCTGAAAGCGTATGAACGCGATCTAACGTTTGTCCGTGCTCTTCTAGGACCTGTACGCCCGTGCGAGGGAATCGTAGCAGAGCCAGGGCGTCTTTGGGTTCCCGCCTGGGGGCGTATTGTAAAGACGGATACAACCGGCTTTGCACCTGGCTCGAGTGTAATATTTCAATACTTTTGCGACGCTACAAAACGCAACTGGAAACGTCGGCTGGTATTAAAATTGGATGCCCCACCTATTCAACATTCGCCATGTCCCGCTTAATACAAACGGCTTGCATCAGCCTATCCATTTGCTCGCTTATTCTACTCATCATCGGTATAGTGGGCCTTGACAAAGGATATCAACCGGCCGATTTATACGCAATCCTATTTGGAATAGGTGCCCTATGCGTAATGTGTATCATCGCCTCGTGTATATTGAACTCCATCATATATTATATTCACGGTACACAATCTCCTATTATACGGACAAACCCACTTGCGTCATTTTAATATTCTATACTAGAATGCGCCCTGCTGCGCGCCCAGGCAATACTCTAGATATATATGGTGTCTATTTTGCATTTCTGGATGTTCGAGGGAACGACTGGGATGGTTCGAGGGCCAAAGAACTTGTTCAAACTCAGTTGCGAGAATTAAAGGAAATAGGGCTCGCCGCAGCAGTAAAAGAGTTTCACGTTGTTTTTACTTGCAACGATCACTCCATCCTTCTACAGGCCAAAAAAAGTGTTCGTGATATATTGCCCGATCCCAAGTTTCATATTCATATTATTACAGGAAATCCATACGAATACCCCGGGATTCTTTGTGCATGGAATGTGGCGCAAAGAATCCCTGTATCCAAGCGAAATACGAGCGTCGTCCTCTATTTTCACTCGAAAGGTATGAGTAATGGAAGAAAGGATCGTATAAAAACGGAAGAAAATAAAATGCTCACCAAATACGTCTTACATCCTTGGCGCGAAATCGTCGCCCGCTTTCAGTCCGAACCAGGATTGAATAAAGCGGGATATGCTGCCGCCAAACATGGGTGGATTTGGTATAACTTTTGGTGGGCACGCGCGAGTTACCTTGCAATTTGTCCAGAGCCTATCCTTACAGATAGACGGCACTATTATGAAGATTGGCTGGGACGTATCAATAACGGAAGTTTTGAACACGGAACGGAACCAGGCGGATTTACAACATCTGCCGATTGTCTGTCGCTTTGTAAATCAGGGCCCTCTGGGAATCTGGGTGTCCATTTACATCCCGCACTCGATGCATGTTAGAGTCGCAGATAGAGTGAATCACAGACAGCCATATCCCGCATCACTCTTTCCTCCACTCCCCGCATTTTTTCTAGCATCTCCGTATCCTTGGCCAGAGTTGCTAGAGAACGCAGTTCTTCTAAGAGGTTTCCCACCTTGGAAAGAAGGCGTAGAAAGTTTCCCTCATAACAATCGTAATCGGTGCAAATCTGTTGCAATGTAGACCCCTGTAACCATAGCCATACCGGCTCTATCCAGGCCGTATTCAACTCCCAATAGGAGTTGCGGGCTGGGTGTTTCAATTCAACGTCCCGATTCTCGGCCGCAGTGCTCTCTATACGCTCAAGCACGTCTATGACCTCGCGCGGCACATCCAATGTCTGGAGAGAAGGCATCTCCTTCCCTTCTTGTAGAAAGGTGGTCAGCACGGCGAGAATCATCTCCGCGCTGAGCTCCTTGAATAGTCCCTGCGCATACGCCTGCGTCATAAGAATAGGGTGCCCCTCGTTGATTTCAGTGGCCATCGTGCCCAAGCTCGTAAGCCGTAGTTCCGTCACAGGCTCTTCCAAGAATCCCATCGCAGCCAAGGAGTGTAGAGTCGGCCACACACCCGCGGTAGGATCTCCCATAGAATCCAGGTCCCGTATAAGTTGCGCTATATATCGCCGTGTTGTACAATATGCCGGCCACACATCTTTTACAAGTGCGCCCCAGCGTGGCCCCATATGACTATTTTCCCACACCCCCCACGCCTTCTGAGCTTCCCGTTTTGCCGCATTTACGGCCCCCTTCAATCTTGCGGCCAGCTCCTCGCGCTCCTCCATTGCCTGCATCTCTGCCGGCGTCAGTTGAAATCCCAGCAGTGTTTTCTCTTCCTTTTCCAACTCTGCCGCGACACCTGCCATCGCCGCCTGATGCCGCTTATACCAATATGATTGATGAAGAAGCTGTATCCAATCCAGATTCCCTGATTGGAGTGTCTTTAGTAGAAAGTCATAGTGAAACGTCATGCGGGACTGGAATGTTGATTTTGCCCCCGTCATCATTCGCCGCACGTCCTCCAAATCCTCTGGGTGTCTGTCCGGTAGATATAGCACAAGCCCCTTCTCGTCCTTTCCACGCCGACCTGCGCGCCCTGCCATCTGGATATACTCATCCGTGTTCAACATGCGCTGCCCTCCCGTCACATCATCGTATTTCCTATAGCCAGTGAATACGACGGTCTTTGTAGGCATGTTGATGCCGACGGCGAACGTCTCCGTGGCGAAGAGGAGCTTCACAAATCCCTTGCCGAAGAGAATCTCCACGATTTCTTTGAGGACGGGTAGCAGGCCACTGTGGTGAAAGGCAATGCCTCGCTCCAACAATGGGCGCAATGTATTATATTGGGGCATGCGCAATAGGGTATCTCCATATCGATGCAGATGGAAATCGAGAATATGTTTCACAGAAGCCGTGTCGGAGGAATCCAAGAGAGTATGCTCCGAGTTCTCCGCAAAGCGCTCGCAATCCTTTCGCGAGAAGACAAAGAAGAGAGCCGGAAGAAGATTCTGTTCCTGAAGGCGGCCCACCAGTTCGTTCATTTGGTGTTTATACGCTTTGATACCCCCTTTTCGGGACACCGGTCCATCCTCATATCCTCCACGCCTCCTATCCGCCACCAAGGCCTTATGATCATCCGCCGCCTTCAACTCCCCCTTTCGCCATCCAAGCCACCCCTTATAGTTCTGGGCCTCAAATCGGTCTTTTGCGTCCATAATAGGAATGAGCTGTTCCCCCTGATAGACGGCATGCAACAGTGGAACGATTCGGTATTGTGTAGAAATGAGATGAATCGGTTTTTGTTTGAGTTCACCTAACCAGCTCGCAAAGATCTCTGGCGAGTCTATCGTTGCCGAAAGAAGAACCAAGTTTACATGGCGGGGAAGAAGAATCATTGTCTCTTCCCATACGGCCCCGCGGTCTCGGTCATTTATGTAATGGCATTCATCAAAGACGACTGCATCTAGGCGATCTAGACTGAGGGCCGCCGTAATCCCCAGGTTCTTCGTCGCCGAATCATATTTGAAGAGAAGGTTTCGGAGGATTTCTGTTGTCATAATCACAACCTCCGCATCGGGTTTGTATTTCAGGTCACCCGTCATGATTCCCACACTTGGGTATATGCGTTTGAGGTCATCAAACTTCTGATTGGAGAGAGACTTGATAGGAGTTGTATAGAAGACTCGACCGCCTTTTGCCAAACTGTGTGCAATCTGATATTCACCAACGAACGTCTTTCCGGAACCTGTTTTCGCCGTAACAAGCACGTTTTCATCACGACTTATGGCAGCGACCGCATGTTGTTGAAAGGGGTCCAGAGTGAACTTTAACTCCATCGCAAGCGTCTGGGGCATGGTGCCACAGGGTTCAGATGGTTTTACGATACGTAGAAAAGATGACATTGTGTATATATTCTATACGGAATGGGGTCGCGCCAATTTTATTGCATTGTTTAGGCATTCAGCTTCACGGCAGATGTCTTCTTACGCGGCTTACGTGTCTTTTTCACTACAGGGGGGGCATCCGCATGCTTAGACAGTTGGCTGGCAGCTTTTTCAATGCCACTGAGATTTTCCCGCACCTTTTCTGTCATAGAATGAATCGATTGAAGAAGAGTGTTTTTTGATTTAGAACGTGTGTGACTTGCGCTCTTTGGGGGTGGCACGTTCTTCTTTGTGACACCCTTTACTTTCCCTTGATTCCTCGCAACATATTGCTGAATCTTATCTTTATATGCTTGTTCCCCTTGTTCCCTACGAATCTTTACAAGAGCCGTCGCTTCTAAAAACTTGGGTTTCGGCGCCTTTCTATCATCTCCAAACGCATTCGTATATGCTTGTTTCAAATCGCCTTCAAAAATACGCCTGCGCTCCGCTTCAAGTCCCAGCGCCTTTTCACTCCGCGCCTTTTTCATTTTGACTGTTTCACTTACAGGCATATTCATCTTTTCTGCAAGTCCCTCTTCGCCCTCCACCTTTGTAGATGTATTCGCAGGCATGTTCTCCGCATCTGCAGGCATGTTCTCCTCTCCCCGATTTACAGGACTGGGAGACCTGTCAACCGCGCTAGGAGATGCAGATCGGTTCGCAGGAGCTACAGTTGTCCCATCCTCCGATGTAAGCGCGTCTGCAGGCGACACATCTTCAAATGTATTTTCCGCTTTTTCTTTCGTGCTATCGCTCATCTATATATAGATTCGTTAATATCTAGGTCCATTCCATCCAAGAATATCGGGAGAGGCCTTTTTTTCGGGAACGGGAGGAGGGGGCGGAGGTGGCTTAGGGCCAAATGTCGTGATGACAAAGGGTAGGATGTAGAATGCGAAAACAGTTGCTATGAGAACAAATATGACACTGCGTTCCTTAAAAAACATTGCAAGAACGCCCACAAGAATCAAAAACGCAGCATGCGCTGCGAGCGCCCGGGGACCATGCTCCTTTGAATATTTCTTCATCACATCTATCATTTCATTTTTCCCCACGGGAATCGTCTGGATGACACCATAATAAAATAGGATGTCGTGGAAAATCTGCACACCCAGGAGCATAGAGATAAATACAAAGGGAGACCATGCATGCCCTGTTTTTGCATAAAATGTTGTATATCCCCAGCGCGCCGCTTGAAAGAGTAGAACTATTAAACTTCCACATGCAAGGACACCCTCATGGCCAAATGCGTCAAAATATGTATTCAGGGCTTCTCCGCTAATACTACCCGTGCGTGCAAGAATCCCTATAAAGTTGATTGCGAGGACTGTGGCGCTTCCAATAGGTAATAAATCATCTACCTGTGTGTAATCACTTATATCTCCTAATCTGAATATCTCTTCCGCGGAGGCTTTGAACTCCATCTATATGTATATCAGATGGAAGTTGCCGGCTGGAATTGTTATCTTTTGAAAACCTGCGACGAAGGCTCTCAAAAGACATATGTAGGTGTGACGCCGGATCTGGACAGGCGTCTTGCACAGCACAATGGTAAACAATCGGGTGGAGCAAAAGCGACACATGGGCGCGTGTGGGAGCGCGTCTGTCATGTGCGCGGGTTCCCAGACCATCGGGCAGCTCTCCAGTTTGAATGGCGCTGGAAACAGATTTCACGGCGCCTCACTGGAGCACCTCTCGACCGCCGTTTTCAGGCTCTACAGGATCTACTCGGACTTGACCGACCCACTTCCGCCGCCGTGCCGTATAGTGAGTATGCGGCACCGCTGGAAGTTATTATGGAGACTTCAAAAGATATCCCTGCCCTATAAAGAAATGGTCCCTCCCTCCCGTCCGCTGGTATTATATCCTTTCGACCTGGATATTTATTCTGTCCGCCCTATTTCCCGTGGTACATCTTCCAACTTTCCCACTGAATCTCATGGCCTCCGTAGGGTGTTTTGAGATTATTCTGAATCCATACAATGAAAATATTGTGAAGAATCTCTATATTCTCTTTATACATATTGCCCCCCTTTTTCTGGATTCCATATGACTTATCCGTCAATGCATTTCAAGTCGGTGCCGCCGTGATTCTTACATATCTGCTTTTCATAGCCTCTCTCGGTGAAAATCCCATACATGTATATATGACACTCTTAAAAGAGAATCATAAAACTACAGCGGAGTTTCTTAACAACCGCTTTGGGCTCTAGAAAACATGAAGTTATGCCGTAAGATGCTGCATTTGGGTGGAGTCAATGCTTTTCAAGTAGCTGCCGCTGTGATTCTCGTATATCTGCTTTTCATAGTAAATCTTGGTAAAAATCAGATACATATGTATATGACACTCTTAGACCGCTGAACATCTAAAAATTGAGACTACAAATATAATTATATAATATATACAAATGGGTTACACAGTCGATTGGGAACAACTTCCTTTCTCGGATTTTACATACAATAATATTCTGAAACTAATTCCCAAAGTAATTCAATCTAAATTTGTGATTAGAGACTGGGGATTTATTATCGGAGAGTCCGACGATGATTCTTCTTTTATTGAGCGTAATCCTAAACAGATGACTTTTACGACAACAAACAGACTTCCCTATACTAAGGATTTTATGAAGGCTCTCATTCTCATGGTAGAATTTGGTGCCGCAAAGAATCTAAATCATGATGATTATGATATGTCCATATATCTGAATGCCCTAGAAGAGATTAATACAATTCACCCATTGATTTCATATGAACAACAGAAAACTTACTTCAATACTTTAGACCGCCGGGCATTTCAAACCGGCACTTTATAAATATATTCAATATATAAGATATAGATGACGGTTTGAAATCTTCATTGGTCTAAAAGAGAATCATAAAACTACAGCGGAGTTTCTGAAGGACCGCTTTGGGTTAAAAGTATAGTCTGAAATGATTGCGCTAGAGCCGCGATTTCTTCCTCTTCCCTTTTCGGATCCAAATACGGATAGAGTTCATAGAGCTCTTTTAGCTTCGCAACGGCCTGTTCCAACTTTTCCTGAAGACTCACTTCTTTTGAGCTTGTAGATTTCCACAAAATTTTCTCTGTCTTGAATTCAATGGCAAAGCGATCACGATGATATCCGTTCGCCTGCACATACCAGACATGTTTCGGAATCTCTTCCGGTTTAATACCACACATTGGCGGCAGCTCCACATTCCTCTTTTTCTTCGCATGACCAATAGTAGCCGCGGAAGCATCTACGTATCGCAGATTCTCACGTCGATTGTCAAGGCCATTTTTACTGATGTGCTGAACAACCTGATTGAACTCGGGTTTCAATAGAAAGTTGTGCAAATAGACTTCGCGCTTTTTGATTTCGCCGCCCGATACATCCACTTTTACAGATGTGGCAATATAGTTTCCAGATGCAAAATGCCATGCGTGTTCTTTGACTTTGGGAAGATCCGCGCTGTCAAAGATAAACTCAATCAACATTCCCTTAAAGAGAATACTCCCTACTGCTGCCGCGCCGACTGTTCTATATGATACCTTCCCCATTCCTATTGTAGGCGGGGTTGGATTGGGCGCAAAGAAAGTCATACAGTTTATCATATTGGAAACTCCCAGCTACATTTCCACATTCTTTTGAAATTGCGCCACGCATACATAAAGCAACTCGTTTGATATGAATCTTATGTACATGGGTGAAACGTTTTTAGATATTTTACTTTGCCATTACGAATGTCTAAGTAAAAATTCTATATTATTTAATTAATAAAATATATAACCAAGCTGAATACTTAGTTGGAGTATGCAAGACCACCCATACCGGACATCACGCGGAGAACGTTGTAGTTGGTAGCGAACACATACACGGAGGAGCTGGTGACAGTGCCAACGGCGTTGTTGGAGACGGTCAGAAGCAGGGTGGTGTTATCAATACGGGACAAGTTGCAGGTCCCGCTGGGCTGGTGCTGCTCAGGCTGCAGGGCAAAGGAGTAGACGTTGATACCCGTGGCAGGGATGTTGGTGTGGTGCTGGAAGGGCTGCACCTCGTTAAAGTAGCGTCCCTCACGCACCTGGAACCTGTCGTGACCGTTGAGCTGGAGAAGGGCAGTGACGCAAGGGTTCTTGCCAGCCATGCCCTCCACGCGAGTGACGGAGTAGCCAGACTCCAGCACGGAGCGGTCCCACCAGTCGGAGAAGTTGAAGGGCTGCTGACCCTTCCAGTTGTTCACCACGGTGTCATCGCAGGACACGAAAGAGTCACGCTGGACAACCCACACAAGCTCCTTGCAAGGGTGGTTGAAGTTCAGCTTGAGCTTGTTGGCGGAGGAGGTGATGGACTCTGCGCCAGTGAACTGGAGGGTCTCAATCAAATACTCGTGAGACACCTGGGCGAACTTGCGACGCTCGTCCGTGTCCAGGTAGATGTAGTCCACGTAGAGAGACGCGGCCTGGAGGTTGGCAGCGGCCACGCGGTCGCGGATGGTGTGGTAGTTGGAGGTGATCTGGGGGGTGACGTCCCAGCAGAGGTTGCGGAGGTCGTTGAACTCCAGGTTGATGCGGACCTCGTGATACTGGAGAGCAATGAGAGGGAGAGCCAGGCCAGGGTTGCGGCAGAACCAGAACTGGAGAGGGATGTAGAGAGTGTAAGCGGGGGCACAGTTGACCTGCTCGTTGGTACTGTTGGGCTCACCGCCGGCACAGTCATCGTCGCAAGGCTCGCCACCCTGCACAAGCAGGTTGGTCAGCACGGGCACGTTACCAACCATCTTGGCATAGCCGGCCTGCTTGCCCGCCTCCTGGGTGAGCTCATTCCAGATGTGCATCCAGTTGCCGTAGTGCTTGTCGATACGCTGGCCACCAATCTCAATCTCCACAGACTTGACAAGGTTGTGACCAACCCAGTTGAGCCAGCGGAACTGGGCACCTGAGCCATCGGCGGTCTGGAGAGTCACCTGAGGCAGAGTGGCCTGCAGATACATGCGGTGGATCAAGTCACCATTGCGCTGAATGGTGCAGGTCACGCGCTTGCCAAAGCCAGGGGAGCCGTTGAAGGGGTTCTCAATAGACTCCATGGCAAAGTTGGTGTGACGGCGATACACCACCTTAAAGAAGGTAATCTGGGGATTACCGGTCAAATACACATCCTGAGCGCCATATGCAACAAGCTGCATCAAACCACCACCCGTCATTTGTTTATACCCCTTCTCTAGAAATAATTCCCAGGAGGTGGAAGTATTTTTAGCGAAGCCGGGGAGATCCTACTTTTTTATCCGAATTCTGGACTCTTTTAGAGGGTGTGCCGGGGACCTTTCTTTTTCAAAGAGTTATGCGCAAGAAGAATTCATATAGTTAGCCTAAACGGGCCCTTTCATTTAGATAAAGAATGGCATCCGATGATGCATTTTTTAAAATTAGACCTACAAAGCGTAGCAATCCAGAGGCGAGAACAACATTAGATTCTTTACACAATGTTCGTGTAAACACCCTTTTGGATCGTAAAAAGTCCGTTGAATTATTAAAAGAGGAGGTATCCACGTTAAAGGAACAGTGTCGTGACATAAAAGATGAAGTGAAATATGAGCAACTTCAGAAAAAGATTCGTGATATTGAAAAAGAGATGGAACAACGAAAGGATGGAAATGAGTTTTACGACTATTTTTTGAACACAGGTGATATCTTATATGAGTATTATGAAATGCAAGAAAAGATACATAACGGGGAAGAGCTCAATATGAAGCGTGTGGCAAATAAAGCCAAACCTGGGTCGGTCTTAGCAGCCCTGGAATCCGCTGCGGCGACAGATAATATTCAAAAAGTCGTGCCGAATCAACCAGGAACACTGCAGGGGCGTGATAAACTCTTGGAGCAGTATTTGTTAAAAGTGCATCCTGAACATGTGCGGGGGGTAAGTGAAGTCGATAATGATGCATATGGCGAGTGCGAAGAGTGTAAAGCTGAGATGACGTTCAGCGCAAATGAAGCGATGTTTACATGCATGATGTGCGGGTATCAGGAGTTTGTTTTGGTCGATTCAGATAAACCGAGTTATAAAGATCCTCCAAGGGAGGTCAGTTATTACGCATATAAGCGTATTAACCATTTTAATGAATGGCTGGCGCAGTTTCAAGCCAAGGAAAGCACCGAGATTCCACAAGAAGTGTATGAAGCCATCTGCGCAGAGCTCAAAAAGGAACGTATTATGGATTACCGAAATCTATCGCGCCAAAAAGTGCGGGAGATTCTGAAGAAGTTGAAATATAACAAATATTATGAGCATGTGCCGCACATTATAAATCGACTGAATGGACAGAATGCGCCTGTAATGAATCGCGAGATTGAAGAGAAGTTGCGATACATGTTCAAGGAGATTCAACCGGCATTCCAGAAAAACTGCCCCAAGGATCGGAGCAACTTTCTATCATATTCCTATGTTCTTTATAAATTCTGCGAGTTGCTGGAACTTGACGAGTATCTCTCGTCCTTTCCGCTTTTGAAAAATCGTGATAAGCTCTACATTCAAGATAAAATCTGGGAAAAGATATGTGAGGACCTGGCATGGCAGTTCATCCGTAGCGTATGATTTTGGCAATGCATGTCATGATTTCTATCAGGGGGGAGAAACTAAAGAATAATAAGACTTTCCGGCTGCTTACTCTTTAGAGCTATATTGTAAATGACATGTATCCTATCATAGGAAACGTGTCATCTGTATAAAAGGGCATTCTACAGAGGCAATTCTCATCTTACTAAACGACCACCTTATAGCCGAGCGCCAGGGAAGCCCACCAGGTTGGCACCAATACCAAAGCCGGCACCCTGGCGTGCAGTCGCGCCAATACTAGGGCTCACCACATCCAGGATGGCGAACACGGCCGCGGCCACCACACCCAACGTGAGAATCTCGTCCAAGGGCAGGCTGCGACGAGGAACAAAGATCGCTGCTACTGCAACAAACAAACCCTCCACCAAATACTTGATCATGCGATTCACTATCTCAGAGGTTCCAGATCCGTGCATTCTATATTTCGTCCAGAGATTTTTTGGCGCGGGTTGCGGATTTCCGTTTAAAGCGAAGGCACGCTTCTATTACAGAATGTCGGGTGCTGAGCGTGAAGATTTCCTGGAAGAGGATGCAGAGATCCCTGGGCAGAAGTTTTGCCTACTCAGTTTCATAAGTCCGGAGAAGGTCCTTGCGGATAAGAACCTGTTTCTTTTTCAACAGTTTCTCAAAACATACGAATTTCAGAGCCGGACAAGTAGCTTGGAAAGTTACCTCATGAAAGTGGTAAACGGGATAAACTCCAAACTAAATGCTGAGGCTGATTCGCTTCTTGCAAATGATTTGAGCGGTGCCTCAGAGATATGTCGCAAATCTACTCTACGGCTTGATACTTTGATGGATGAGTTTCATACATATGTAAAGACGCATCAGCGTGATCTAACGGAATCCAAGCTCAAAGAGGTGTATGATGATTATATGTATGCGAATAAGTCTAAACTGGAGGATGAGTTTTATGCTAAGAATGAATTCCGGACGACAGTGCGCGGTCTGAAAATCCGCGGTGTATATGGATCTCAAGGAGAGGCAGTAGCTCGTTCTAAAAAGCTCCAGAGACAGGATCCCCTACATAATATCTTTGTAGCAGATGTGGGCAAATGGCTCCCCTGGGATCCGGAACCTGCCGAAGTATCGGAGCAGGAGTATGCCGAAGAGCAGTTGAATACTCTCATGAAGAAATATAAGGAGAATGAGGAACAGCGCGAACAGTTTCAACGAGAACAGCGGGCGACGGGTCGAAAGCCATCCGAACCGGGTGTGAAAACGCTAGGTGATTCTGCCGAATCTTTTTCGGACATGTTCCGTTCATCGGGCCCTGCAGATTTGGCCATTGCGCGTAAAATGGCGAAAGATCTATCGGGGGCTGATGCATAATACCGCGAAGGGGGAGAATGAATATGTTTGATACATTCACGAGAATCGATACATCTTTTACAAAGAGTTGTATCGATTTTTAGCAGACCCCTTCCTCAGATTACGCGAAATAGTCATTTGTAATGGGCGCCATGACCGGACGACACACATTCTCCTGACAGAACTCCCCCTCACTGCATGTGACTCCCCTACAATCTCCTCTACGCGAATCTACGCCAGACCCTATACTTCCTAAAAGGCCCGAGCCTGCTTGGAAGCCCTCTGGAAAAGGACGCACGAAGGCCCGACGAATCATAGGCAAAAATGCAACGACCAGAAAAAGAACACCCAAGAGTCCCAATATGGAATATCCTTTATGTCCCCTCATTTCTATTGTAGACTCCCGATTTTAAGGAACAACCGGGAGAGGATTCCTATCGTACATCTGCGGATGTTCCGATGAATAACAAAATCCATTCATGCACCGTGTAGGAAATGGGCAAGGTTCTTTCTCTTTACCACATTGTTGCGGATATCCTGGGACTTGAAATCCTTCCTTTGCCAAAAGAGGGTTGATACGAAGAATACGATCGGCAATCAACAGTAAAAATGCAATCGCTGCTATAAGAAAAAGTGAATACGAATCAATATTCATCTATCGTGATGTGCCAAATTTAAGAACCCTCGAGGGGAGGTTCTTAGGCCACGTGTATGCACCCCCCTTAGTTCTTTTTCTGAACATTTATGGGCGGCCCTTTCAGTCGACGTGCATTCATCGGATCAAAAGCATTATCCTCTTCTTCCTGCTTATCCCGAAAGTAGTTGGCCGAGTGCTGCCAAAACTCGGCAGCCCCTATGCGGAAATCACTGTGTATATCAGCTTTATACCAATAAATACAATCCTCTAACTTCGCCGACTGACTTGTATTATCCACCACGAGACATTCATAGTTTTGAGTGCATTGGTCCATGATTTGACAGAAAAACTCAAAACTGGGGAATGCAGATGCATAGTTGTCAAATATGCGTTTTCTGTTGGTGGCATATGGCTCGCGCAAAATGAATACAAAGTCTACGTTGGTCCGGAGGGCTGGTTGAATGCCGAGTGGATATTGCATCGTAATAATGAAAAATACCTTTAACCAACGCCCGTTCATAAAAAGATACCGAATATTCTTATCATGGGTCCAGCTATCATCATACATACAATCATCCAGAATCATAAAGGAGCGAGGATCCAGGCGCGACCTTCCGCCTCCTTGCTGTTCTCGCTGTATACGACCCATAATCATCTTTTGCCGTTTCACAAAGTTCGCAAGGATTAATGCAGAATACTCACCGTGAATAAAAAGGGGGGGGATCATTTTTCCATAAAAAGAGTTCGATTCCTCTGTTCCACTTATCACTGTCCCGAGGGGCATTTCCTGATGATGAAATAATAGATCGCGCACCAGAGTGGATTTCCCGGTTCGACGACGGCCAATAAAAATTACCACAGCATCTTGTGGGATTTTGCGCATATCAAACTTTTTCAATGATACATTTACAGCAGCGGACATATACAACTGTATAGGGTTGGACTTTTTTAAATGTGCGTGATACCGCAATCTAAAGGCTCTTGAACCCGGTAAGAATGGACACGAATCTCCGGGGAATGAGTTTGCCACCTCCACGTTTCCGGATAGCCCCCTTAGCAAAAGAGTTGTATGGAGTCCGGGGCTTTACCGAGCTACAGACATTCTTTCCGACGCTTACCAAGCTATTCCGTCTGAATAAACATCAAACGGATGGTATATGGATGGATTCTACATGGCGTATTACGGGGATTGACATATCCGGAACATCGGGCCCCTGTTCTTTAAAGCTTATCAAGAATGATATATCCGGATCAGGTGAAGTAAAACAACACAACGCTTATTTGAAAGTGACACATCTTCTCGATCCCGTTCGTTGGATGAAGGGGCGGTATACTCTTCCAAATAAAAATGGTCTACCATGGCATGCCAAAACATGGGGATCCGCATGCAAAAAAATACAGGATTCATGGAATCAGGCATATGTAGAAACAATCGCATCCTACGCCCTCGGCCGTCTCCGAGAGGAAGGTGTATCTCCGCATTTTAATGAGTTTTATGGAGCCTTTTGCGCAAGGGCAGATACATACAGATATAATCTTACAGATGATTTCAGTAGCTATCGTAACTCAAAATGGTTCTGGGATGGGCAGACAAATGGATTTTATACACTATGTGTCCTAGACGCCAAAGATTCAAACGAACCCCTTTCATCAGAGATATTAGACACATATTTACGACCACCATCTATCATGAATTCCAATGATTCAGATGATTCTAGCTCAGATAGTTCGTCCAATGCTTCAGATAGAACAGAGGAACTCGAATCAAATGATATAGATATAAAGGATGTTGAAATATATGAGGCCGATGTGGCCATAGATATGGAAGATACAGCGTCCCTACATTCCGATGAAATGTCGACAATTCATTTTGCAGAATCGGAGAGTCATTCGGATGACTCCAGCGTGCAAGAGATACATAAAATATATGCTGAAATGCATAACTTTCCTGTTATGCTAATTGCAGTCGAGAAAAATAGTGGAACGATGGACTCGCTGCTTGATAATATAGAAGAAGTTGGCGCCAAACATGGAACACCTGAATGGGACCTTCGGTGGTCTGCATGGATATTTCAAGTGATTGCAGCTCTTACAGTTGCGCAAACAATTCTTGGATTTACACATAATGATTTGCATACAAATAATATTGTGTGGACTTCCACCGAAGAAGAGTATTTCTATTACACATTAAAATCGGGGGCCGTTTTCAAAGTTCCCACGTTTGGAAAACTATTTCGTATTATTGATTTTGGTCGTGCCATTTTTACCATTAATAAAGTGCAGTTTATAAGCGATGACTTTCGTGTAGGAAATGATGCAGATGGGCAATATTCTTTCTATCCTCTGCACGAAAATCCGGAAGAAGAAGTGTATCCAAACCCGTCATTTGATCTATGTCGGTTAGCTGTAAGTTTGTTCGAAGCATTATACCCTGATAAGCCTGAGGAGTTAGAAGGGGGAAATATTCTTAGTTCAGAAGATGATTTTATAGTACATGAGACAGTATCGCCCCTTTGTAATTGTCTGTGGTCGTGGATGATAGATGAGTTTGGTGCAAATGTTCTTTTTAATCCGGATGGGTCCGAACGATTTCCCGATTTTGATTTATATAAACATATCGCCGCCCATGTGCATGGAGCAATACCTTCTCAACAACTTACACATCCAGCCTTTGACCAGTTTCAAATAAACCCGTCAGATGTTGGAAACGTGCGAAAATGGCAGTTATTTATCTAAAAGTTAGGAACACCTACTTTCACTTCCATCTCTTCTTTTAATTCTATCACTGGGTTGCCACTGGCAAACAGCGTGAGAGGAACAAGTCCCATAATATACTGCACAATCGTTGTAGATGATTCGGGAAGCAGCTGCATGATCATAGTAACCATAATAGCACCTATAATAAAATCGCGGCTAAGCGATTTTACTGTCGGCATTTTCTCTTCCATAAAATGCGTGCTCGCTGCGCCAAGTGCTGAAATAACAACACCTCCTAAAATCATTCCAGTAACAAGAGGAGTTTGTGACATTCTGGCCGCTAACTAGGAATAAAAATTGTTCCATACACGCAGTTACAATACTTCATCAAAATCCATAGTTAGATTTTCACCTAACTCTTCAAAATCATCCATTGGCACCGGAGAATCCTCCAAAATCTTTATATCCTCTTCATCCGCTGTAAACTTTGTAGAAGATTCCTCTATAGGTGTTTTTGTATCTAAGCCTGTAAATACAGGAGTATCGGTAGATTTTGCAGGAACGGAGATGAGAACAGGTGTTTCCTTCTCTTCCTTCTCCTTGTCTTCCTCCTTCTCTTCTTTCTCTTCTTCTTTCTCCTCTTTCTCTTCTTCTTTCTCCTCTTCTTTCTCCTCTTTCTCCTCCTCTTTCTCCTCCTCTTTCTTTTTCTCTTTCTCTTTCTCCTCTTCTTTCTCCTCTTCTTTCTCCTCTTCTTTCTCCTCTTCTTCCTCCTCTAGTCCGTCATCTGCGAGATATTCACGGAGAATATTCTTCACGGGTAGCATACTACGAATCGATTGTTGTATTCCATCGTGTAAAATACTTTCAATCTGTCGAAAGTTCTTTTGACGCTCAATAGAGGGTGCTACTGTGGAAAATAAATACGTATTACTCCAAAGAAGGCGAGAACACTCAATCAATGTTTTATGCAAAAAATGCTCCAGTTTAGGAATAGTAATCTGTAGTTTCTTTTGTCGGGTTGTCAGGCGGATTGCGGAAAGCACTTTTGTATGCGCGATAAATACGGCTGTTAAGAGCTCTTCCAAATAATCACATTGCGTAGCTCTCACAATTGTAGCCGTTTCTCGTTGAACTCGATCCACATTCCATTCATGAACATCTTCTAATAACTTTTGAAACATTAATAATACTTTGTTTGGGAGGGGTTCCTTTTGTTTAGCATCTTCCATCATATCTATGTAATATTGTTGAAGAGCTGGCAACATAAATTGGCATAACTGTTTTGTATATTCTCCTTTTGCTTCTGCGTATACACTCACTCCTTCACCTAACTCCATTTCTAAATATCTGAAATAGGGGTGGAGTAATCGTTTTCAAATAGAACGCGCGCTATTCATTAAAAACTTACTAATTTGAATCCAAGGCGAGGAACCCGAACCAATGGCTTTCACACATTCATACACCCCTTTTGTTTCGATTCCATACCGTTGTAGAATCAGCTCTAAGATTTGGTAGGGATCTTCTCCTTGTTTTCTGAGATGTGGAATATCTTGCCACACCGGGAGTGTATCCCTCTTTTTATTTGATGACGTAATTCCGATATGAGTTGCAAGTGTTAAATTTCGACTCATTCTATATGATTGTTCTGAGCGCATTGTAACCAATGTACACCTTGAAAGGATGGGTGGAGACAGTTTCCAAAGTTCACGAACTTCTAAAGCACATGTCACATTTGGCGCAGCAGTCTCTAAAATACGACGTAGAAATGCTTGCGCCTCCTGCGTGAGATCATCTGCGCCCTCAATCCAAACAAAAAGTCTTTCTTTGGAGCGAACTTGTTGATGAAGCACTTCACGCCCTTCACGAAGGCTGCGATCCGTTCGCGCATTCCAGCGAAAGAGTTTGGCTTTTGCGAATGCAGCTTCTTCTTTTATCCATCGCGTTTTTCCTGTCCCAGGTTCGCCGCTAACTAGCAGTGCACCTTTACAGGATTGTTTCGTTGCCATTCCTACGGAATGTTGCTGCGCAGAGTTTAAGTGCGCCTTTGCGTTCGTTTGTGCGTTCGTTTGTGCGTTCGTTTGTGCGTTCGTTTGCGGGAGCCACCCTTTGCTCCGCTAGGTTTATCTAAAAGTGTGAGGTATTCCTCCGTTATACCATCCTCAAACTTTAGTATCCTCCTACTATATAGATGAATGAGATAACCGGGCGGTATTGTATATAAGGTGGAGTCGGTTAGTTTGAATGCCTCAAAATGAGTATCATTTGTATATATACCTATAGTTGTTGTATATGGATCCCCATAAATGCCAAGAGCATTAGCAATTGTTATATTTGTTATTAAGCTTATGTTATAGTCTATTTTTCTTTTATCTTGTACAACTTTTCTTGCACTTAAAATATTCACATGATATTGTGCAGCAAGAAGATACAATTCAATTTCTGTTAAAAATGTATTATTTTTACTTAGTATATTGGTTATAACCTCGTTTCTGGCCTCTTCAGATAGTGTGAGAAAAATGGTACGTCGAAAAAAATTCGCAAACTCATCTTTACACCATTGCTCTAGTTTGCGAAAGTTTTCACATGTAGCTGTAAGAAATGAATGAATAAGACAATCATAATTATTAGCGCTTGAAAACATCCGTATTAGATCATATTTTACATTAAACTCTTTATTTAAATATTTTATAGGTGTTGTAGCGTTTTTCTCGGCTACCATAAAATCACTATACAAACGTAATAAAACTGTATTAATATTTTCCAAAGTTGTAAGATTATTTAAAAGTTCTATATCGGTTGCGACCATTGTGACGATATGATCTTCCCTTAGGCCTTCAATACCTTCTAGTTTTTCTTCTATACGGGCTATAAAATGTTTTATTAGCGGAGGATATTGACCACTGGTGAATAACTCACTAGTTTCTTACTCATCTCTAATATGAAAAAATATATTAAGAATATTTTTAGAATGTTCTTAATATATATCTATAGCATGGTAGTGCATTTATCTAGCCGCCTTGTTTAGCGCATTCTTCTTTATTGCATTTGCATTGCTATTTCCTAGTTTCAATCCCATCTCCTCAAGTTTTTTACTTTCAGCATTGCTTAGTGTGCCATTTCCCATCTTCTCAATTAATTTTGGAATATTAAATGCAGGAGGTGGGGCAGGTTCAGGTGCAGGTTCGGGGGGTGCAGGTTCAGGCTGTCTCTTATACACATCTCCGAGCCCACGAGACA
>RFQR01000017.1 GCA_009924895.1 bacterium
ACTCCGGCGGACTTTGCCCAAATGATGAATACGGGGGGTGGGCCGCGCATGAGGTTGATACGAAGAACCCCACGCATCCCCTTGTGCCGGTACGGGCCCACCCCCCGTATTCATCATTTGGGCAAAGTCCGCCGGAGTTGGTTGAGTTGTTCCAATCATATGAGCTGTAGCAGGGGCGGCATCCATTTGGCGATGAACGAACGTATTGGGATTTGGTGCCTGTTGAAGGCCCTGATGCATACCTCCTGCCGGAGATGGTTGCATAGGGGGATTTGTAGGTCCTGCGCCACCGTTCATCTCATTTAAAATATTCTGAACAAAATCACCATCTCCCTGGGCCGGGGCGCTATCTAGTTCAGACAAAAGGGTGCTCATAGAATGTTTCTGAAGAATCGCAGCAAAATGGTTTTCCCTTGACTCACGCGTTTAACGTATATACTGTTGAAATGGTTCAATGACACCCTCTTTGGGACATTCTATCGTCGCGGCATCAAACTTATAACACTTCGTCCCTATTTGATACGTTGATTCTTTCACTTCCGTATAGGGTGGCGCCTTTTGAATATGACACTCTTTTCCGTGGCATATTGGTTTTAAAAGGGCCATGCATCCAAGACCCAATACAAAACTAAATATCATACTAAATCTTTCTGTTCGAAGAAACTCAAACATCTCTGACATATGATGATATATCTGCCGGCATTATTTTTGAACATCTTATTAGATGTTGAAGCATATACGCCTGTTACCTTTTACCGCAGGTATCTGCGTCGGCCTTCTTATGATATTTTATTATGAACCGGGTCGCAATATAATATATCAATATCCCCATCCACAGAACATAAAAGATCGCGTGTATCGAGATACGAATGGTATATGCTATACATATACCTCTAAGAAAGTAAACTGTGATGCAAACGAATCTACACTGCGCCCATATCCGATTCAATCCTAAGCCATTTTTCGCGCATTGATGATAGCTCCTACTTTTGCGCTTGCCTGTTCCTTTTCGGATATCACACGTTCCTTGGGAGCAGTATTCACAGGCGCTTCTTCGGCATTTCCTTCCCGTAACTGAGTTCGAAGTGTTTCTAGTGCAAGGCCCACGATATTTTCCCCTTTCCATTTACTGGGATCCAGGACGCTTGCATCTTTTTCAGCTAGACCAATCCCTGATGGGCCTTCGCGAATATCGGCATATACCAATGCATCTGTTTCCGTGGCTAATAACTTCTCTTTTAGAGACTCTGTTTGTTGATACGCACTTGTAAATATCTTCAACCAGAGGCCTTTCGCATTTGCGGGATGCGCCATTTTCCGTTTGGAAACCATTAAACGAATTGTTCGTGGAGAACGCGTTTTGAGAATACTCGCCCGGAGGTCCATCAGTCCCATTTCCTTTGCACGCTCTGCTTCATATGCTTGTATCGGCGTAGAATATTGCGTATCATCCATTGTAAACTCTATGGGCCACATGGGGCTGAGGAAGCCATTTACGTCCGAATCTACATCGTAGAAAATACGCGCTTTTCGCCCGTCTTTCAATGTTTTCCGGTATTCAAATTCAGACAACTCCTCCACTTCTTCTTTTGTTTCATCCTCTCCTACAACATATTTGCCTTGATCGTGCTGGGCCTTAAAATCATAAAAGCAGAGCCGCATCAACTTTTTATCAAAGGCATCCCCCTGTTGAAACAGTTTTCTTACTTCATATGTTTCATCAAAGAGAACTTCCTTCGTGCTAATATTTTCAATAGGAACAATATCACGAACTGCGGAACGAAGCGCGTTGCGGCGCATGTCAAGCTCTGCTACACGTTGATTTGCAGCAAGAACGGGTCGCATTGCCCCGGTTTGATGATAGGTATCCCATGCTTGACGAAGTGTTTGCATTTCACTGACATACGCTTCCTCTAACTCGGACAATGTATCTATCCGATATTGTTCCAAGGCAGCTCGTTCCGATGCTTCAAGCGGTATAAATCGCTTCAGTTGAATAGTGCCTGCGGGATCTTTGATTTGCAGATTTCCTGTATTTGTAAATGTAAAATTCAAAGGCTTCTTCGCCCTATCACGAAAAAACTTTTGAATACTTGTAAGCACTGGCTTTTCATATGGGTCGGGTGGAAGTCCTTGCATCTTTTCTGCCACCACGGGCTTTGCGGGTTCTACGCCTACTTCTGATTCTGCCATCTGGTCAATGGGAGGAAATAGCATTGCGCATATAGCCTCGGAATGTATATCCGCCTCCGCCTCCGCCTCCACCTGTTTTGGAAAACCCGGTGATGATATTCAGCATGCGCTTCGTATCACATTTGGCATTGTCCACGGAGTTCTTTTAACATTGTGCAGCTTCGGCATCGCCCTTTTCTTCCCCTCCTTGTCACACTTTTTATTCACTCTCTTTGGCTGTATTATAACACCCCTGCTGAGTTTTATTCTTACGATTCTATGCAATGGATGCATTCAATACGTATCACAGTCAACGCTGACGGTTAAACGAATTCTTACAACATCTTGGATCCCTCCACTCGGAGTGTTCTGTACCAATCTAGTTCTTCTGCCACTCGAACTCATGCCCTCGTTCGGACCCATCACAACCATTCTTATAACATCCATTCTTGTAAATATGATTGTATCCATCCTTTTGCAGGTGTATGCGGCAAAATATATTCAAGAAGCTCATTCCTCCAAATCGGCGGGTGCCTCGGGACCTACATAAATATATCGGGGCGCCCCCTTCTTTTTCATTGCCGCTGTATCCAGTTTGTAATATCCGGGCTTCCCTATTTCTTTCTCTACAGGGAGTGGATGCACTACACTATTGACTATGTCAGATGCCGATGTTTCAATGGCTCCAATCTTTATATCAGATACAGATACTCGTGCAATACCATAGGATACGACGGCCCATACAATACAAAACATCCAAAAGGGAAAGGGCGTCGCATCTTCACCTCCTATGCCAAACTCTTTCCAACTGCCATCTTTACGAAAAATGTAGCTTGGTCGTATATACAACATGATCGCAATGCCGAGCAAATAGAATAGCATAGCCACCAGTAGCAGTTTCATCTCTGTTATTGGAATAGGTTTCTATCATTAGTAATCATCCGCTGCCATTTGTTGAGTATCATATCCTTCTTCTGCTCCGCCTCCAAAGGCATCCTCTTGAAGAAGAGCATTCGCATGTGCTATTGCAGCTGGATCTGCTGTAAAATCGGCAAGTCCCATTTGTATGCGCTGCTCCCGCTCACGGTCATATTGATCGGCGTCCAATGTATAGACTGCTTTTGTTCCACCAATCGACCATTTACCTAGCCCTAAGCGTTTCATCATCATGTCCCCCTTTTTTTCCTCAGGAGTCATTTTATTTTGATTCGTCGTAAATAAATCCTTTTCAGCAGCGGTGCGTCTAGCAATCATATCGCGGATTTGTTCCTCTGTAAAGTTAAGCCCTTCTAGTTCCAGGCGACTCAGACATACTTCCAATATATTCAGCGGAACACGCGCGTTTTGTTCGACTGTCCCCCCCGTCCCACTTACACCGTCAGGTATTATATTTGGATTTATGAATTCTCCAAGAATACCCACGATGAGCGATGTTACTAAATAACTTGTTCCAAGCTCTCCACCAGGAATGAGCGTCGAACGAATGGTTTGCTGTATAGTCAAAAGAAGCGTAGATAACTGTTTCTGGGCCTGTTTTAACTTTATTTCCGTATATCCTTTTATATTCTTTTGAAGGCTATTTAAATAGTCCAAATGTTGTTCAATCGCTCTATTTACATCGTCGGCTGTTTGGCGAGGCAGGTCATACGTTTTCTGCACCTGTAGGGAGTTCGGCTTAAATCGGTTGATAAGTCGTTGAAAGGGGATTAAGAAATATGTTCGCACATATTCGACGATTTGTGTGGGCGACTGTTTCAAAAGAGTTTGAAGCGTTTTGACAGACGGTGCGCCAATGCGTTTTTGAATATCTATAAGGAGCATATTTTTATTTTCAGAAAGTGGCTCATATGCCTCGGCAATCTCTATTTCACTAGGAGTGGGAGTAAATCGAGACACTCGCGTGAGTATCTCTGCAAGAAGTAGCCGACATCCTTCAAAGGGCTCTGGCTCAAGTTTCATCAGTTTTCCAAAAATCGCCGTTCCACTTATTGGCTTTATACTCTTTGGTAGTTCAATATGGAATCGTGTATGTGTTGCATCCAGTATATTTTCAAATGTGCCCTTATTTACAACAACGCGCTGAGAATCTAATGCCGTTTTCCCCTTTGTAATAATAGCATCCATCTCTGACTTCCATTCTTTATAAAGGCCTGTGGACAGGGGCGGAGCTGCATTCACTGTATAGGGATTTTCAGGAAATACAAATCCACAGTGAATACACGTATTTGTATACCCCGATTCGTGCGGCAGCCCTTTTTGTGGACCATCATAGCATACGCGCAAAAAGACGCGATAGAAAAGATCTTCTGGGGGATCGGCCAATAGTTTCACAGGAGGTCGCGGTATAAAACGAAGCATCACTTGAGAGTTTGATTGACCTTTTGGAGGCGTTCGTGCAGGCAGTTTGGGGAGTGTCTCTTCCTTCTTAGACCAAAAGGTGCGAGGCTCTCCAATAGGCGTATAACAGCATGACGTTTCAGAAAATGGAGACCCACGCACATATACACCGTTTTCACGCGCAATCTTATGACCCATTTGAATCCATCCACGAATAAGTTCTTCATTCGATGCTGCTTCTGGAACAACGATGGCCTCTGTCGCCTCCTTTACAGACGTATAATATGGGATAGGTCGAAACCCCACGGGCACACGTTCAGGTATTCCCACTCCTGTATGCCCTCGTCCATATACTTTTTCATTATGCGCCCGTTTTATAGAAAGCATTTGTTGGACGATCGCCGTTTTCATTCCATCCGCAACAAGCTTTTTAATACCTTCTGCAATAATCTCCTGTCGCTTTTTATCTTGAGAAATCGTCAAAAATCCTGACAAACTCCAAGGAGGTTCATTTGACTTTATACTCGAAATAGCGCAGCTTATGTAGTTTATTCCTGTCATATCTTCCTCGCGCCCGATAGGATATCCACTAAATCCGGCCACACAACCAGGAATCTTATATCGTAGAATAAAATCGGGCACATGAGTCTGTATTTCTATCAGACTATGCGCCCCTATTGCAGTAACAAGAAGCCGATTTATTAATATATCATAATCTAAAAACTTCTTCTCTCCTTTTTTGGCCTTGATAATTTTAGAATATTCTTCTCGCGACGGCTGCTTTTGAATATCGGACTCCACGCGTTCCACAATATTTTGAAATGTATGTATATTTGCATAAATACCAACTTTGTCAAAGAGTTGGCGTGTAGATGTATATATTATTTTCTGCCTATCGGATGAAAATGCGCCCTCTCCTTGTTCCTCTGTGGGGCTTCCTAACAACATATTTATTTGGTTTTCATCTTCTGTCATATCAATAAGTGCTGCGCGATTTGCCATAGGTTTTCCATTATCATCAAACTCCATCGATCTATCAAAATCAATCTCTGAGATTGGCTGTCCACAGTTTTTACACATAAACTTTCCTTGGAATACGCCACAACTAAATGTTAGCAGAATTTCTTTATGAATTGTATCTTTCTCACGCGGATGTAAATATTCTTGTAGTTGTAGAAACTCGTGATAACATATCAGATTATGTGGGTGGTTTGAAGCTGAAGCAGAACATAGAATCCAGTTATTTTTTGTAACTCCTCGGAATCGGGCAAGGAATCTGGCCATCAGTTGCATACGGTCATCTGTGTCTTTTACTTTACGAATTTCGTTTATGCTATCCATATGGGGGCATACAATCGGTTGAGGAATTTCTCCTATATTTGCCTTTTTGAGACCCTTTCGAAGTGCATGGTCCAGTGCCTCTAAGAACTGGTCGCGCACACATCGATTTCTTTCACGCGCCAAAGGACCTGGTATGCCTGCAAGAGTTGTGAGTAGTAGTTCAGGTAGTTTAGTGGAAATGCCTGCCACGATAGCCAAATCATTCTCTTTATATGCGGGAATGCGTTTGCGGATATCATCTAACCAAGTATGTATGAGAGGCTCGCTCTCAAGTGTAACAACCAAATCTTCTAGCGCCTCTCCTTGCAGAAACGGTATATTTTCTAAACGAAGCTCTGTTAATGCCTTTGTAGATATATCACGCTCTGTCGTTATATATTGATGTAACAGGGCGCGGTATTGTTGGATTTTGTTCACTAAAATCTGTTGTTGTTCCACCGTCAACTCTTTGTGTGTCATACCCAGGTTTTTCATGTCTATGAGAGCATCCCCCAATCCGCGAATACGAAAGGGTTGGACTTGTAGCCATTCATCAATAGCAATATTTCCAGACGTATTCCCTCCCTCTCCTATAGAGATAATACTCCCTGCGCTTGCAGTATCTGGAATACCTCCCGCGATATTGAGAATTTCCAATAGGGTTTTTCCAGGAAAGTGGCTATATGCAATATCTTTCATTAAGCGACCTGAACGAGAAAGCCCTAAATCGCGCTGAGTATGGAGAGGAAATAATAGCTGACCTGTAAGAATAGCTTCGTCGCCAGATTCAATCTTACGTGGGGCATCCTTCTCTTTTAGACGAATGAACCGAGGCGCGAGACCCTTGAGAAGAGATAGACGAACTTTTCCAACTTGGCTTGTCGTGGCATCATAGTCGCCCAGTGGTATTAAGCCATCCACAATGGCGTCCTTTCCGCTCGACATAGGTGCACGTAGAAACTCTTTATCTCCTGCAAATACGATACGTTCACCGCGGTCTCCTTCGCTTAACCAAGAGCGCATATATCGTTTAAAAAATGTCTCCCAGCCTATGAACCATTGTGGAAGTGCATCTGGAATAACAATCTGCCCTGATGTCCCTGCAAGTTGAGTATTTAGGAATTCATTGGATTCATCCAATACATCCTTCATATATTGGATATCTACCGCTACACCTGGGAGTTCTGTAATAGTATCTTGATCTTCTGATTTGGAAAGATATAGGCTACGACTTGTTTCAAGGACGGGGCGTGATAAAGGAATATCGGTATTTTCCAAGAGCTCTGCTATGCTATGGAAGGATGTAGGAACACTCCCATCAGGCTCCCCCGTAGGTGTATATTGCACGAGTTCATTCCGCAACAATAGAAGCTGCTCGACATGTTTACGTATATTTTTTTGATTTCTCTGATTCTTTTGCGCAGAAATATCAAGTAACTCTAAAAGGCTTTGAAACATGTCATTTCGTTGCACTATATCAGGATATATACGCTGTGTTACAGAGCGTTCGACGAGACCCTTTTTTTTGTCCGTATCCACGATGTCATCAATATTTTCAAACACATTCGTATCTTCCAGTTCTTCTTCGGGGGCGTTTTGCCCTGCATTTTCTACATCTGCTTCTACTTGACGAGGTCGGAGAACTGCAAAGGGTTCGTCGAGGGGAACTCCTGTGAAACTAAATTCAATCTTACGTTCCCCCCCTGTTTCATCCACAAGTGTAATGGTATCTTCGCGTTCATTTACCTCTTTAATCATATAGGTGATGCCAGGCTTTCCATCGACATCGAATGTTTCTGCTTTTTGGCCGACATGTGCATCTATTTGGGCTACAAAGGCTGGAACAGCGCGTTGAGATGTCTGAAAAAAGTCAACAATGCCGAGTTTCGGATCCAGTTCTCCATCCACAATGGGAACTTCCACAAGTCTGTCGGAAACACCTAATGGAAGTATACGGATCAGAGTGTCATCCATGTAATATATAGTCCCGCGTGTTCCATCCAGGCGACCTCCTGATATATATACTCCATCTCCTAAATGAAACTCTGGAGAAGTATCTTCCATCCTATGGTCATGTGAGCTTTTTCCTCATCACAGACCCCGCGGCTAAAAATTGACAGCTTAAATATTTACAACGTGTGGATATATATCAATATGTCTGTTCGTATAACTCATTTTGAGAATCTTCGCCAACGATTTCCTACATTTGATGAGTTGCGTGCACACCTTGAATCCGTGGAGGGTGGCTCACTCCGTTATGTTCCAGGCACAGATGCATGCGGTATTCTTCGGTATACGACAGATAAGACCTCAGCAGATCTCTTTCGTTCCGTGGTCTGGGATCTTTCTGCAAATCGACCACTGTGTGTGGCTCCCCCGCGCGCAACAGAGGGGCTCCCTCCATTGAATCTCCAGCTGTCTGCCGTCGAGGATTTCGTGGATGGATGTATGATGAACGTATGGGTGGGTTCGGATGGAGTTATGCACGTGGCCACCCGGACTCGTATAGGTGGAGACAACACGTTTTATGGGACTAAGACATTCAAAGAGATGTTTGAGGAGTGTGTGGCATCCACGCAGTTGAAGACAGTGAGCGCCTTAGAGCAGGAGCTGAATAGACTGCGTGAGGAGCAGGGAGTTTCTGCTGCATTTGCCAGTCTTGTTCTACAGCATCCAGCACATCGTGTCGTGGCAAAAATAGTAACTCCCGCCCTCTATATTGTGCATGTTGGAACTGTCTTGGAGACAGGTGTTGTACATATTGCAGAAAAGGCGGTGAACTGGCCCCAAGCCCTTGCACGCCTGCAAGTCACTAGTTATCCCACAAGACCCTTTCGCACGGAGAAGGATGTGCAGGATCTTCTCCAGAGAATGGCTGTTCAACGTGGATGGCGGTGGCAGGGTCTTGTCTTTAAGGATGGTATGGGAGGGCGCTGGCGCTTACGCACGCCCACGTATACAATGATGCGCGAGTTGCGTGGGTCTGAGGCAAATGATATGGACCGCTTCTTTCGCTTAAGAATTCATAAGAAGGTGCTCGACTATTTGACCCATTATGGAGAGGACCGCGACTTGTTTTGGAAGTATGAGCAAACATTGCGTGAAAGGACGCGTAATATTCTAGCAGCATATGTAGACGTGCACAAGGCACATACGATGGCATTCAAAGACCTGCCAGATCCTTTGAAACCCGCAGTGTATATGCTACATATGAAGTGGCGGAATGAGTTGCGCGAAAAGGGATTTAAGGTGCGTTTACAAAATGCGATTGATGTTGTAAATAGTATGCGCGACTTTGAGAAGCGGCGTTTGTTAGAGTATACACCCACACATGGCACAGAGGGTGTCGATGATACATTGGGTTACAGAGATTGAACGTTGGAGGTCTAAGTAGTTGCCAGTATTCTATATGCAGAATGGGATTTTGGCAACAGCAGCCACTCAGCTGCGAACGAGCAGATATTCAACCCATACTATCGCGAGATGCACTATTGGAACAGGTTGAATCGCAAAGAAAACAAAGCAAATATACTCTTACATATGAGGTGCTGACAGATATAACTGTAGAACAACGAACCCATATACTCGATTTTATAAATACATATTATCTTATTACGGAAAAAGGGAGTGTCATATACAGCCACGAGTTGCTACAGTATTTTCTACAGGATTCGATCATAATCCGCTTTTTTAAGAAACCGGCCGATACACTTGGTATTATTGTAGGAAAGAAAAAGAGACTGCAGATATACGCAACGCCTATAGAGACCATTGAAGTAAACTTTTTATCATTGCATCCGAAACTGCGTTCGTTACACCTGGCACCTTATATGATACAGACGTTGACGCGTGAAACAATACTCCGTTTGTCTATTCATACTGCCTTTTATACGGTGGGGACACGGATACAGAGCCCGATGTTCGGAACAAAAGTCTTCTATCATAGACCTATTTGTATTGAGACACTTGCTGCCGCGGGATTTTTTTCCAAAGATATATCTCGATTTAAAAAACAATTTAATACGTTTTCTGCGACAATTGAACCTCGATATATACATGGTTCAGATCCAGAATATGCAGGGCAACTTGCAGAGGGGTTGAAAAGGTATTCAGAGAAAACGTATTCGATTTTCAATATATACACACGAGAAGAAATCAATGCCATGTTTTCCTGCCCTGTGTTTCATACATTTGTATTCGAAGACGATTGTGTTATTTTATATTGTATTCAAAATAAATCGGTAAATGGATACGCTTATACAAATGCTGTCATATATGTCAGTATGATTGATACAACACGCACGAAACGGATATTAGATTCTATTGCACAGTATTGCCTGAGACATCATATTGCAGATATAATCACATTCTCAGATATATTTGCCCAGAAACATGCATTGAACTGCGTGGAGGGAACGGGTGTGTTACATTATTATGCATTTAATATGAATATGCATCCCATAGAAAATAGTAGAAATGCGCTTGTGACTCTTTAGCGGCGCTTGAGCCCCAAATAATAGAGAATAGCAATGGAACCCAGTCCTATCAGAAAAATAGGAATATTCATCATAAGTATGCCATTTTTTTCGTATTTGGTTGGAACATTGCAAATTTTACAATCCCCTATACTCTCCGCGCGAATATCTGAATCAATGTCCTTTAATCGGTAGTCTTTTAATACAATATCACGATGTGATACTGTAAAAATGTGTCCGAGATCCCCTGCCAAACACGTATACAGATCTACATGCATATCCAGGGGAAACGCGGTTTCAAGGAGTTTTTCCGCAGCTTGTTTCCGCAACATATAACCAGTAAAAGGGGCGCATGTATTCGTTGTCCAGGGTCCCAGGTTATTTTCTTTGATTTGTTTGGGATTCGTCTTTCCCTTATATTCATAATACCAATCGGTGGGTCTATTAAAAAACCATACATCGGGTGCTTGAGGTAGAAGCGTAGTATCTTTCATTGCATGTTGCAAATCTTCTACAAAGCCATTATATAGAACTGCATCGTCTTCTAAAATTATTGCATACTCTTCCGAGCGTTCTAAGAACTTCTTCCATACATTCGTATGACTTAAATAACATCCTACACCTCCTGCTGAATCAAGCTCTTCATGATCTCGCCGGACATGCTCTCTTACATTTCGCTTCGTCCTTAAAGAGATTCTATCATCTTTCATAAGATCGATGGCAGAGCCATTGATGCCTTCATAGCGCTCAAATGTATAATGTTTCATTAGAGTTTGCAGCTCGGACTGATTTGAAAAACGGTCCCAACGATCTGTGCGGTGTTTTAAGTTAATACAATATACATGAATCCCCCCTTCCATCCTACTATATTCTTATATAAAGCGGCATTATGCTATTGCTGCCCATTGCGTCGCCCAATCTGCGAACATTTGGCCACATGACCGAGCGGCCTTTGCGACGGCAGCTCGCGCATCAACGTCTTTTCCAGATTCAATACCTACACGGAGAACCATCTCATCGCGCAGAGGATGAGGAACTTTATAGCCTACAAATGTGATTTCGCCATTGTCTATTTGATTCTGCTCCATCCATGTGCTAAGCAAGTTACCGAGTGTATGGTCTTCATATTGGAATAGGAAATCAAACCCTTTCATTCTGGCATCGGCTGGGCGTATTTTAATAGTATCGGGCAAATCCCCTGCATCAATCGAAGAATAGGTTAATAACTTTCTTTGTAAAATCTCGATGGCGCGACGGATAATATACGTGGGAGATAAGACTCCCACACTCTCCACTGTAAAGTCAAAACTGTATGGCTCTCCGCGCTCATTCATTTTGTAACAACGTTGAATCTCCATCGTCGCAAACTCCCTCTCTAACTCCCCCTTTCGTGTTGTATTCGATTCGAGCTCCGTCATATTCACTTTTTTATAGTTTGTGAGCCATGCCGTAAAGAGCTCCTTCTTCTTTTCTTCTGAATCGTCGAGCGTATATCCATATGCACAGCGACTCGTGACAGGCATGAAGCGGGAGTTTTGTCGTCCTGTCCCGACGGTCGCCTTTGCCGTGAAAGAGAGCGTTTCGGGGTCCTGTGTCCCTACACGCCCCTTCAATACGGCCAAGAGTGCCGTATCATGCGTTACAGGATCTGGATGAAAGAACTGAACACTTGGAACCGGAAGTGGCTCTTCCTCGGCCCCACGCACTTTAAGAACTTGAATATCGGCGGCGACTACGTCTTTCAGATTGGGTGAATCATTTACAACATTTAACTTGAATATATATGCATCGGGGTCCCAATCAAGTGGTTTTTGCACATGAAGTGGTAAAAGGCCAATCCGATGAGCAAGCATTTCATTACTCATCGCCGTGCTATTGGAATGAATCGTCACATTCGAGGATGACCCATCCTCCAAAATATCAGATTCAAAGGCCACGCTTTCGACATCTGTAATCATGGTTCGACGAAGCGTATTTGCATAGGACACATGAGTAGGATCCAAGCGAAATCGAATCGTATTTGCATTCTCACGTGTAACATTCTTAAAGATGGAGTCGGGTGCTAGTTTGGCAGTTGCCGCAGCACGGCGTTCGGCCATACTTCTGGGTGCAGCGGACATTCTATTTGTGAGTCTCTTCTTCATATACCAAAGTCAATTTTAGGTGGTTGGCAAATGCTTTGCGTCTAAATCTCCCGGCATCTCTATACACAAAGAATAGTGGGATATACCTGAATGAGTCAGTCTACCAATATTTGTTTTTATAGTAATAAATGTCAATGGTCCAAAGCATTTATTACAGAACTATCCAGAACACCTTGGAAGGATCAATTCCGATTTATATGCGTGGATGCAGGACCCAATAGACCCCAACTTCCTAGTTGGTTGAAAAAAGTTCCAACGATTGTGATTGCAGGAGAATCGGATCCTCGCACCGATTCAGATGTTATGAACTGGATATATGAAAAAAAGATGAAGGAGCCTACAGGCGCCCCCTCTTCGCCAGGATCCGCAGAGCCATCGGCATTCAGTATGTTTGAAAATGTGAGCTTTGCAAAAGGGTTCGGCTATAGTGGTATTGATGTGGATACGAGTTCGCAGGGGACTGGGGGGACCACCATCCCCGGTGCCTTTTCTTTTCTACATGGCGCAGCTGCCGAAGGCAGCTCTTCACAAGGCCCCGCACCCCCTGCGAGTTCTCAACGCCGCTCCAAAAAAGAGGAAATGTTTGATAAGCAAATGGAGGCGTATCAGCGTGACAGGGAGATGGGAATGCCGAAGGGGCCTGGGCGAACCTAATATTTGCGCGAAAGAAATCTAAAGGGTAATCACATTCTTCTTGTAGAAGACTATGAGTGCGCTTGGGGCATTTAATAATCAACTGGTTCAGTTCTTTGAGAATCTTGCTGACACATTTCCTGAAGAACGGGATATTAAACTTGCACTGGAAGCTATTCGAGGGGCCAAGAAAATTAATCCGAAGATGATTCTGGACCTTTTTGTGGAAAATGTGTATACGGATCTACACGATGCTATTACGCGCGAGGATGATGAGTTTATTATCCAATACGCCAAAGCCAGGATAAATAACCAATATAATGAAATATCACCCGCCCTTCTTATCTTTGAAAAATATTGGCCGACGATCAGTGATTCCAATCGCGATACAATATGGAAGTTTTTAAAGGTATTATGCATTCTGTGTGAGAGGGCTCGGGTAGCAAAGAGTGCATTCTAATGTTAGGCCTGCAGTTCAGGAACTATTACGTCTCTATGATTGTTTATATAGACGTAATATGCGCGCATCATACAAGCCAGTATATCAAGTATAAGAAGGCTACCATAGTTTGTCATAAGCGTTATATCTCCATTGATATACGCGTAACTAAATGCAAACCCCGTTCCAAATACAATCAGTAACTTTTCGGGAAGATTATATATATTCGCATTTTTATTTTTGTAGTTTGCATAGAGTTCGGGGACATAACATATAAAGAAGAGGGCAGATGAAATATTCATTAAATAATCATACTGCATACAATATCATTATTGTAAAAGGAGGTTTAATACATATAAAAAGGGCGCAGTGCAGGGCGTAAAGAACGTCAAATATTCATTCAAAAGGTATACAAGATGAGTGCTTCCCCCCTTCAAGCCACCTTTGAGAAGAAGTATGATGAATTCATTGCGGACCTTCGTGTTGTTTTCCCGGAGATTGAGCTTGAACTCGCGTGTGCTAGTGCCCTTCGTGCACCTGAACACATACACCGCTATTATACAGAGGTGTATAAAAAGCATGCGGTGAAGAGTTCTGATATGCCCTGTCCCGGAATAGTGCTTCCTGGTGTTCAGATTGAACCGTCTATGTGGGCAACAGTAAGTAATAAGAGCAAAGAGTCTGTATATGAATATCTTTCGATTCTGGATCTATGTTCTGCATATGAGAAAGGGGATACATCTATTGGGGAGGATCCAAGTTTCAAACGTTGGGCAGATACTATTTTGAAAGATTGGCGATCAAAGTTGGACCGCATGGATTTTAATTCGTTGGCCGAAAAGTTTAAGGATATGTTCGGAAGTGACGGAGCTCTTCCAGCCCTTCCAGAGAAATTCTTAAAAGGGAAACTGGCAAAGTTGGCAGAGGATCTCGTGAAGGAATTTAAACCCGAGGATTTTGGACTCCGGCCCGAGGATTTGGAACAAGTCGAAAAAGATCCCACACGCGCATTTGAGATTTTAATGCAAGCATCTACATCGAGGCCTGACATATTACAGACGGCAATGACTCGTGTAGGGAAAAAGTTGCAGGATAAAATCCAAAAGGGACATTTGAAACCAGAAGAGTTGGCGGCAGAGGCGGAGGAACTCATGCACGAGTTTCAGTCACACCCGGCATTTGCTGAAATGATGAAGGCATTTAAGTCTGCATTCTCGTTTGAGGATCCTGATTTTGCTCGTGCTGCTGGGAGAGAAGAGAAGAGTCGCCTTGCGATTGTAAAGAACCGGTTACGGGCAAAGTTGGAGGCGAAGAAGGCGGCTGGAAAAAAGAAATAAGGACTCCAACACTATAGTATCCGTTATTAGAAGGTGTTTCCCACGATGAAGGTATATCCATTTTGTGATCCGTATGTATGGGAAAATCCTAAAGTTCTTCTTAGCACGCGATTTGCTTTAAAATATCATAAGGAGGGTGTATGTATGAGCGAGTATGTAAATATTCTTGTATTGATATTTACGGTTGCTTTTTTTATAGGTAGTTTCTTGTCTGTTTTTATGCGGACCTCACAACCCATTCTAGTGTCTATGGGAATTGCTCTTCTGTATTCCATTCCGTTCATATGGGATATTACAACAATTCAAACGACAGAGCCTTTTGCGAATGCAACAGGCACAGGCACAGGCACAGGCACAGGCAAGCCCGCCACAGCCATCTATGATGTGATTGGTGCCCAGGCTTCTACGGTCACAATGCCCACGACGCGAAATCCGTTTATGAATGTTCTGATTGATGAAATTAAATACAATCCTACACGTCCTATTGCCATGTCTATAACGGATCCAAGCGTCCAGGTAAAACTGGACGATTTCTTCCGGACGGAATTTACGGCAGACCCTACGGATGTATTTGGAAGGTCGCAAAGTCAGAGACAGTTTATTACAATGCCCAGCACAAGCATTCCAAATGATCAGAACTCTTACCAAAACTGGCTGTATAAGATTCCAGGGAAAACGTGTAAAGAAGGAGGGCGTGAAGCATGTCTCCCCGGGACGGACGGGGGTGCAATTCCTTGGTTAAACGCAAATCCCGCCTAATGCTTCCAAGTCTGAGTCTGAAGTTTCGCCCCCTTTTTGCATGAAAACTTGCGCAGAGTCTTCCCCCGAGTCTGGAGAACACTCCCCGTACATATTCCAATGGCCGCAGATTCCCTATTTCCATTCCGACGCACACGAACCGTTCTACGAACTTTTTTTACACATCCGCAAAACTTTGTAGCAAGAGACTTGCCACGTGTCTGGGCCATTCTAATATCGGAGACGCTTATTCTTTCCACCATTCAGAAAGGGAATGCAAGTCAATCGTCTCACTCATACGAAGGATGATTCATATGGTATTGAACAATATTATAAGCAGTCGGTGGGCCCCGGTGCATATACAACAACGAATCTTGTCCCAAATGCAGTCGAAGTGAACCCCCTTGCTTCCAAAGAGCTTCTTATGTATGCTCGTGAGGGATTTGGTTCTAATAACAAACAGATCGATTCCGAGTCAGTTCTGAAAAATCAGCCAGAGTTTAATAACAATCGATGCAATGTGCGTGCTCAAGCACGCCCCTTTCTGGGCGTTCCGTATATGGGGGGTGGACGTGGAAATCCAGAAGTCGAGACCCTTTTGCTTCATTCGGAGCAAGTTCGTCAGGGCAAAGAGTGCGGCACTGTCACGGAGCAACAGTTTGATGGAATCTTTATTCCCCTCATTCCCACTATAAAATCGAATATTCAAAAACCTGAGAATCTCATTCCTGAGATGGCATCTCCCGGTTGGATTCGTGGCGGCCTTCCAAGCCGTTCATATATTCGAGATGTAAACTGCTAGGGCCGCAGCTTTGCTATAGTCTTTACAGAATGGCGTCACTATCTGAGGCATTTCCTGCTCCAAATAGCGCAGCCCTTGTTCACGAGAAACTTGAGAATCCGCAAAAGTATGATGAACTACCTGAGTTTGTTCGACATGTAAAAGAGCGACGGCATATTCTTGGCCTTGTGGGTGGAAATGAAGTTGCACGTGCTGCTGGAAATGTGGTGGATTTGGAATCTGACTTACTTGGTATCACGCGCCCCAACACGGATGCCATGCACCGCCATCACCTTCCTCAAACAAATACATCTCTCATTTATCGCCAAAATCCCAAACAAACGATTTCAATCGATGCTACTCCGGTTCCATTAGCTGTCTATCAGCAATGGGCCTACCCTTCTGTACTTGGCCCAACCCCTTTCATAAAAGAGACATGTTCGATGCCTGAGAAATACTAGTAGCACGTGATAGCAGGAGATGGCTATATCTGTGAAACAGCAGGCCCTCACACGTCCGAAATTCGACGATTTTCATCAAGCAGATGATATGCGTATTACGTCCTATTCGCTCCGGTATTATTTGAATACCCCGGATACAAACTGCCCTGTGAGTTATCCTGTACAAGCGACCACTCGTATACAGTATTCGGGGGCGAGTTGGCCAACAGGTCAATGGAAGACCGATGTAGAATCCGATTTGAAAGGGATTACTCGTATGGGGTCACGTGTCCGAGTAGATGCCAAACTCTACGATCCTACCACAAACGTTATGAATAATACGCCATTGAGTGCAGCACCCGACGAATCCGTGCCCCATTTATTTCAGCGGCTTGTGAACCCCCCTTGCACATTACGCGCAACAGGCTGGAATCGCTGGGTGCCATTACCTCATCAACCACAGCTCACATATGAAACTCCTTTTGATTTTTTCATCCCCTCTCGCTCCATTGATAAGGAGAAATGCAAGACTCATATGGGTGTAGATTTGGCATAGTATTCGTGTGATATACGCATAGATTAAGAACTCCCAGTGGGGGTTCTTAATTGAAGCACATCACGGTACGCGGCGGTGTAATGAAAGTATAAATACTTTAACGGTATAACGTAGTAGAGTATGGAAGCAGTGGGACTTTTTGCCTTAGCGGGTCTCGGATATTTAGTTACACGTCTTTCGGGAAAGACCGAGGCGGAAGGATTTGATTCTGCCGTTGCACGTGGGCCTTCTGCAGATCCTCTTACACAAGCTGCGGCGGGTGCTTCACCACGATCCTCTTCCCAAAAACTGGATATGATGTTTGAATATGGTATGGGTCAATCTGCCCTACCAAGTGAACCGAATCCCGGTGTCCAAGGAACTCTTCTTACGTATAGTCCTCCGCCCACGAGAACTGTTCCTATGAATCCCGATTTGCAACCGAAGCCCGAGCCGATTGAATCGGCCACCCCGACGGTGGCTATGAATCCTGCAGGTATTCAGGCGCAACCGGCCTATGTAGAGGGGTTTGTAACGAGCGAACTTACAGGGGAACGTATTGACAGTTCTCAGTTTACACACAATAACATGGTCCCCTTTTTCGGAGGGCGTGTGCGACAGAATGTAGCAGCGCAAACGAACTCGGGTATTCTTGATACGTTTACAGGGTCTGGCGTTACACAAATTACAAAAAAGGAGATTGAGCCGATGTTTGATACAGCACGAGCTCCCTATGGGAACCCTTTTGGAATGGAGGATCAGACGGACTTTGTCCAAAGTCGTATAAATGACCCTAGAAATCGTTCAGGGGAGCGTCCATTTGAACCTGTTCGCGTTGCACCTGGTGTGAATGAAGGCTTTGCAGCGACAGGGAAGGGTGGATTTCAGCAGTTTGAAGTGAATCAATACATGATTGATAATATTCGGCGCACGGATGATTTGCGCACAAGTGATAACCCGAAAGAAACATATAATAAACCTGTTGTGCCTGGTCAACACTTTATTGGAACGGCTTCCCAGGATGTTGGCGAAGTCCGCAAATATCGCCCTGATACATTCTATATTGATGAATCGGGTGAACGCTTTTTTGTCACGACGGGGGATGTTCTTAAAGAGACGACGCGTCCTATTCAAGTATTAAAACATACCACGCGCCCTGAAACAAGTTCTGAAATAATGGGTCCAGCGGGTGCTCAGGAGTTCGGGGAATCGTATGTAACAGGTTCCTATCGTGCACCTATGGCACAGCAATATGGGGGGGCTGGGTATCGTAATGCCGATATGACAACGTATACGAGTGCTGATACAGATGCTCCTGAAAATGATTACGGGCGGGGCGGATATGAAGTGCGACCGAATGAGCGTAATACGACGAGTGAGCGCACAATGGGGTTGAATTTAGTTCCAGCGGATGCAGGCGCTTTGACAGTTCATTATGATGATACAAATCGACCCACACGTCGTCAAGAGATGGTTGGAAATATTCGTCAAACGGGGACACCTGTGGGATACGCACAAGGCGCGCCTGCGATTACTGTATGGGATCCGAATGATATTGCAAGGACGACTGTGCGGGAAGGCACAATACATTGGAACTGGTTGGGGCAGGCTGCACCTGCGGCGGATGGGGCAACTCGTCTCAAAGTGTATGATCCGGATGATATTGCCCGGCCTACCCAGAAGTCTCAGTTGACAAATAAATCGGAATATTACGGGCCTTCTAACTCGGTCAATAAGGATTTTACAAGTCATGATGCCGCGTATAATATGCGCTTGAATCCGAATAAGCAGGAGATTGCATTGGGTCGTGACCCCATGCATGGAAATGGGGGAGCATTGGCCGTATTTGATGGCTCTATTCACCAGACGGCAAAGAAGATTGATGCTGATATTGTGAATGATAGGGCCAATGCTGTGAATCGTGTGGTTGGATTGCCGACAGGTGTGGGAGATATTGGGCAAGTACGGCCACGCGTTCCTTTGAAACTGGATATAAGTCGTGTGAGAAATACGCCCGACGTCGTATCAGCCGTGAACTCAAATCCTCTCATGGCATCACAGAATCTGGCGTATAACGCAGAGCATGATGAAAAGCTCCTACAAGAAATGTTAGCAACTATGTAGTATGGGACTTTACAACTTGTTAGGATTCACGAAGAAAAGAACAACCCGCAAAACACTAAAAAGAAAGACAAGACGACGAAATACAAGACGAAAGACAAGACTACGAATGCCAAGACTGCGAAAGCCAGGACTACGAATGCCAGAACCACGAATGCCAGGACCTGTTCCAAACATCAAATTACGTAGAGTTATACCTAGACCTCCAAATAACCAATATGAACCCCC
>RFQR01000018.1 GCA_009924895.1 bacterium
GTTTGCCGCTTGAAAATTTATTTTTGGCAAATCTCAGTAGAAATCACATTGAAAAACAAGTTTTCAATATTGGAGATTTATCTCCAATGTGATTTCATAAAACCATTTATGTACGATCCCAGTTTATCAATGAATGAGTTATATTCTTTTTCGTATTATTAAACTCGCCCACACCATCTATCGTATAGACACATGTGTTTAATCCGTCCTTATTCACATCTATTTTTAACATATCTCTATTTTTCTCTTGATGGCTCATATTTCTCATAAGATCATCTGAGCCTTTTGCAATAATCCATCCATTATTCAATAAATTATTATGTATAACAGGAACTCCTGTTGTATCTGCTCTTATTCTCAAGGCATTATCTTCATATCCCCATCCATACATTATATTTGGAAATCCATTCACTTTTTTATATGTATCTGCGCCAAAACACGTCATACCTCCAATTGTAGATATATTATTCATAGTAAAAATATCCATAAATCCATTTCCATCAAACTCATCTAACAACGTAGGAAACTCATATGACATATCAAAAGTATAATCTGCATTCATATGAATGTATATACGTGGAAAAGTATACTTCTTCTCTGCTTCTAAAAATGCTGCATTCAATAAAAATCCCCTATTAAATGGATAGTCATTATGTTCTTCTGCGATATATATCGCATACTTTTTGTTGTATTTATTAAAATACGCATCAATACTATCTATAGTGGATTTCAGTTCATCTCGCCTTCTTTCTTCAGGAGACTTTGCCCTGTATGGTATTAAAAATACATATGTGCGCTCGATACTACCCCCTTTATACCGGGTATAATATCTATTACGCGTTCGTTTTTGTTTTCGCTTTCGATAACGTCTTGTTTTACGTATCGCCATTCTAATATGTATTATTTTTTTTGAATATTGAAAAGCCATTTCGCGCCTTTACAGAGACAATTTCGCTCCACTCAGGACTCTCTGATAAGATCTGATGAACTTCTCTACATTTATCCACAGTTGTATCATCTAAAGCAATATAACAAGAACATCTATCAAAGAGTCTTTGAAATTCATACAGCGTAGTAAACTCCCCACCATCCAGCAAGAGAAAATCTATCTTTTCAGGAAGTTCACTCAGACAGCTCGGACATTCTTTACAGTTCTCTACGTCTATATCAAACCATTTTTTCAATACAGATGAACTCTCTAAGTTACGAAACCGCGAGAGATACTTTTCACACGTTATACCACTTATATCTACAATAGAACCCCATAGCAGATGTATATTCTCATCCAGATGATCTGACAGATTTTCTAAAGCTGCGAGATGTTTTTCTCGGTTACATTCTAAACTCCAGAAATCTACATTTTTACCCTGTATGCCATGCAATATACAAAGTGTAGATCCAAGTCCATTCCATGTACCTATCTCAACCAATGTATGTATCTCTTTCTCACATTCTCTCTGAAGCAACTCCACTATAGCACGCCCCGCATCATCCTGTAACGTGATTTGCCCTGTTACGGCCGCATTAAACTCATTTTGTTCCGTCGGACTCCAATGACTTGTCATATACTCATTCTATATTCTTATTTTTATACATAATACTCGCATAAGATCCAATCTAGTTTCCCGGAAGCGTATTCATATACAATATATAGGCGTTGTATACATCAGATATGAGTCTATATACTATGCTTGATGCGCCAAAACACATTTTGCATATAGGGGCAAACTGGGGACAAGAAACATCTGACTATATAGATTCATTCAAAGATTCTCTAGAGAGTATCACATATATAGAATGTATTCCATCCGTATACACTCGTCTTGTAGAGCACACCTCTAAATATACACATCAGGTCCAAATATATACAGTAGAGGCACTTGTATCCGATACTGTTGGAACACATGTATCTTTTCACATCGCAAACAATGATTGTGGAAGTTCCTCTATCTATCCACCAAATCCACAAGAGTGGGCATGGAAGAATGTAACATTTGAAAATGAAATACAACTCACCACAACAACCTGTGATGCACTCGTTGAAAACGGAACACTCCATACAAAATACGATACCCTGATATTAGATACACAAGGAAGCGAACTCAATGTTCTAAAAGGAATGTCCAAGATACTACCACACATACACCAGGCTATTGTAGAATTTTCACGCCGCCCATTTTATACAGGTGGAGTTCTACTTCCAGAACTTTCTTATTTTCTAGACGCAAATTCTTTAGAGCCCTCTTATATTCCTTCAGGCGATCATGGTGATGCAATCTTCAAACGCTCTCGAGAATAGATACAATCTCCGTATACTCCATTGACACATTGTTTTTTATTTTATTAATATATTCCATATCTACAAGCTCTGGGTGCACATACCAATCCTCATACGGCATTCCCGTATTCTTCACGTCAGAGAAGACTCGCACATATCCTGCAGACTCAAAAATGCGCCTGGATTCCTCTCGCGTGTTGAAATGATCTCCCACATATATATCATGCTCAAATGTAACTACCGCAAATCGATGCTTGCACATTGCATCTGCATGCAGCTTCCGTAATGTTTTCAAGGTAGACTCATTCGATACTTCTAAATCAATCTGTAAATAATCTATATCCGCCCCCAAATCCTCACATACTTCTGCATAATCAATCTCCGTTGCATCATCAATAATATATTTGGAGTTGGGCCGAACCGTTTTATACAATTGTAAAAAATGCGGCTGATACTCAACCATATATCCTTTCCAACCATAGTCCTTCTCTAAGAGATATGTGTTGTTAATATAAATCGGATCATTCGAGCCAATCTCTAAAAATGTCCCCCCACGCTTGTATTTCAAACACTTCAAGGCAAATAAATCTTGTGCAGATTGACCGTTATAGGATGCCATACTATAACGGTGTATCTGTTTATATTGCGTCTGAAAAAGCGTGCTATTCACATAACACGAACTTCAATATTGTCCTCTCCCCCTTCTTTACCTTTGTGACCATATGACGAATACCATTGGCACGAACAATCAACAGAGAGTTTGGAGGTGTATGTAACTCCTTTTTGCCCCCCGTATATTCCATCACAGTCTTACTATCACTCGTATTTGTCAATGTAACCACACATTCAAACTGCTGTTGTTCCGGGAGAATCTGCGTATCTGTATGCCAATCCATCGAGGATCCCACAACATACTTTCTATATTCCACTGGAACTTTATAACATGGCTTCAAATTCATGTTTCCAGTCATTCTATGTATTTTCTTCATCAAAGATGCATTGTATATTGTATGCAGTATGTTGTTCGTAGAGGGTATTTCATACATGAGTCGACCAGAGGCTTTTACATCATCTTTCATTTCATTCTCATGAATACTACTCGTATATGCAAATATCTTATCAAACTCTTCTTTCGTATAAATATTCTTCTTATATACTGCCTGTGTATCAAAATCTGGCGCATTCGTCTTCAATAAGACTAAGTTTTTTAAACTCGCATCCTCCACTTCATGGTAATCATATCTATTAAAATACGCCCAGTCACGTCGATTTAGATCTGAAGTAATAGGTGTTGTAGCATCCCCCCTGTGCATCTTCACTTTCTCAAAATACTCTTTCGATTGAATTGTATAATGGTTTAGCTGTATTCCTGGAGGACTCTCCACCGTTGCCCCTTTTACAACAGATGAATGTAAATCAAGCCCCCCTGGTTGCACATCATCTAACCACATAATCGACTTCACATTCGTATCCAAATCCCTCTTTTTCCATGTGAATGATGTACGTATACTTTTTGGCTGTTTTACATATCCACTCGACCCAAACATACTCCATTTACAAGACACTTGAGATGGATGCATAAACATTGTAAATATATCTGTCACATGTTGCTTCAAGTTCTTCCCATCTGTTCCAAACATATATTCATCTATATCTAATATCGTCAATACATTCACACCCGCCTTTTTCAACCACGGATACCCGACTTCATTATAGTTCTGAGATTGCACATGCTGCTTGGGTGCAGGCAGCACAGTAACATTCTTCATTCCTGCCACACGCCCCGCCCCACCATCTGTCGAGCCATTATCAAGTAGAAGAATTTCATCCGCACCCTGCCACAGATAATGATCCACCCATTCACGAATCCCCATCGACTCATTCTTAAAAATACCCATCACCGCAAACTTTATCTTCGGTCGACGCATTATCATATACGCACCCTGGTCTTTTCCTATTTTTAAGTCAAATAACATCGAAGTGTATAGACATGCATCGGGTAAAGGTTGAAAGATTGCCTGCCACGAGCGCTCCATAAAATGTGACGTTTCATGAAACTTCTCTGTATTCACTTGATTCAAAAGACCCCTGTAAAATGCCCTAGAACGCTGCAATATATGCTTCTTCGACACGGCCATAATACCAAAAAAAGTTGACTTCGTCACATGAACGTCAGGAAAGTTCGCATGATACCATGCTCCAAATGGACGAATCTCCGCTAACTTCTGTGGGGCTCGCCCCTCCTCCTCCCTATTCGCTAAATGCTTTGTAGGATACGTCGGCATTAAAAAGTTATACATCGCATCCCCCACTTCGACTTTAAAATCATATGTATTCAATACAGTATTCTTCGTCGTAAATGTTTTCTCCAGTGTAAAATCTAGTATAGGCTTCTTATACTCTATATCAGAGGAACCGGGAGCAAATACAGTTATATCCGCAAGTTTATGATAGTTTTTGACAATATGATACAAGTATGTATGGTCGCACACACCCACATTCTCTATTGTATGCACCTCACATTCCGTATTCGAATCCTTAAACGTCGGGCATTGTATAGGAGTCTCTGACTTATTGTAAATATGCACTTTATGTATTTTATATCTATCATAGGCATGTATCCAATCAAGCTTCTCTTTATACCGTGATAGAACAAGATCTATTTTGGGAGTCCCCCATAGGAATCCTCCTCGTTGACGTCGTGTGACCCCACGGCGCATAGCTTTTTTTCTCGATTTTCTTGCTTTCGCAAGCATCTCTATAATAGAATAACATTCTGCATCATATGATTCTCATTTGATACAGAATATCTATACAGACCTATAGGAAATGCTTATCCATATAGTATTTTGGTAGAAGCTCGTTGTTATACATCGGATTATTCTTTATTAAGTCACCATCAATTGCATACGCCTTTGGAGAGGCTTTAAAAATATAAGATTCTGGATCATGATAGGAAGAACCTATTGGCGTCGTCGCATAAAGACGTTTAAAGTAGGCACCCGTCGACCACCAAAAGTTCCCACTATAATGCGGACCTATCTTTTCCGTCTTATACGCGGCACCCACTATATCATATGTCTGTAACTTCTCCAAACACTCTCTAAAGTGCGCAATCAGAAAATATTCCATAAATGTCCTCCATAAATAAATAATAGAGGATAACCTATCTGCTTGCCCTACTCGGGATACTCCCTTTGAATGAATATAAAGAAACTTGTCCGAATCTTTCAAATATTTACTTATTCGATTCAATGTAAATCGTTCATACGATGTATCATCCACCCCCACATCCGCTACTATAAACTTCTTGGGCAACGTCTGTATATATGCCTGTATTCCCTGAATCGCACTCGCTTTTCCTGTTAAAAAACAATACACGTGCGTCACCGCCTTATATAATCCACTAAAGATAATCTTACCCACCTGATCCCCCATGATATGAATAGTATTATTATTACAATAGATATGATAAAACACATAGATATTACCCCTTGTGCCTCCCCTCATTTTTTGTGTCCCATTTCTTGAACGCACCCTTGAAGGACGCTTCATTCTATACTATGTGTCGGAATGTTTTCGACACACGTCCGGGTGGATTCGTCTAGATTTCACGCCATTTCTCTGGCACCATTGTCATTCTGTCATTATGATCCGCTTCAAACCAAAGTAGCGTTGGAACATTCGACAACGTTTGCATATGCACCCACACATTTACCTCCCATGTCAACCATCCCCGTTTTACTAAATCATGAAATGCCTCTGCGGCTGCCCGGGAGAATCTCTTCGCCTCCTCCCTCTTCATTACGAAAAACCCTCCACAAAATATCCAAGATATCTTTCGAACCAACGCCTCGGGCGCCACAACTCCTGGACTCCAACATCCTGGAAGAATCACCCCGTCCACCTCCCGTATTCGCAATTCCTTCAATCTCCGCAAACTCCCCTCCACATCTTTGAAAATCTTCACAATCCCCGCATCCAAAAATCCTACAAATCTCTCCGATCCCCCTTCCGCCACCCGCGCCACCAACTCCGCCTTCGCATTCATCAACTTCAAAAAAAAGGCCCCATCCTTTTCCTCATTCCGAATCTCCGGCAACCGCAACGATACCGATTCACATTTCTTCCATACATCCGACTCTTCCAATGACCAATCTATAAGCTGCAGCTCCGGGTGGTTTGCCTCCGAAAACCACCCAGCACCCTCCAATGCCCTCCGAAACATATCATCTATAAAAAGCGTCAGGGGCAAACTAGCAGACAATAGAGTACGCAACCATTCAATACGCTTTGTTGGCGGATTGGGATCTGTAGGATTATATACTAACATCGAAACATAATGAATATTCGTATTCATCTTACTCTATATATACTATGTATCCCTTAGACCTAAAAACACGTATCATGATAGAATGCGAGACCTTCTATTACCAACCCTTATAGCACTCTTTGGACTCACCCTACTTCTATGCATTTCTACATGCGACAAAGAAGGCTTTGGAAGCACCTCCCCAGGCACAATGCTACAACTACAAACATCGCACGTCCCTACGGAAAAAGACTACCAGTTTTATACGAATGAGTATCCTAAGATTGTAAGGCGCGAAGTAGAAGATCTAACCGGTGAAGATCCCGGTGAGTTGCGCCCCTGGATTTTCCCCTGGTATGGGCGAGGCGTCAGTCTCATGGTGTAAATGGCTCTTTTTTACATGATCGTTCAAGTTCGATAGCTGCGGAAAACTCTTTCCACAGTCTTCACATGTGTATGGCTTCTCTCCCGTATGATTCGTTCGAATGTGAACCTCTAAACGACTTTTCTGCGGGAACGCCACATCACAGTATGCGCATATATACTTTGGACTGTGCGTATTCTTATGATACACAATCAAGCTCTTTTTGCGAACATCAATCTGTTTCTTACACCCGTTCACTCCACAGCACCACAACTCTCCAACTATCGTATAGGGAATCGGTGTTGACATATCGGGTAGTTTCCAAAAATACCAGCGCAAAAGTTCAATTTTATAGCACCGACTCCGTCATCTCAAACGTGATATCCACACGCCCTTTGCGAATGTAAGAAGAATCCAGAGACTCAATATACTCGGGTCCACGGTTCGATGTTAAGATTAGAATAATATTTGGATACATGCCCCTCTGGATAGAATCAAGCGTGTGATTCCAACTGACCTTGTCTTTAATCATAGTAGGAACGTTTTTGTGGTTTGGTATTCCCGCATGAATCTTCTCTAACACTAAATCAAACTCATCAAATACAATTACAAGTGGCTTCTGCGGCGTTGGATCCACATCACTTAGTAAACTCCCTAACGTCTCCCCAGGTTGCCATAACTTTAACGTATTACAGAAAGAAGAGGCAAACTCATTTGCAACTAAAATACCTACCATCGATTTACCTGTTCCAGGTTTACCATAAATATATGCTACTGTATGTCTACGTTGTATATAATCACGTATTATAGCATCTACAACCCCCTTTTGCTGGCCACGCGCCACATCCTTCGCATCTCGTTCACGCTTTTTATACCATACATTCGTATAAGAACCAGAACGGTCATATACTTTGATTCGCGCCTGTTCCGATTGTAATGGGAGCTTCCATCCTTGCTCAAACAGAGATTTATCCTCATCTTCTCTATGCTCTGTTAAAGCCTTATACGAGCTCGTGGACGCTATCATAGATACATTATACAGACCATCTGTGTTCGTCAAGTATAATATATACCAGTAACCAATGGAATACCCATAACTCTTCCCACCATCCGTCGTATGACTACATGCTTCTATACGGTTTTGAATGCGTATACATTCGTCCTGCTCCTTAATATAATACAGTCGGATTCCAAAAGGCTGTGTAAATAGAAAGAGTAGCGTCCATGGAATGTAGTTAAGTATATTCAATGCTAAGATAGGTGCTAGTAAACTCGTTATCATTATACCTTACACAAAAATACATCGCATATCAATTTTCACAACCCTATATATAACTAACTAGAAGATCCACGCTTCCCATATGCAGAACAATATCCTTCATATACAGTGTCATGAAATCGAGCTGCATTAGAATGTCATTCGGACTCGGTAGGTCATATAACTTTATACTTTTGGCGTATGTGGTCTTTGATCCGAGGGATATAGTTGCTAATCTCTCACTAAATCCATCTCCCACACTCACCACGTTTCGTAGATCCGCTGCTCCAAAGACTTTATCAACCTCCAGTTCAAACATTTTGCGCTTCCATACATCTGGTAGGCCCCTATATTCATCTTCAAATATCGAACGGGCAGAATATATATCTATCGTCGAGAGTATCGGAATAAGGCGTGGCATAAATCGACATATACACTCTTCAATCCAACCAGCCTGTGAGTTCGTGATTATCATTACACGTCCCAACTTCTGCGCAGTATCTAGTAAGTTTAAAACACTTGTAGACAGCTTGTTGAAGACTTCGATTTGTTCAGGTGTTAATACTTTCGTACTGTTCCTAGGAAATCCTCGTTCATTCAGCCACGCAGTAGGTGCAAGTGTATCATCCCAATCAAAGATAATGAGAGTATCTTTCACTGGTGTGACGCCTGTGTCTATTCTATCCCATTCATTATTGCCATCCTTTGGGTTTCGTAGAATAACGCGATTCATATCGTCCTATGTGGTCGCGAGGAAGAGTTCAAATTTATACCGGTCCTGAGCTGAACCGGGTTCTTGGAGCTTTGCGCCTCTTTCTCCTTGAATAAGTCAACCGTGTCCAGACAGCTCTCGTCATCTATGTGAAGTTCAACAGCCATCTATAAAGCTGTGGGGCGTAGTCTCATCCAGAATATACGCACAAAAAAGCATCTGCTGAAGCCAATAGGGCATCTCTTACAACTAATGAAAAAAGGACTCGCCACTCCCCTTTCCTCATACAATCACATTTGAACCAACGTCTGGCTCCTTCTTCATAACCTCTGGACTATTATCAAGTCGTAGATCATTCGTGAGCTTGCCCGCATATGAGCCATATGCAAGCGTCTCGTCGTGTGTCGTATGCCAGAGGTCGTTGTCTTCTTGCCATATCACATCGCCGTCTTCATCCAGATAGCCAATGCGATTATACAGAACGCCCTGTAACATGAAAGGATACATGGATGCGCTTCTTACAGATGGCCCCTTCGAAGGGGGTGGGCCACGCATGGCGTTCAAAAGCGCTAGCCGTTTCTCCTCTACTTTTTTCTGGACACTGGCAAGCTCTTCGAGGGCTTCCATATACTCTTTCTCATAGCTCGCGGCTATTGTCTGGGACATACTGTGAGTTGTAAGAGCGTAGACAGACATGGGGGTACAGATCCCCATCCAAAAATCTGTGTTCAATTTTACCCCTTCATAGAACTCTACAGATACAGTGAAAAAGGTCTTGATGTTGTATTTATTCTCCAAGGCGCTACATAGAGCCACTCCTTGGGTTTTTTGTTTTACTTACGTCTGTTCTGAGGAGCAGCCATGTTGAAGCGGCTCTTAGGTTCTGCCATGCCAGCAGGCTGCCAGAGGCGATTGGTCATCCACTCCTTGTGCCACCCTGGCTCGCCTGGGTGGAGGAAGGGGCACTTGTGAGGGGTCAGGAGATTCCCAGTCACAGGGCAGATGCGCTCGTGAGACCAGCACTCAGAGCTGACATGCATCGTAGTAGGCTTGGCGCCACCCGTGTGCTTGTCACCCACGCAGGAATAGAGACGGAGACAGATGCGCCCATTCTTCTCCACTTGCTCATTCCTCTTGAGGTTGCGGCGAGCCTCTATGGCCACCTTCTCCTCAATCATATTCTGCCTGTAGGCCTCTCTGCTACGAGCCTCCTTTGCCTCTCTCTCCGCCTGGGTCAGCGTATACATCTCCATCACGGCATCCCACTCTGGGTCTTTACCGTCAGGATAGAACATGTCATACCAGCTGCCGCCGCAGGCAGTGTGGCAGAGTTGCTCTGCTGTCACAAGGTCAAACGTCTTCAGGGCACTCTTGTAGACAGCGCCAGCGCGGAACGTCTCAATGGGCCCAGGGCCGTCAGGCACGCAGTAAGAGCACCCGCAAGAGCTGGGGTGCTCAAAGCGAGCCACTATGGGTTTCACCATCAACCCTCTGTCCAGGGTTGCCTGATATCTCCTCCGTGAAGCTTCCCACTCATCTTCCTCTTCCTGGCCAAAGTGAGCCCTCAAGAAAGGGTCGCCTTCTTCTAGCCTGGCAAGAGTGTCCTCCCAGTCAAAGGGAGAACTAGTGGGTGCGGCATCTCCTGCACGCATAAACTCGGCATCATCATACTCAATGACAGACATTGTGTTTGATAGCGGGAGGGGGGTAGTAGATATGGAGGGATTTTGTTGTTCAATTTTTTTGAAGTATTGCAAGGTAGAGGGGTGCAGCTTATAGTTATCTGCGGAACTCTTGATAAATGTGTTGGAAAGCCATGGGTATTTCAAGACAGGGATAGCTCAATCCACTGCCTCTACACGTAGTTGCCTCGCCTGATTAAGCGTGCCCTCTACGTCGGTGAACATTTTTGTCCAAAAGGGTTACCCCAGATGGTCAGGTATGTTCTCTCTGCTCGAACCTTAGATAGCTAGTAATGATCATCCGCGTTCACCATTGACGGTTACTTCAGGTGCTGTTACAATAGCCCACCATTCGTGCCTTAGGATAGTCATAGACGTCCGTTCAGTCGCCGAAGGAATTGGATGTAATATAAGAGTGATAGTGTAAGAGGGATGATGTCAGAGCGCTCTGGATATGGAAGAGCGCTCTGGTCCCCGCCAGGGGCGGGTGAAAACAGATACAGGGCATATCATCTTTCAATTTTATCTTGAAATTGAATAAGATAAAAAAACAAGAGAAATGATGCTCTTTTTTGGCATCATTCAATTTCAAAAAAAAATTGAAAGACGATTTGACCCCCCAGAGGTATTACCCCCATTCGTCTTATACCCTTCAAGACTTATAAGCTACAAATGAGCGCTAACGAGACCGTTCTTATGCAGTTGACCGTTCTGGAGAATGCCTGTGCAGAGATCCGCAAGGCTCTGGGTCTGGCTCCAGTCACCTCTGAGAAGAAGAGCAAGAAGGCCCCAGAGCCCTCTGGCGAACCCAAGGAAAAGAGGGCACCCTCTGACTATATTGTGTTCTCTTCAAAGCGCGTGGGACCTCTTGTGCACAAGGCAGAGGAGGGGAAGGAAAAGAAGAGCCGTGTAGGCACTGTGAATCAGTTTGCAGGCTTCCTCTGGGGACAGAAGAAAGAGTGGACAGATGAGGAGATTCTGGCCGCCTGGCCCTTGTATACTCCTCCAGAGGTCAGCAAGCAGGCTCTCAAGAAGAGCTCTGCCTCTTCCACTGGCTCTAACAAGACAGAGTCAGAGCCTGTGGCCGATGAGCCCAAGCCCTCTGGCAAGGGTAGCCGTGGCCCTCAGAGCGAGGAAACAAAGGCGAAGGCCAAGGCCAAGAGGGAAGAGAACAAGGCGAAGAAGGCAGAGGATACCTTTGAGGAGGTAGATGCTGTGGCTGTTGCCTCTGCCTCTGTCCCTGCTGCCTCTGTCCCTGTCCCTGCTGCCTCTGTCCCTGCTGCCTCTGGCAAGGGTAGCCGCGGCCCTCAGAGCGAGGAAACAAAGGCGAAGGCCAAGGCCAAGAGGGAAGAGAACAAAAAGAAGACAGAGGAAGAGGCTGCCCCTGCTGCCTCCAAGAAGCCTGCGACAGTCGACCTCTGGTTGGATGCATGGGAGCATGACGGCGAGCACTACTTCAAGAACGAGCGAGGCGATGTTCTGACCACAGATGGAATGTGGGTAGGTCGCTGGGATGAGAAGAAGATTGACATCTCTGCCCCCCAGCCAGCCGACTTTAGCAAACTAGATGTGCGCCCTCAGTAAAAAACAAGATACATAAGAGAAACAAAAAACCCAGGGAGTGGCTCTACGTAGCGCCTTGGAGAATAAAGACCAATACCAACTCCTTTTTCACCCCCCCTTTTTTTATTAAGAACACATATAAAATTGAGGAAATCCACGGCTAACAGCCATGTCTCTGCAGCCTCGACAAGAAGTTATTGACATCTACATTACAGGCCACATTCGACATATCCTCTAACGACATCCACCGCGCCTCTTCAATCTCACTCGTGTCTTCAATCACGATCGGTAGTTCCCCTTGTAGTTCAAAGAGGTAGTATTCCCCCACAGATAATCGATGCACGGATACGTGAGACGTGTCAGAGAGGTCCACTCCCGTCTCTTCTCTTGTTTCTCTCACAGCACACTCCAGATAGGTTTCCGCGTATACTTTATGCTTGTGACCCTTGGGAAACGACCACTTCCCCGATTTGCGCCCTTTGACTAACAGCACTGTATTCATAGGAGTCATACAGATACTGCCATAGACTTTCTGATTCAGAGGCTTATAACATTGAAAGGGTCTTGGAAACTTAGATGTGTGCATATACGGTAAACCCATAGGGTTTCGCCACAGGACCTCAATTTTACCGGCTAAAGCCTGACCCGTATCTCCTACAGCTATGTGGGTGGCCCCGCACTTAACATCTGGTCTTGGGAATAGACTCTTTCAATACGCCGCCGCAGCAGGGTGTGCAGAGCGCTGGAAACGAGAGCTTGTGTTTTATATGCCCAAGTGCGACGTATCCCCTCATGGACCGATTGCCAGTATCTTCCGCATGTTTCCTCACGTGCGTATCATAGAAGAGCCAGAGACGTTTGTAGAACGAAAGGAACCCCCCAGAGGCTTCTATCAATATATCCCCCTAGGCGCAGCTCCTGATAGTAACGTCTGCATCGATGGGTTTCGACAAAGCCCCCTGTATTTCCCTGGCCTCGTTCGTCCTGATTGGAAGAACGCCCTGGGACCAAGTGTCCAGAGGAAAATAGAAGAACTCTCACACCTGCAGACGATGCAAGACCGCACATCCACTTACGCGATACATGTTCGCTTAGGAGACTATACATACTTGAAACATCATCAAGTTGACCTCTCTGCCTATTATACCAAGGCGCTCGAAAGGGTTCCCAGCGGATCCAGACTGCACGTCTTTAGCGATGAACCTGCGGCATGTTACAAACTCTTCGGCTCTATAGAACGGCTGCGTGTGACAATGGCGGTCACTGCATCGGACGTAGAATCCTTATACGAAATGTCTCTCTGCCTTGGCGGAACTATCACAGCCAACTCGACATTCAGTTGGTGGGGGGCGTGGTTTGCGCACGATGCAGGGGCGGCCTGGGCGACATACCCCTCGTCCATGGGAGTAGGTCAACCAGAGCCGAATGATTTATTTCCAGAGTGGGGGACCCTTTTACAAGTATAAAATTGAAAAAATCGTTTGACGCTCCCCTTTTTTACACCAGTATGCAACTCAAACCTTTGTGGCCCGGCTTCCAGTATAAGCTGCATCAAGAGACCGGCATCCATTGGATGTTACGCCGCGAGAAAGAGAAGGTCGCGGGCGGGCTCTTATGTGACGAAATGGGGCTTGGAAAGACGATTCAAATGATGGGCCTCCTTCGGAACGGCGTGAAAAAACCCGGCGAGAAGAATCTGCTGATTGCGCCTGTGGCGGTGCTTGAACAGTGGAAGAAAATCGCCATACAGTCGGGTATATCTGTGATGATCCCCTCTCCTACGGGAATGTCTTGGATATCAGAGGGCCCTGTCAAAAGCAAGCTTGCTCCACAGCTTCATTGTATCGGTTACGAGGCAGCCAAGCGAAAAAGATGGTTGGTGGCGCCCCCCTGGACACGCCTCATATACGATGAGGCACATCGCCTTGCAAGTCAAAACTCAAGCACAGACCTCGCCAAGCGGATTACGGCGGAGAAGAAGTGGATGCTCAGCGGCACGCCTATCGTGAACAAGTTGACAGATCTCATCACACTCCTTGAACTAGTAGGCGTCGAGCACGTCCCGCGCAGCATGGAAATGCTCGAGCCAATCCTCAAGACCTACATTCTCGCGCGAACCATGGAACAACTCCGTAGTCATATTCCAGACGCCCCTAAGGCGCCTACCTACGTCAAACAGCAGTTGGACTTTCTTACGAAAAAGGAAGAGACTTTCTATCACGACAAGACCGATATTATTGCAAAACGTCTTCAGGCTCTTGGAACAAATAACACGCTTGAGCGCCTGAAACTCATCATGCGATTGCGCCAAGTGAGCCTACATCCACAAATCTATAACGAGGCTCGTAAAAATCAACTTCAAGGGCTGTGGGATATGCCCGACTGGACAGAGACCAGCACCAAGTTTGAAGCGATTCGAACACTGATTACTACTCATACGGAATCTCACAAGTGGATCCTCTTCTGCCACTTTAAACACGAGATGACCATGTTGGAGGAGATGTTACGCGCAGAGTCGAAGGTGGAACTCGTGCAGCAGTATCATGGTAGTCTTACTGCGGAGCAAAAGGAGGAGGTCCTTGAAAAGTCGCACATGCCTGTGATGGAGGGCAAACAAGAAGTGCTCCTGGTGCAACTTCAAGCGGGTGGAACCGGCCTGAACTTGCAACATTTCGACCGCATCATCTTCACCGGGCCTTGGTGGACACAAGCCCTTATGGAACAGGCGGTGGGACGTGCTGTCCGGATTGGGCAGACAAAACAAGTAGTCGTCTATCATTTACATCTGAAGGCGGAAGATACGGATGACCGCATCAACATTGACCGTATCATGATGGACAAGGCGGAAAGTAAGGGGGTGCTCTGTAGGAAAGTATTGGAATCTGCAACATCCGCCTTGAAGCTCGAAGAACTTACTCCTTCTATATAGGATGGATCGTATAGGACACAGTGCACAGCGCGGTCCCATGAACTATTTTGTGTATATCTTGATTGCCGCTGGTATTGCGATTCTCGTTACCTTCGTAGGATATCACTGGTCCAAAAATACGCGCCCCGAAGGATTCGGATTTACTCAAACGTTAGCTGCTGCAGTTCGCCCATCAAGTTTGGGGAGCAAGAGTGGATTTAAAGATATTGAGGGGTTTTATGCGGGTCCTGCTGTAGGAGCAGGAGCACCGAACTGCCTTCGTTCCTCTGCAGACGCGGCGGCACTATATGAACTCTTGAGCACACATCCTCTTGTAACATCGGAAGGCCCCGACGACTTGCGCGAAATTCAACTCATTCTCAGCAAGATTGCATGTTTCAAACGTGACCTCACCGGTGTTGCAGGCGTGGTAGAAGCAACTCGCTATCAACCTTTTTCCACAACCCATGATTTGGAACCTGTTGCCGAAACAACTGCCCGGTGCTTTGCTAAAACAATCCCTCAACGCGACCTGTCTCTCAGCTTGGATAAATGGGGATCTCGTGGAACCCTTCTCATAAAACGTCTCTGCACATCCGAACAACTTACAGAAGCAGAAGAGACGAAGGCACTTCAACTCTTTGGAACAGCTATGGCCGATATTACAGATATCGCACTCGGTGCGTGCTGCAACTCAAATGTTGGGGTTCTTGCTGGTCAACCACAGCCCCGTATGGTCAATGGCTATGAACCAGTCTCTAACCAAGAGCTTCGACCCTATAAAGGATATTATTAAACGGATATTTGATAAAATTGAATACGTGCTATATCTATATAGCACGTATCCAAATGAGGGGCACACAAATATACGTTCCTTGCAACCCAGAGACTTTTGGGGTATCCCAGTTTCCCATCACCCTCCACAGACCTCAACTACAACTTCGTTATCGCAGCAAAGAAACCTATAAGATTCCTCTTACTATCGCGGAAGAAGTAGATGCATCCATTGAAGAGTGGTATGCAGCGAAAGGACTCCCTGTACCGCCCGATGAAATAGGTGTCGGAGCTAAAATGGCCATACTGGATGAGAAAGAAGAAACACGCATTCAACTGGCGCGTGAAAAGGCCGAAGAAATAAACCCTGTGGTACCCCCGTTCGGAACACCCGAGTTCTGGGCCTACCATCGTAACAAAAAGGCGGCGGAAAATAAACGTAGGGCGGAGGCAGGACTCCCTTCGGTAGATGAAGAAAAGGCTGCAAAGGTCAAAGAGCGCGAAGCAAAAAAGGCTGCAAAGGCTGCAAAGGCTGCAAAGGCTGCAAAGGCTCAATAAAAATATAAGATAAGATAAGATGTATTGGAATTTGAGCTCCGACCAGGCTAAGGGCTTTTTTGGTGCGGTTATGTTAGCGACTGGCATTGTCTTAATAGTTGTTGCTGTGCAGATTCAGAATAAAAAGAATAAGACACCCAACGAAACAAACGCTTTGATTGGAATGTCTGCTACAGGAGCAATCTTATTATTGGGATCTATTTGGAGTATTTATAAGACTGTCAGGAAAGCCACGAGAGCGCCTAACAATAATGTCAATAGGAGTACTACTAATCCATTGCACTTATAAATAAAATATGAAACAGTAGATAGAATGGGTCAATATACTAATATTTTTAAAACGAGTTTTGTGTCTGGCCTGGGAAGTTTCGCTTCTTTATCAGTATCTTTCGCTATTGCATTACTCTTTGGAATTCCCGGCATGATTCTTGTCATGCAGGAAAATAAAAAACCAAAATCGGAAAGAAATATGGCCCTGCTCATCATCGGTTTTATTCTTATGGGGCTTGGTGTAGCATTTGGGCTTGGATTTAATTCAGGAGAACTTATCAATGCCGTCAAACAACAGTTCTAATATATTGCGCGTTCAGACAGAATCATCTATGTCATAGTTTCCAAAAACAATGACATAGATTATTTTTATACCATCTTACGGGTGCACAAGTGATACAAAAAACATGAGGCCAACAATCTGCCAGAAACTCTTTGCAGGCTTCGCAAAACTAAAGAGGTCGACAATCACATAGTTCCACAAATACTTCCCAATAAAGCCAAGGATTACAAGCGCAATAAGAAACGCCAATACAGTTGCCAAAAAGTTGACATATGTGTCCCTGCGATGTTCCGCCGTGTTCATTCCCACAAAGCCTTCTACGGCAGCTTTTGACGTAGCATGTATCAAAGACATTTCTATCAAACACCGAGAAAGTTTTTGCCGAGCCTCGAAAAAAAATTGACGCCCCGATCGCCATATCCTGTCGTTACACCGATGTCGAATCAAGAGGAGTGCATTGCCTTATGGCGCGCGTCTGCATATGAAGCCGTTCCCTATACTAGCGATTTCGTAGAAGCTCTCCTCACGCTCCCAGAGATTCTCGATGGGGCTGTGGGGCAAGGTGGGGCAACAGTCGTTGAAATCCGCGTGGACCTCGACCCAGACACGGGACGCGGAGTCATTCGCGTCGATGACAATGGCTGTGGCTTGAAAAACGTCACACGCTTCTTGAAGTGGGCTGCTGCAAAATCCACGGACTCCATGCACCGGAATGGACATGGTATGAAGAAATGTATGACAAAATGGGAAAAGGACTATAGCAGGGCCAAGTGGTGGGTTCTCTATAGGAAGCGTAACCGGGATCTTACTCGCATTGAAGGTCCTTTCCTCGGAACTGATACGAAACAAGAAGAGGTGGAAGGCGACGATACCCTGCTAATGCCGTCTGGGACGCAGTGGGGTATGGAGTTTGATATCTCTGTTTTAGGGGCTTCCTCTCAAGTTCCGCAACTTGTTCGCAACTTGAAAGAAATCATTCTCACGCGCTATTCGGAGGAAATCATTCAACGCATCGAGTTCAGTATAGAAGTATCGTCTCCCAGCCATTCTATACATGTCAACAGCCGTGAGGGAGATTGGCACAGCTTTCAAACAGCTGTTGAAATGGAAGTAGAACTTGGGAATATCCGAATGGTCCGCAATACTGTAGTCCAAATACCAGGCGGACATTGGACCTATATGTCCTATCGCATTACCGCGGACGGGCGTCTACCGTATCCCTTGAAGCAACTGTTCCCCACATACGGTGAAAAGAATATGAAGTGTTCTCGTGCGCACATTTCGGTAGAAGGACGGATGATTGAGGCAATCCCTGTAGCCAAGTTACATGGTAAAGAGAACCATAATAGCTTAAACGGATGCATTGAGTTTATCAACTTTGTCCCTGATTGCCCAGAGAACTTTGATAAAATGCCATCTCCCTGCACGACCAAAGTGAGCTTCTACGAGAACGACGAGGTGTTCAAGGCATTCAAGGTCGCCTATCTGCAGTTGCAGAGGCAACCCGAGATTCC
>RFQR01000019.1 GCA_009924895.1 bacterium
ACTTATGAGATGCAGAAAAACGGGGGGCACAAGTTGCGGCAAAATCGATAGAAGACCAATACAATATATATTGGATAATCCATTATTTAAACCAGCATTGATAGAACATTTCTGCCTTCATGGCAATGAGAACGTGTGTGGAGATGAATATGAAGTAATATCTGAAATGTTGAAACCCTTTCCCAGTGATTTGAAAAACCCATTTAAGGGAGGCTTCCGCCGCAAAACAAAACGCGTTAGAAATCGTAAACGGCGCACATATGCCCGAAGGCATTAAACTGTCTTATCCTCCAGATAACGCAGCAACGTCCGTGTCACGATACGCAACGATATACATACCGCTTACTATTTAATTTAATTGTGCTGCAAATAAATTAAATAGTAAACTACATCGTATGATATTTTCTACCAAGCAATGAGCTCGAATATTCCACCCGCTTCCATGGGCAGGAAAAAAAGCATGCTCGACGCATATATGGCGATACCAAGAATGTGAATTGACGCGTGATACCTGTCCGCTATTACAGGATCCGAGTCAAAGCAAAAGCAGCTGTTACATTGCCCATACGAGTAAACAACTAGCATATAGCCAAACCCCAGCACAAAGAGAAACGGTGTCCAAATGCTTGTAATTGCAAGCAAAAGCGTGTGAAACGCAAGAAGATACATGCCCACCTGGTCAGCATAAAAGGCACTAAGAGTATGAGAAGAGTGAAACCAGTTCGCGCACACCGCCTGGAAGCAAATGATAAAGACATCGCCCCAGCGATTAAGAAAAAAGGCCACAATCGCCGGAACAAAAATAAGACGGGAAGTGAACAGTAGCAACTCTGAAGGTGGTTCGCCACCTATTTTTAGCTGCATTTACCGAAGGAATAACGGCCTGTTTATACTATGCTATATAGATTTAGACCACATCCTTCTTATCCTCCAGCTAACGCAGCAGCTTCACTCACGTTCTCGTGTGTACCGTTATGACGACTTGCATACTATAGGACATCTTAGGATTTGGTATGCCGGGTTGTGCCGCGACCACCCTCAACTTTCACCCAACGCCATACACCACTACTACTTTCGCTCGATCTGTACGATCCGTCTTTACCCTTTCTAGTTTTACCAGGGCATTGGTAGGCACTGTAGGGCGGGATTTTCTGGGTATGATTGCGGGTCACTTTCAAGCATTTCATCTTGCTTTTACGCCTTGTAACCATCTCGTTCTAACTAGCGGAGGCTTTTTCGTGTGCGGCGTTTCGCCCTACTTTTACGCTTGCCGCCATGTGCACGCTTTGTAAAAATATGTTAAAAAATGATTAGATATAAATAAACTCACTACAATCTCTACGTCACATCCTTCTTATCCTCCAGATAACGCAGCAACTTCTTCTGCGTGACAATCCTCGACGAGATACACATAGTCTCCAACTCCTGCAGCAAAAGCTTGTAGGCGTAGGGGATCTCAATGGCCGAGAATTTCGTCGTGTTCCCACAGCCCTTACAGTTCCAGATACCCTCCTTTGGATTCACCACTGCAATCAGCCCGCAATCCTGGCAACTCCAGCATCGGAAGAGATCGGAACACTCCATGAAGCGCTCCTTGGTGAACTCCGTAATGCCGTGCGCGGCCACACAATCACGCTCCATCTCTCCAAAGCGCAAGCCACCCTCGCGTGCCCTGCCCTCCGCCGGCTGCCTCGTCAGCATCACCAGCGGCCCTGAAGATCTGGAATGCATCTTGTCCGCCGAACAGTGCCTCAGGCGCTGGTAGAAGCACGGCCCCATGAAGATACTCGTCTCCATTTGCCGCCCCGTGAAACCATTGTAGAGAACTTCATTCCCTGCAGGCTCCAGACCCAGATCATCCCTCATGATCTTCGTCAATCCCTCCAGCGTGACATTGTTGAAAGGGGAACCGTCGCCCAGGCAGCCCATTTCACGCCCCATCTTTCCCAACAGCGTCTCCAAGAGTTGTGCTATCGTCATGCGGCTGGGGATGCAATGGGGGTTGATGATGATATCAGGTACAAGACCCGAGGCCGTCGTGGGCATGTCCTCCGGGTCCAGGATCATCCCACATGTCCCCTTCTGACCATGGCGCGACGAGAATTTATCCCCTATTTCGGGAATCCTGTCCTGTCGCACCCGGACCTTGGCGAATGAATATCCCTCCCCATTCCTGTTTTTAAAGATGCGGTCCACCCACCCCGTCTCATTGTTTCGCATGGTCCGTGATACATCCCTATACCGTTTCGCCCCTGCAGGAATCACCATCCCCGTGGGCACACGAAGTGGCACATACTTGCCAATCAGAATATCGTCCGTATCAACATACGTGTTCTCGGGAACGAACCCTGTCTCATCCAGTTTCGAGTAGTTTGCATTCTTCATTTGTTTCGTCATGGTGGGATCCGGTCGCACGAAGCGTTCCTCTTCTCCCGAAGACTGATTCTTACGCTCCTCGTCCTTATATGTCCTGTAGAAGATGGACCGAAAGAGCCCACGGTCGAGAGACCCCCTGTTAATCATGATAGAATCCTCTTGATTATAACCAGTGTATGTCAGGATTGCGACGACAATGTTTTGGCCGGAGGGCATGGCTTGGGCGCCGTAGAAGCGACTCATAAAGGGTGACACGAAAGGCACTTGGGGATAGCAGAGTAAGTGCGCCAATGCGTCATATCGGTCGCGAAAGTTGAGTGCATACATCCCCATGGCCTGTTTGCCCATGGCGGCTTGATACGAGTTACGGGGAGACTGATTGTGATCCGGGAAGGGAATGTTACTTGCCAGCGTCCCCAAGGCCGTGCTAGGATGAATCTCGGCATGTGTGAAGGCGTCCGTAGGCTTATTCACCACATCGTCCGGGAACATGGCAATATAAGAAGACTCCGTCTCGCCGGGGTCAATATACTCAATCAAGGCGTTGCCACCGGGGCTCTCCCAAAGAAGAAGGCGCTCCCAGTGTTGGATGGCTGTCACTTCCGCCAAGAGTTTGCCACTCGTGTCCGCTGCAATCTCTCGAAGGGCGTCTGCGTAGAAGAGGGGGCGAAGCATTCGTCCCGCTTCGGTGGTGATCCAAATCTCCCGAAGAGACGCCTTCCAGATAATCCCCGTTTGCACGTGAATCCGCCCGCATCGTTTCGCTTTTCGGAGAGTTTCCAAGGTGGAAAGTGTATCTTCCGTCGTCAATGTTCCCAACCAGGCCCCATTCAAGAAGAGGCGTGTGGAGGCGTGCTTCTCTGCAATCGTCGTTGTTTCCAACGGCTTCAACGTCCCTATTGTCTGAATAAACTCCTTAATCGTTTTGGCATTGCTATAAATACTGACGATGGCGGTGGAGGACATATTCTTCACAACTCCTACAGAATGCCCCTCCGGTGTTTCAGACGGGCAAATATACCCCCATTGCGTATTGTGGAGTTTGCGAGGTGCAATCAACTTCCCCGTCTTTTCAATGGGAGTAGAGATTCGGCGTAAATGCGATATTCCAGCAATATAGTTCAGGCGATTCATCACTTGGGACACTCCGATTTTACTGGGCCCGCCAATCTTGGCAGATCCAAAGTTTCCCGTCGCAAGAGACGTTTTCATACCCACCTCCAGAATCACCGACTTCACAACTTTATTGATATTGCTCACATTCACAATCTCCTCAAAGTTCCCGGAGGCGCGCCATCCACCGCTGTGAATCTCCTTTGCCAGCGAGGAACGAATGTCTTTTATCATTTTGGTGGTAAAGTAAGTTCGAAATAGATTCGCCAAGAGAAATCCCGGCAAATCCACCAACTTGTTGGGATAGGCGTCGCGGTCGTCGTTCGGCATTCGTGCGGAAGCCACCCACATCACTTTTCGAGTCATATGAGCCAGAAAGCAGGCTTTTGCGTGATGAAAGGCGGGAGTTAAGCCAATGTGTGGGAAGAGTTCGAGGCTTAGAATATCTTCAATACGCATTTGTTTTGTCGTGCGACTCGACCAGGAGTTGACATGCGTGGAAAGCCATGCGAGTGCCGATTCCTGTGTGCGCACATCCACTGCCTCCATGATACTCTCTGTAAAGAGTCCATCGAACGTGTCATCTGCATCTGGGCCGATAATAAGTTGGCAAATATCCTTGTCAGATGTGAGGCCAAGGGCGCGAAAGAGAATCCAAAGGGGGATATCGGTCTTTACACGGGGCATTGTTGCGCGAAGCAAGTGAATCTGGGGATTTTTGGGATGATACATGATTTTGACCGCATTGGATTTAGGAACCTGGTCATTATCAGGGCCAATGGACTTCACCTCAATAACCTCGACATCTTTTGTAGGATTCCGATTGTTGCGGAATACGACGGGGCGATTGGCGGCCATTCGTTCTTGAGAAATGATGACACGTTCTCCACCGCCCACAATGAAGTAGCCACCATAATCCTCTGCGCATTCCCCGAGTGCAATCGGTTCCAAGTGTTTTTGATCGTGCAAGAGGCAGTATTTGGAGCCGACCATCACAGGAATCTTACCGAGATGGACGTTGGGGAAGAGGCGTTCCCGCGTCTCTTTTATTCCGCCGCGCGTATTGTCAATGAAAGTCGTCTTGATACGAACATCTACAAAGAGGGGGGATGCATATGTTAAATTCCGCATACGTGCATCATTGGGCATCATAGGAAGGATTGCACCGTTGTTCTCAAAGATAGTGGGCTTTCTCAACGATACGTTCTCAAACATAAGTGCTATTTCATATTCGCGTGATGCGGTAGAACTATTTGCCATAGCTTCCGATGTGCGGCCCATGAGGGCATTCGCTGCGGATGTAGAAAGCCCCGTCGCAGACGCAAGGGCCGAGCGAGGACCTGATAAAGGGGTTTCAGGGCTTCCACGCACAATCAGAGGATTTACATGTTGAACGATTTCAGGGATATCAATATCCATGAAATGATTAAAGGATTCCACTTGGTGCGAGACGATTTGTCTGCCCTCCGATTGTTTGAAATATAAATCTAAAATATGCCTGTAGGACGGGATAACTGATTTGGGTTCGGGCTCCATATGCTTTTGTGATTGCATCGATACTTCAGCAATTTTATTTAGCGCACGCATCAAGGTCCCTATAGTTAGATTTGTCACTTGTTTAGACCTTTGCGGCGATATATTACGAAGGTGTCGCAGGGCGAATCTTCCGTTATATACACGAGTTCAAAGTCTTCCGGTGGTTCTGTAAACCAATATTCTAGGTATCGTGCATCAATATCTTCTATAATGAGTAACCCCCCCTCTTTCACATATTTACTGGCCTCCGTTTTTGTAAGAAGCTGGTGTTCAATGATGTGAGAGCCATCGTCGATAAGAATATCAAATTTGTTTCCGCAACTCCCCAAGGCTTCATATATGGAGGGTATAGAACTCTGATCCATATATTTACATGTAATCCGGGTTTCTTGAAATAAAGTGGGTCTATGATTATCGAATCCGTATATGGTCGCTGCTGGAAAAAAGTCGCGCCACATACGGAGAGATGCACCCGGCGTGTATGCGTCGCTTACATGACACATACAATCGATATGTCCAATACCGATTTCGCCAACGGTTGTTACAGTATTTGGATCCATATATTTCAGAATAGCGTCATAATAATGTTTCGTGTATCCATGAAATCGAGGTCCTTTGTCCGTTAAATGCTTTTCCGCAAGTTTACACAAGTCTGTATATTCCATTCTGATTGTGCCGGTATTTTAGAAAATACCTTTTCGGCGCATACTGTAGGAGGAATGTCAGACACGTCGAATATAAAAAATATTACTTTGACGCCGACGGTTCCTACAAACCGTAGGACACGAAAAAATGCTAAAAAAATGGAACTTCCGACGGGGGGTGGCACGAGTCCTGGGACACTTACGCAACTGAGTGCATCACATACACATTCTGTGAAAGCCCCCGAACCAGTGGGTGTGAATAGTGCCCTCACACAGAAGGCTGCCCCTGTCCAAGCAGCTGGATCCAAGGCGCATGTGCCTGTCAAAGTTATCCTGGCTGAACGTAAGAAGAAGGAAAAAGTCGTGTTGGCAGCAAAAGTGGTGACGCCGGTGAAAAAAACTCGCAAAAATAAGGCTGCACGAAAAGTGCGAGTGAATATGTCGGGTCTGAAGGATAAGATTCATGCGGCAAGGACGATTCGACAGAAGGCCACGAAAGATACGATTGAAGATATCCGAAAGGCCCTAGAGAAAGCGACACTTATCAAGGCGGGATCGAAAGCGCCCGAGTCAATGTTGCGACAGATGTACGCGGACTATATGATGTTAAAAAAACGGGCGCTCTAATAATGCTAATAGAATAATAGCACACCCCTATAGAAATGTTGACAAATATCACTAACTATAACCAAACGGGAGATTGGTTCTACATAGTGATAGCGGCGATTGTGGTAGATTTTGCTGTGATATATATGACGAAGTATCCGGGTCCAAATCCATTTTTCAAAGTGGTGGCATTGAATGACTGGTATACTCGGTTTGGAGCCCTCGCGGCTGTCTCCGATATCACAAGTGCACTCATTGGAATCGCCGCAGCGCGGTATATCTACACCGCGATGGGGCTTAAAGGCGTAGCGGCCTTTGTGGCCTGTATTGTGGGCTTCCAGCTATTCCACGACGCCTTCTTTTATCTGGCTGTGATTAAGCCCCTTCCTAAAGGAGAAAATGAGATGATCGATGTCTTCAAGGCCTATGCGGTTGAAAATGGGGCCATGATTTTGATAGCTGACGCACTCATTCTATTGGCTACAGCAGGACTGGGCTCTGTCTTGAAAGACCTACCGATTCATTATACAGTTTCTACAGCCTTCGTAACGATTTACGCAATGACATACATTTTATATACCGTGAAGTATCAAAAATAATAACGAATATGTTTGATACATTAGACTGTGCGAAAAATCCCCAAATATACCCGGTGTATGGAAAAATATAATAATGGTATATAGTATAAACATGGATATAGATATGATTTGGAGGATACTACTGTGTATTTGTATCATTGGATTCGCCTGTGGAATACTATACTTGATAGCATATGCTATTATGTCATCTGTTAAAAGCGGGGTTAGATACAAAAAAATAGGTTTTGCAAACCCTTCAGATCCATCGGTGGAAATACTAAATAGTGGTTCTATGTACACCAATACCCCATTTAAATACTTGCCTAGGACAACTACAAGCTATAAGCCTTACTACAACAACCCCGTGTCTCCTGATAAAGAAAGACAAAATATTCTAATAAGTTTTTCTGTGATTGGTGGAGTTTGTATATTATTTGGCATATATTTTTTATATAAACACCGAAGAAAATATCTAGGTTATAGTCGCTTGAACAATTAATTTAATTTTGGCTTATTTTAGACAATCCGGTGTATGGAAAAATATAATAATGGTATATAGTATAAACATGGAGAACACGCAATTTTTCACTAAGACTGGTTCTATTGTTTTTGGTGGCATAACAATTGTGGGGGGACTTGCATATCTTATATATGCACTTAGCACTGGGAAGTCAATTGGATCTCCCAAGCTGCAGAAAAAACAAGGTTTTGCAAACCCTACTGAGATTTGGTTTATGTCACATCCATTGGAGGGAATGCTAGTCGCAATCGTGGGAGCTATGGCAGTCATTATTCTAATCTCTCTATTTTTCGCCCGTAAACGCTTTTAGAGGCCTATAGCCTTTTTCACATGTAATATATAAGATGTATGAGCACTATATCCGAGAATATAAACATCACGCGGCCATATATGGTCCGAACACAGCTATCTTCATGCTTGTAGGAAGTTTCTACGAGCTGTATGATATACCAAACAGCGAAGGTGAATATCAGACATCTATGAAACGCGCAATAGATATTCTTGGTATTGCAAATGTAGAGAAACGAGGCGATGCCCCTGGAGGCAAGAATGGGCGATTTGGTGGATTTGGAGCGCCCCAGCTTCATAAATACGCGGCCATGCTCACTCGAGAAAACTGGACGGTGGTAATATTTGATCAGGAAAAGGATGCCAATGGGAAAGTAACAACCCGGTTTGTATCGCGTATTTTATCTGCTGGAACGCATGTGGAAGCGTTTGAGTCCCAAGATGTATATCTCGCAGGGCTATGGCTCGATATTGGTCCATGGACAAATGCGCGCCCCCCTCCTACGTTTGGCGTGACAGCCATGGATCTTACAACTGGTTCTGTAAAAACATTTGAGGGTCAGGCAACAGGTAGGCGCGAAGCTTGGTCCTCGGATACTCTTCTACATTTCTTTCAAGTGCATCAGCCAAAAGAGCTTGTTCTATGGTGGAAAGGAGACCGTGTAGATATGCCAGAGGAACATACAATTCGGCGGATTCTGGGGATACCTACTGCGCATATACACTGTAGGCATGTGACAACATGCCAGCTCGATAAAGAAATCGTGCGAGAGGATTTGATTCGCCGATGTTTCAAGCCCAAATCTCTCTTACCCCTTCGAAATGCGCTAGGAATCGTTGGACACATGCATATCGAACGCGCCCTTGCATCCCTATTGCTTTTTGTAAAAGATCATTTTCCATCTGCAATGGAACACTTGCATATTCCGACTCAATGGAGTCCGACGGAATCCGTATACTTAGGGAATCACGCGCTTACACAACTGAATATGGTGAGTGTCAAAGAGTCTGATTCGGTGCTAGGGATTTTCATGAAAACAGCTACACCTATGGGGCGACGTGCCATGCGCCAACGCCTATTATATCCTATTGCAGATCCTGTGAAACTTGCGAAACGATATGAAGAAGTGGAATGGTGTATAAACGATACCACATTTGCCCCGCATATGCGCCAAATAAAGGATTTAGGGCGGCTTCACAGGAAGATTAGTCTCGCAATGGTATCGGCCATAGATATTATTGATTTGGACCAATCCTATAGATCCGCTCTATGGATTGCGGAAGCAGTCAAGGCGAGCCCCCTCGCACTTTCTACAGAACATATGAATGCATTTCAGGAATATATGAACGATTTTACAGCGAGTTTTGATATTGAAAAGGCGCGTACGGCATCGGAGGATCAGTTCTGTATGACGACTGCGGCAAGCCCCAAAGGAACGGCCATAGAGGCTACTATCTTATCCACACATACACAGCTACAACTACAATTCAAACAACTGGAGGATTGGCTGGGAGTAAGTGGCGGGCTTCGTATGGAATTGAAGGAGGCGTCTGTTGTATTGAGTGGAGGAAAGGGTGTCATGAAAGCCGCGGCAGAACGTTTAAAGGGTGTAATACCTGCGGCGTTTCAAGGAACCGTCGTGCATAGCAAAAAAGCATCGAGTAGTTTGGAAGTTCCAGGGTTGAATCAACTCTATACAAAGATTCTCCAGTTACGAGAGCATTTATGGCAAACTGTGAAAGAGGAACTGCCAGATGTATGTGATGCCATAGCGACGAAACATGTGGATATGTGGGATTGTATCGAGTCCTGGATTGCTCAAATAGATGTTTCCGCAACGATTGCGCATGTAGCGGTCGAGAAGGGATATTGTCGCCCAGAGCTTGTCGAGGGCGATTCCGCGTCTATAGAACTGATTCGATTGCGACACCCCCTTATTGAGGCGCAGACAACACGTCTCGAATATGTGACGCATGATATTTCATTGAATTCAAAAGGGTCTGGCTGGTTGATATACGGTATGAATGCGAGTGGGAAATCGAGTTTGATGAAGGCAGCGGGTATTGCGGTGCTCTTAGCACAATGTGGTTGTTATGTGCCGGCGATGCAGATGCGGTTGAACCCTTTTCGGAGCCTTTTTACGCGCATTTTAAGCACGGATAATTTATGGGCAGGACTCTCCTCGTTTGCAGTGGAGATGACAGAACTGGCGGAAGCTCTGCGTCGTGCGGATCCCTGGTCCTTCGTGTTAGGGGATGAAGTCTGTTCGGGGACGGAATCCACGTCGGCGATGGCGATTGTGAGTGCATCTCTTAAATGGCTTCAGGAGAAGGGGAGTCGTTTTATGTTTGCCACGCATCTTCATGGACTTCCCCTGGTGAATGGGATTCAAGTATGGCATTTACGTGTGAGATATGACGCCGCTGCGGATCGGTTGATATATGATAGAACACTTCATCCGGGTGCAGGAAGTTCCTTATACGGGATTGAGGTAGCAAAGGGGATGGGGATTCCGATGGAGGTCTTGGAAGATGCGCACAAGATTCGGCGCGATCTGTTGGGTGAAAAAACGGAGGCCACCGCAACGATATCGCAATGGAACACGAATATTCAAAAACGGGCGTGCGAAGTATGTGAAGCTTCTATCGCGAATGATTTAGAAGTGCATCATATACGACAACGGAAAGACGCAAAGGAGGGAAAGTTTACAGATGGTACTGATATGAACTCCCCGCGGAACCTTATCGTGGTATGTCAAACATGCCATGATAAACATCATGCGGGAGAGATTCAGATTGGTCCTTTAAAACAGACAAGTGATGGGCCTGTTCGAGAAGTGGATGATATTCAGAGTCGGTTAGCAGCGTTTGCCTACCGAATCCCTGAAACGACGGAACAGGAAATAGCAAAAATAGAGGCGGTATTAAAGGCGTATCCAAATATGCCTATTACACGTACTCTTATTCATTTGGAACAACAGCTAGGGGTTCGGGTGTCACAGCAAAAGTTGCGGACAATTCGTGCCAAGCTTGTCGGCACATCACGGTAATATTACGCAGTTTTATCCTCCTGATGCGCAATAGGTGTGATGTAGTCTATAATGATTCTAGATATACCCATGATACATATAGTTGAATAAGATACTTCTGTATGTTTCATAAGTTTCATACCGATTTGGCAAATAGGACTCCCCATCGTGACGAGGCCGGAGAAATATCCACTTATTCCATCCGGAACACACAACGAATTGTAAGATTTTACACTTACATAATGAACTGAATATGTTATTAGAGCGGAGGCAACATTTTTCAGAAACGTATCCATATTGTATGATACGAATCGAAGCATATCAATTTTAGGAAGGGCATTCCATAGTTCGCCCTATAATGGCGCAAGCGATACGTTTTCCGCTGTGCCCGGTTGTCTTGGAATCTTCTTCGTTGCCGCGTCCCAGGTCATCGGGGTCTTCGTGGACAATGACGGAACGCCCCCAGAGATCTTCTGGATCTACACTTTTCAGAGTCCATGTATATTGGCGAATGCTAGGATCTTTGGATTGTGGTAGGGATACGTTTCCCAAGTCGCCAGTATGCCTTGGACCTTTGGATCCAGGTGGTCCTCCATGGTCTTGGGGAGGTCCTATATGATAATGGGCACAGGCCCCTTTACATCCTTTCCCTCGTAAATCCCCCGCCTTATGAATATGGAATCCATGATCACCGGCAGGGAGTCGTGTGAACTCTGCAACAACTTTTACACCGCCACTGACTTTTTCAAATGTCACATCTCCGTGAACGGAGCGGGTGTGAAACACAGCTACTCCGAAAATCATCTACTATACCGTGAAGTATCAAAATTAATAGCATTGCCCGAGGGCACTGATACAGTTCGCAGGTTGATTCTTCAATGTATTAGGGGCCTGTAGGACCTGTGGGGCCACGAGCTCCATTTGCGCCATTTGCGCCAGCGGGTCCTGGTGGGCCTGGTGGACCGGGTGCACCTTCTACGCCGTCCATTCCATTTGTGCCAGGGGTGCCAGGGGTGCCAGGAATACCCTGTGGACCGGTAGGCCCTGGAGGACCCGGAGGTCCTTGAACAGGAGTGGCTGACGCGAGCCCTCCCGAGCGAAGTTCCGCAACAACCTTTTTCAGATTCTCCAGCTCCGTCTTCAATGCGCGGACTTCGCGCCCAATAGGGTTGCCACCTTGGTAGTTGAGCCCACTTGAATAGAGAACGGATGTCATTTTCTGTAGGGTCTGATGGTATTCCCGGGAGGCAAATGAACGCGCTGGTAGTAAAATTGCTGAAGCAACTTTCCATAAACCATATAGCATAGTATGATCATCCCTATTCGCTGTTTTGAATGTGGAAAGCCGATTGCAGATAAATGGCGTGGATATCAGAGAGAATTGAAGAAACTCAAAGGACAATCCGCAGAACAGCGTGTATATTTCGATGGTAATAAGATTTCAGTTACACCCGAGAAAAAAGTCTTAGATGCTCTCAATCTGAACACATGTTGTAGAACTCACTTCCTTACTCAGATAGATTTGATTGACAAGATTTAGAATCTTCCAAGGGAAAAGAGGGGACTGCTATGGGGGTATTTTTACTTCCGTTTTCTGTTATGATAGTTGGCATTTTTATGGCGTTTTATGTGATTCCAAAGATGAGTTTATATTTTCTTTTGATACTTGCAATCGTCGGATTCATATTTGCAATATATACACATAGGACTCTTTTTGCAAGTGAATACAAAAATATGAACTGGTTAAATACGGCGGCGGGGATTGCCCCATTACTTTTGACAGGAATTGTAATAGTATTCGTCGTGGGATATATACTGTATTTAATAGGAATTCGTTCGAATCTATCCCTTCCTTCTGTTCAAACCATAATTCCATCTCCTCAGACGGCAACGAATCCTTTAACGCAAATCATTGGAACGGGACTTCTATCGACGGGAACTGCTTCTGCTGCCTCTGCTGCCACTGCCTCTGCTGCCACTGCCTCTGCTGCCACTGCCTCTGCCGCTGCTGTCTCTGCCGCTGCTGTTCCACCTCCACCTCCAGCCCCCTCCTATTATAATGCTAAAAAGGCGCCCAAGAATAATGACGATTTAGACGAGCTTCTAGAATCAATCTTCGGTAAAGGAATCTAACTCCCCCTATTAAGTAGGAATGGTGGAAGCATCTAAGAGTCGAAGAAAAAGGAATACGAGAAAGAAGCGAGCAATCGCTATCTCTATACCATCTTTGAAACAATCGTTTGATAGATTGGAACATGAAACTGCCATGATTTTGAAGGATGTTGAAAATCCCAAACAACGTATTCGAAAATTTCAAGGAGTGTATAAGGAAATATTTGGGCGTCCGGTTGAGGCCATAGCCGCCGAGGCATATCTTCACATAAAAATGAAAGGGCACGTTGGACGAAAAACGCGAAAGGCGCAAAACGGGGGCGCACCTATTGCAGGCGCACCCCTTGATTTTCATACACGCCCCGGCATAGATGGTGTGCATGGATCTTTCCCCCAATATGTGACATCCGGTCTCTCTTTCTATAATACAATCAATCAGGACCAGTTACAAAAGGGTGTGGGGCTCAATGCATTTAATCCCGCTGTTCCAAGTGACATGGGTTCCAATCAAGTCGGTGGCGATCTTATATCAAATGGTGCATTTCTAAGCACAACGCGCCCTACTCTTTCCATGTCCCCTGCTACTGTTATGAATGATATACAAACCTCTCTTCAAGGCCGCCCTCTTGGTGCTTCACCGGATCCCAGTCAAACACATTTGAAATTCATGTAGCATAATGCAGACACCGGCTTACCAAAGGTAAGCACATCACACTATGATTCGAAGGGTTCTTGCGCCTTCTACTCATAATGAGCAATCACACCTAAGATTAGATAGGTTTCGGATGGAAGGATTACGTGGTGATGATGCGCGCGCCCTATCCGAGCATCTTTTAAGACTGTATTTCAAAACGAATGATTATCCATATACACGACACCATATTGAAAGTTATGACCAGTTTTTGTCACAAGATTTACCTGCCATTATTAATTCTCAAAATCCTATATTGCTCTTGAATGATAGTCGCGATGTATCCGAAGTATCCAGGAGTAAATATTACGAATATAAGGCCGAAGTCTTTATTGGCGGTCTCGCCGGTGATAGACTGTATATTGGTTCACCCAGCCTTAGTTTACAGGATTCTGAAGAAGTGAGATTGCTTTTTCCGAATGAAGCGCGATTGCGAAATCTCACGTATTCTGCACAAGTCGAAGCGGATATTGTAGTGCGCATCACGTATACATCACCAAATCCCGGAGGACGCGGTGTCGTTACACGTGAAGAGATATTTGATCCTGCGGTCGATGCAACATCCTATGGGTATCTTGCCAAATTTCCTCTTTTTAAAATTCCTATTATGCTTCATAGTCGCTATTGTCTTTTATATGCGAAGCCTCAGACTTTTTTGAAAGAAGTGGGCGAATGCCAATACGATAATGGAGGATATTTCATTGTAGATGGTTCTGAAAAAGTGTTGATTACACATCAAGAACAGGCGTTTAATACATTGTATATTACACCCCAGGCGCGAGACCCGAAAGTATCTATTTTTTCGTCCATCACCTGTTTAAATCCTGCTACTCGACATGTGAAACGCGTTGCATTCATATATAATCGCGTATCCAATACACTTCGTGTAAGTATTCCATTTGTTCGAGAACCCGTGCCCGTGTTTCTTCTCTTTCGCGCCCTTGGTATTCAAAGTGACGAAGATATTCTACGCGTCATACTTCCTGATGCAGATGCGATGGAAACGAAAATGTTAGAGCCCATATTACACGAATCTATCTTAGACGCCTTCCCATTTTACGACACCTTTTCAGCGGTTCAATATATAAAAGTTTTAACGAAAGGATTCTCGGAAGCCCACGTTCTCAATATTTTGCACAATGAACTATTTATTCATATAGAGAATCGACCAAAAGCTCGTGCGTTTTTTCTAGGAGAATGTGTGCGCCGTATTCTTCGGGTGAAAGCGGGAATAGACCCACCTACCGACCGCGATGATATTCGTAACCAGCGATGCTTGACATCCGGCATCCTCACGCGCATGATGTTTCAGGGCGTATATTCCGTTTGGTGGAAGGCGATTCGTCTATCCCTCGATAGGGAGTATAACTATAATAAGGGTATATACGAGGGTGATAAATATGCCAACCTCTTTCTACAGGGAGTCATGGGACAGCTATTACGGGGGGGAAAGCTAGACGGGGAGCCTCGGGATGCAGCAAAGGCGAGGGATTTGACCATCGGAATCATGCGTGCGTTCAAAGGGAAGTGGTCGAGTGGGTCTGGTGCGGGGGTGGGAGAGGAAAAGACCGGTGTCATCCAATCCCTTTCACGCCTCTCTTATCTTGATTTTATGTCGCACTGTCGTCGCATCGTTCTTGATTTTGATACTGGAATGAAACTGCCCGGACCTCGTCGCCTACATACAAGTCAATATGGGTATTTTTGCACAAGTGAAACACCTGCTGGGGCGAGTATTGGTATTACCAAAAATATGAGTATGTTGACGGCCATTTCGGTTGCCACAAATCCCGCCTCATGTATCAAGTGGCTTTTGACGCGTGGAGATGTGATACCCTGTCACGAGACTACGCCAAGTATTATATCTTTATCAGTTCCTGTCTTTGTAAACTCGGGTATTATTGGGTATACACTCCGTCCTATTGCGCTACGTGATGCGTTAAAAGTGATGAAATGGACCGGATGTCTCCCTGCGACTTCTTCTGTAGGATTCAGTATTCGTGACAGGCGTGTATTTATCTATTTGGACGAAGGTCGCCCGCTAAGACCTCTGATTCATTTAGGAAAAGATGGGAAACTGCCGATAGATGCGTTGCAACGTGCCAAAACGTGGAGGGATCTCGTATTAGGTGTGTTTCCTCAAACAATTAAGCGTAGTATATATCAGGGGGGGTTTATAGATCCTCTTGCAGGGGAAGAGTCGCCCAAGCTTGAAACGTATATTCAAAAACTGGGGGGCGATGCAGGTGTTGTCGAGTATGTGGACCCATACGAAATGAATGAAATATTTGTTGCCAACTTTCCGGAATATATCAAGGCGGATACCACCCACATGGAAATACACCCTAGCACCATTGTAGGTTTACTTACAAGTATGATTCCGTATGCAAATCATAATCAATCGCCTCGTAATCAGTTGGGCGATTCACAGAGCAAACAGGGAGTTTCTGTATATGCATCCAACTTTATGAATCGTTTTGATAATCAGGTGCACGTCTTATGTTATCCTCAAGCGCCTATTGTGCGAACCCTATATTATGATTATTTGGCAGATGGTCAAATGGGATATGGCACGAACTTGATTTTAGCGATGGGCTCCTTTACTGGATATAATCAGGACGATGGTATTGTAATGAATGCGGATTCATTCTCGCGCGGCATGTTTCGAAGCACGTGTTATAGGGCGTATGAGGCATTTGAAGAAGACGACCCAATGACCGGTGGTAAAACACGTATAGGGAATCCATCGCGTATACCTGGATGGACATCGTTGCGTCCAGGTATAGACTATACAAAACTTGATGAGCGTGGAATCATTCGTACAGGTGAAATGGTAGATGAGACCACTGTATTAGTCGGCATGTATTTACAATCACAGAGTGGTGATATGACAGATGCATCTAAAACGGCGCAAGTATGGACACGGGGGCGTGTAGAGAAAGTGTCTATTACCGTGAATAACTTGGGGCATGTTATGGTAAAAGTGCGTGTGGTGCAGGAAAGAGTTCCTGAGTTGGGGGATAAGTTCTGTCTGACACCGGATCACGAAGTGCTTACAAAAGATGGATGGGTAGCGATTGATGCAATCCATCCTACGATGGAAGTTGTTCAACGCAATAAAAAGACAGGAGCCCAGGAGTTTGTTCATCCTACAGAAGTCATGTCTTTTGAGCACAGTGGCTCTGTATATGTGTTTGGCGATGAGACGCAGGCGCATATTATAGTGTCGCCTGAACATCGCATGTATGTTCGGAATACACGCGGCGAACACATATGTATGAAAGCAAAGCATCTATATGATGCGACAGAGACGTATGAAATGGTAGGAGATACGTATTGGCCTATATCCAAATCATATAGGATAGAGAGTCCGTTTAAGAGTGTGCATTGTCTGACAGTGCCTTCTGGAATATTTTTAGTTCGACACATGCATGAAAACTCTGCACATATCTGGACGGGTAACTCCAATAGGCATGGGCAAAAGGGGACGATTGGTATGTTGATTCGTGGATATGATATGCCGCGGACGAGGGACGGTATTCCAGTAGATATGATTATGAATCCTCATGCAATTCCATCTCGTATGACGGTTGCGCAATTGATTGAGGCACTTGTAGGAAAGGCGGCGGCGGGTCTAGGAACTGTAGGAAACGGGACGCTGTTTATGAATGACGGGAGTCCTGTGGAGGCGATTGGAAAGGTCTTACGCGATGAACTGGGGATGGAGCCATTTGGGGAAGAGCTCATGTATGATGGAATGCAGGGGAAAATGATTCCAACAAAGATGTTTATAGGGAATGTGTATACGATGCGATTAAAGCACATGCCAGAGGATAAATGGAATGCGCGGGGGGAGGGGCGGCGAGAACAGAGGACGCATCAACCGACAGGAGGGCGTGGGGCACAGGGAGGGTTGCGTATTGGAGAAATGGAGCGTGATGCAATCTTGGCTCATGGCACTTCGGATTTCCTGCGTGAAACATATATGAAACGGGCGGATGGGTATGATACAATTATTTGCAATGGGTGTGGGACGATTCCTATTTATAATGAGCGTGACAAACTCTATATATGTCCTATGTGTGATGGGCCAGTGAAGTATATTGGAGATTCTGTGAATACATTGGAGATTTTGCCGCCTACAAAACGAAGTGTGGTGAGTTTTTCAAAGATTGAAGTTCCATATGCCTTCAAGTTATTGGATCAAGAAATGAATACGTATTTGAATATGGGAATGCGCGTATTGACAGATAAAGATGTGAAAATCTTTCGTCCTCCCCCTATGAATGAAATGACAGAAGAACAGGAACGGGCCCTGTTGGAGAAACCTCTTCCTCAGCGTATTCTTCCAGAAACAATGCTTCCAGCCTTTCTTCCCCCGGCAGAAGAAGAGGATGTTCGACCAGATGATTTGACAGGGTTGGGTGCAGTAGAGGAACCAGAGGTTAAACCTGCAGAGGTTAAGCCCGCAGAGGTTAAGCCCGCAGAGGTGGCACCAAAAGAGGATGGAGTCTTATTAAAAATAGGAAATATGAATGTTGGAATTGCAAAGCCGTCTATTCCAGAGAATGCGCAGATTTCCTTAGAAGATGATGATACGGATGATATACCGTTTGCACCAGCAGAGCAACAGCCCCAGCAACAGCAACAGCAACAGCAACAGCCCCAGCAACAGCAACA